>DATKRG010000379.1:0-16257 GCA_035532275.1 Streptosporangiaceae bacterium | reverse complement strand
GGCGACCGGCGCATCCGCCCGGTTGACCTGCGCCGCCTGCTGGACCTCTATGACATCCATGGGGACCAGCGGGAGGTCCTGCTCACCCTGGCCCGCCAGGCCCGCGAACGCGGATGGTGGCGCTCCTACACCGACGCGGTTCCCGAGTGGTTCCAGGTGTACCTCGGCCTGGAAGCGGAGGCGGCTGTCATCCATGACTATGCCGCTGAGCTCGTGCCAGGGCTCCTGCAGACCGCCGACTACTACCGGGCGTTCATGCGCGCTGCGCCGGCCGCCGGAGATGAGGAGACCATTGAGCGCAAGGCCGCAGTGCGGCTCGCGCGACAGGAACGATTGACCGGTGATGACCCACCAAGATTCTGGGCGGTGCTGAACGAGGCCGTCATCCGCCGCGTCGTCGGTGGCGCCAGCACGATGCGCGCCCAGCTCCAGCACATCGCGGAAACGGCCGATCTAGCGCACGTAACCGTTCAGGTGCTTCCCTTCCGGGCAGGTGCGCACCCGGCCATGGATGGTTCGTTCATCGTCCTTGGCTTTCCGGAGCCCGCCGACCCCGATGTCGTCTACCTGGAGAGCCAGGCGGGTAGCCTCTACCTGGAAAGGCCGCCCGAAGTCGAGCGTTACGCAGCGATGTACAGCCATCTGATGGCCAAGGCGCTCGATCCGGACGAGTCCAAGGCGCTGATCGCCCGGTCGGCGGCCGAGATGACCTGACCGATGCGAGGAGGAGGCGCGGGATGGATGCCCCGGAACTCGACCGGTCCCGTGCCGTGTGGCGCACCAGCAGCTACAGCAACAACGGCGGCGCGTGCGTCGAGGTGGCCGGCAACCTGCCCGGGATCGTCGCGGTCCGCGACTCGAAGGACCGCAGCGGCCCGGTCCTGGTGCTCACCCCCGCCCAGTGGCGTGAGCTCATCGCCGGGATCCGCGCCGGGGAACTCAGCGCGGGCTGACCTCAGCAGGCCGCCTCCCGTCATTGGCTGGCCTGGCGCCGCGGTACTGGGCCACCAGCTTGGCGAGGCCCGGCTTGAGGGCGCGGTGCGAATGCCGCGGTCCGGGAACTACCTGACGCCCGTGCTCGTGGCGGGGGTGTCGCGGACTCCGAGGCGCAGATGCTCGGCGTGATAGACAGCCTCGTCGAGCAGCATCGCCACATGACTGTCGAACAGCGCGTAGGTCACGGTGCGCCCCGCTCGCTGCCCGGTGACCAGGCCGAGATGGCGCAGCATCCGCAGCTGGTGGGAGACCGCTGACTGCTCCATCCCGACATCGGCGGCCAGCTCACCGACGGCCGCCGGGCTTTGGCGCAGCCGGCCCAGGATGCGCAGCCTGCTCGGGGTGGCTAGGGCTTGCATCGTCGCCGCGACCGCAGCGGCGGTCTGCTCGTCAATGCGAGCGGCCGGTGTGGAATGGCCCCGCACACCGTGTCCCATGACCGGGAGGATACCACTGATGTACACATGATTAGATCTTCATACGATCCGGTATAGTGCGGAGGCCGGCGGCGCCCAGGCGCCTGCTGGCACGTGCTGCCCAGGAGAGGAAGCAAGCCATGACCGATGTCGCGCTCGGCAGCCAGCGGGCGGCCGGTGCCGATGCCGCGCACCGGCGGGACGCGAACCGGGCGGTCGGTTTCTCCGCGGCCGGGCTCGCGCTGACAGGCCTGGTGGAACTGCTGCTCGCCGTGGTCACCGGGTCAGTCGCCCTGCTTGGCGATGCGATCCACAACCTGTCGGACGTGTCCACCTCCGCCGTGGTGTTCCTCGGCTTCCGGGTGTCCAGGAAACCAGCCTCCCGCCGTCACCCCTACGGGTATGAGCGCGCGGAAGACCTCGCCGGGCTCGGCGTGGCGCTGGTGATATGGCTCAGCGCGTTGTTCGCCGGGTACGAGAGCTACCGCAAGCTGGTCGGGCATGGCCATACCACCGATCTGCGGGCCGGCATGGCGGGTGCCGCACTGGGCATCGCCGGCAACCAGGCCGTCGCCTGGTACAAGCGGCGGGTCGGCAAGCGGATCGGCTCACTCACCCTCATCGCCGACGCCCGGCACTCCTGGCTGGACGCCATCTCCTCCCTGGGCGCCCTGACCGGGCTGGCCCTGGTCGCAGCGGGGTATCCGTGGGGCGACCCGATCGCGGGGTTCGCCATCACCGCGTTCATCTGCCATGTCGGCTACGAGGTCACCAAGGACATGATCATCCGGCTGATGGACGGCCTGGACCCCGCCGACCTGGACGCCGCGGAGAACGCCGCAACGGCGGTGCCAGGCATCCAGTCAGCCGCCGCGCGGGGCCGCTGGATGGGCCGGACCCTCCTGCTGGAAGTCGAAGCACGCCTCGACGGAGCGCTGTCCCTGGCGCAGGCCGGCCAGATAGGCCGCCGGGTAGAGATCGCCGTCAGCGACGCCGTCCCCGCAGCCGGGCGCGTGCACTGCGACGCCCGCGCCTGAACGCGGCGGCCATGACCGCGGCCACGGCTATGGCCACTGACCCGCGATGCTGCCTGAGCTTTCCCCCCAGGTGTCAGCCGCCGGGCCGGGGACCAGCGATGACAGCCGAGAACTCAGGTGCCATATGCGATAACATATGTAATCGATATGGATGGGGCTCAAAGCAGTGCATTGCCGCTCGGGCAGGCGGACCAGCCGGCCGGCCGGAGAGTCTATCTGAGCAAGAGCAACTTCATCGCGGCCCTGCTCCGGGAACTTATTATCAGCGGCGAACTGAAGCCAGGGGCACAGCTACGGCAGCGTGACCTTGCGGAGCGCTTTGGCGTCAGCGTCACCCCGGTTCGCGAGGCGCTGCGGTGGCTTGAGTCGGAGGGCCTTGTCAGGTACGACGCGCACAAGGGGTCGACGGTCGTCGAGGCTGAGGCGGGCGGCACCAGGGAGAAGTACCAGATACGGGCCGTCCTCGAAGGACTCGCCGCATTCCTGGCTGCACCCAAGATCTCCGACGAGGGCATCGCCGAGCTTGAGTCCTACAACGAGCGGCTCGCCGGCGAGAACCTGAGCCCAGGCGAGGTCAATGACATCAACCGCACGCTTCACTTCCGGGTCTATGAGATGGCCGGCTCGCCCCTGCTGCTGGCTCTCATGCGCCTGCTCTGGCAGTCGTTCCCGCAAGGACCGCAGGTGGCACGCCCCCGCGACGAATCCGTCGCCGAGCACAGAGAGCTTATCGACGCACTCCGGGACCGTGATGCTGCCCGCGCCCAGGCCATTACCCAGCAACACATCCTCGGAGCTATCCGCTACCTCGAAGAATGAACTATCCTGCGTTGCGCACCAGCTGGCTAAACGGCCGGCTGCCCGGTCAGGGCTAACAGCCGGCCCGCCCACGACTAGGCGGAGCCGGTGGCGCCGGAGCTGGCCTCGATCAGCTGGCAGACCCGCTCCGGCGTGATCGGCAACCGCGTCGGCACGCTCGGCGTCCCGAGGGCGTCACCCACGGCGCTGGCGACTGCCGCGCCAGCGGCGGTGATCCCTCCTTCGCCTGCGCCCTTGGCGCCGAGAGGGTTCGACCCGGAAGGGTAATCCTCGGTCACGAGGGTGGCGACCTCGGGCGCCTCGTGAGCGGACGGCAGCAGGTAGTCGATGAGGCTCGCGGTGAGCGGCTGGCCCTCGGGGCTGTAGGCCACCTCCTCGAACAGTGCCCCGCCGATACCCTGGATCGCCCCGCCGACGAGCTGCCCGTCCACCGTGGCGGGATTGATCGCCCGGCCGACCTCATAGGCGACGAAGTAGCGCAGGACCCTGACCGCCCCGGTGCCCCGGTCGATCTCAACCTGTGCCAGGTGCACACCATAGGGGTAGGTCATATGGTCCACCGAGAACTCCCGCCTGGCGCCGAGCGGGCCGGGCGGGAGCTCCCCGTCCGCGGGCCGGCCGGCGAGTGCGGCGGCGATCTCGCCGAGGGTGACCGACGCGGCCAGCGGGCCGGCCCGCTCCCCCGGCTGACCCTGCGATCCGGCCTGGGCGGCGGATATGAGAGTCACCCGCCCACCGGCCAGGCGCAGTTCGGCATCGCCGGCGCCCAGCAGGACGGCGGCGGCCTGCCGGGCAAGAGCACCTGTCGCCTCGGCCGCGCGGAGGACAGCCGAGCCGCCGACGACGGTCGAGCGGCTGGCCCACGAGCCGACCCCGTCACCAAGCATCCCGGTGTCGCCGGCTATGACACTGACGCTGTCCGGGCAGACACCCAGCACGTCGGCCGCTATCTGGGCGAGCACCGTCTCGATGCCCTGGCCGAGCGACGTGCCGCCGACCGTCACCTGGACCCTGCCGGCGGGATCGACCTGCACCTCAGCGACCTCGTAGGGACCGAGGCCGCTCTTCTCAAGGAACACGGCCAGCCCGGTGCCAACGAGGCGGCCAGCGCTGCGGCACGCACGCGCCTCCCGTGCCCAGGACAGGTAGCCGGACTCGGTGACCGCCCGCTCAAGCAGCCCCGGGTAGTCCCCCTCATCGAGCACCACATCGGTGCCGAGCGCACGCAGCTGGCGGTCGTGGGGCAGCTCACCGGGACCGAGCAGGTTCCGCCGGCGGAGCTCGACCGGGTCGATGCCCAGCACGGACGCGGCTGTGTCGAGCAGGCGTTCACGGGCGAAGGTGCCCTCGTACCGGCCCGGCGCGCGGTAGGTGCCGCACGGGGTCTTGTTTGTGACCGCCACGTGAGCCGTCGCTTCGAAGCTCGTCATGCGGTACGGGCCTGGCAGCATGCTGACGGTGAGCTCGGGAACCGTCAGGCCGTGTGTCCGGATGTAGGCGCCGTTGTCGTGCCAGATCTCGTCACGTATAGCGAGCAGCCGCCCGCCGGAGTCGAAAGCCCCGGCGATGCGGTGCGCCTGGTCGCGGGAATGGTTGACGGCGACCATGTGCTCCGCGCGGTCCTCGGTCCATTTGACCGGCCGCCCGAGCAGCCGCGCCAGGTAGGCCACCAGGATGTCCTCCGGGTACAGCTCGCCGCGCACCCCGAAGCCCCCGCCCGCGTCGCACCGGTGCATCCGGACCTGCGCAGGCGGGATACCCAGCACCCCGGCGATCACCCGGCGGTTGAAGTGCGGGACCTTCGTCGCGCCCCAGACGTCGAGCGACTGCCTGGCCTCATCCCATTCGGCCAGCAGGCTGCGCGGCTCGATCGGGACCGCGGTCTGCCGGCCGATAGCAACATCCAGCTCGACCACGTGCGCCGCATCGCGGAACGCCGCCGCCGCGTCACCGAACGACGCGGTCACCAGGGCCACCTCGTTAGGCAGCCGGTGGAACAGCTGCGGCGCGCCGGGTCCGCAGGCCGTCCGCGCGTCGCGCGCCGGCGCGAGCTCGGCGTAGTCAATGGCGACGAGGTCGGCTCCGTCCTCGGCCTGGTACGGATCGTCGGCCACCACGACCGCCACCGGCTCACCAACGTAGCGGACCCGGCCCTGGGCCAGCACCGGCTGCAGGTAGCCCAGCAGGTCACCGGGGTCGGGGCTGACCCGTACCGGAATCGGCGGCAGGCTGACGTCGGCGCCGGTCAGGACTGCCCGGACGCCGTCCAGCGCCAGCGCGCCTGATATGTCCACCGCACCCAGCGTGGCGTGTGCGACCGGCGAGCGGACGACGCGCATCCAGAGCTGGCCTGGCCGGTCCTCGTCGTCCGCGAAATGGCCAGTGCCCGTGAGCAGCCTGGGATCCTCCAGCCGCCCCACCCGGCTGCCGACGTAGCTCATCAGCTTCCGGCGCCGGCGTCCGCGGCCGCCCGCACCGCCCGGAGGATGCCCTGGTACCCGGTGCACCGGCACAGGTTCGACGCGACCACCTCGCGGATCTCCTCGTCGGTCGGCGACGGTGTCTCCCGCAGGAACGCGGTGACCAGCATCAGGAAGCCCGGCGTGCAGAACCCGCACTGCAGGCCGTGGTGGTCGGTGAATGCCTGCTGCAGCGGGCCCAGCGCGTCGGGCGTGCCGAGCGCCTCCACGGTCTCCACCGACCTGCCATCCGCCTGGACGCCGAACATCAGGCAGGAACGCGCGGGCAGCCCGTCCACCAGCACCGTGCAGGCACCGCAGATGCCGTGCTCGCAGCCGACGTGCGTGCCGGTGTACGCCAGGTCGTGCCGCAGCACATCGGCGAGCGTGCGGCGCGGCTCGACGGCCAGTTCGTGCTCGGTGCCGTTCACCGTGATGCGAATCGACTGAGCGTCGGTCACTTCGCCTCCTTCCTGTCGGCGGACTGGTCACTGCTGGCAGCGGCGGTGATCGCGGCCATGACATCCGCGGGGCGGATGGGGACGCGCTCGACGTGGGCGCCGACCTGGGCAAGCGCGTCGTTGACCGCGTTCAGGACGGCGGCGGGGGCGCCGATGCTGCCGCCCTCCCCCATGCCCTTCGAGCCGGTCGGCGTCCGCGGCGTGGGCGTGCAGAGGTGGTGGATCTCGAACTCCGGCAGGTCCGCCGCGGTCGGGACGAGGTAATCGACGAAGCTGCCGGAGACGGGCTGGCCCGACTCATCGAAGCACAGCTCCTCGAAGAGCGCGGCGCCTATCCCCTGCGCGACGCCGCCGGCCACCTGGCCGTCGACGATCATCGGGTTGATCATGACGCCGCAGTCCTCGACGACGACGTACCGGGCCAGCCGCACCCCGCCGGTGCTGGGCGACACCTCGACGACCGCACCGTGGGTCGCGTTCGAGAAGGTCCCCTCCGGGTCGAAGGACGCCGTCGCCTCCAGGCCCCGGCCCAGCCCGTCCGGCAGCAGGTGCGCGGCGTGATGGGCGGTCCTGGCGAGCTCGCCGATCGGCACCGATGTGGCGGGGTCACCGCGCACCTGGGCCATGCCCCCGGCCAGCTCCAGGTCGGCGGGCGCGGCTTCCATCAGGTGCGCGGCGATCTCCCGCAGCTGGCCAGCCAGGTCTGCCGAGGCACGGGCGACCGCCCCGCCGCCCGCCACGATCGAGCGGCTGGCAAAGGTGCCCCAGCCGTGCGGCACGAGCTCGGTGTCACCCTGCCGGAGCCGGACCCGGCCCGGGTCGATGCCAAGCGCGTCCGCGACAATCTGGGCGTACGTGGTGGCATGCCCCTGACCGTGTGAGTGTGTGCCGGCCAGCACGATCACGCTCCCGCTCGGGTCCATCCGCACGGTCGCCTGCTCGTAGCCGGGCACGATGGTCATCTTGCGCATGCCGAACGACGCGGTGCCGTACGCGGTGGGCTCCACGAAGCAGGCCAGCCCGAGCCCGGTAAGCCGGCCTTCCGCCCGGGCCCGCGCCTGCACGGCCGGCCAGTCGCCATAGCCGAGCAGCTCGGCGCACTGTGCCAGCGACTCCCGGTAGGTCCCGGCGTCATAGCTGGCACCCATCACGTTCCGGTAGGGAAACTCCGACGCGTCGATGAGGTTGCGGTCGCGCACCCCCACCGCGCCCAGGCCGGTCGCCCGCCCCGCCTCGTCCATCAGCCGCTCCATGGCGAGAACCGCCTGCGGGCGGCTCACCCCCCGGTACGGGGCGATCGGTGTCTTGTTCGTCGCGATGCCACGCGAGCGGACCCGGTAGCTCTGCACCCGGTAGGGCCCGGGCAGCTCGTTGGCCGCCATCAGCACCTCGACCCCGCAGGTCACCGGATAGCAGGAGTAAGCGCCGACGTCACAGCGGATATCGGCGTCCAGGCCGAGCATCCGCCCATCCGCGTCGAACGCGCCGCGGAGGCGGTAGAACTGCTCCCGGGCCTGGAAGCCGGCCGTGAGCCCCTCCCGCCGGTCCTCGACCCACTTGACGGTCCGGCGCAGCAGCCGGGCTATCGCGGCGGCGAGCACCTCCTCCCGTGCCACCACGCATTTCTGCCCGAAACCACCGCCCACGTCGGGTGAGATCACCCGCACCTGATGCTCGTCCATGCCCAGCGACAGGGCGACCGCGGTCCGCACCGTATGCGGCACCTGGGTCGAGGTCTGGAGCACGACCTGCCCGGTCCGTTCATCGAAGGCCGCCAGGCACACGCGGCCCTCCATCGGGGCTGCCGTGACGCGCCCCGACGAAACCTCCGCCTCGACCACGTGGGCGGCGGAGGCGAAGATGCCGTCCAGGCCGGGCGTCGGCATCGGGGTGAAGTCGACCAGCACGTTGCCCGGGGCCGCTTCGTGCACCGCGGCCGCACCGGGTGCCAGCGCCTCCCCGGCGCTGGCCACCGCGGGCAGCTCCCCGTAGGTAACCTCCACGAGCTCCACCGCGTCCTCGGCGAGGTAGGCCGACTCCGCCAGGACCGCGGCGATGGGCTCGCCCACATGCCGGACCCGGTCGGCGGCCAGGATCGGCATATCGGTCGCGACGAACTCGGGCCGGTCCAGGACCCCGCGCAGCGGCGCCACCCCGGCCAGGTCGGCGGCGGTGATCACGGCCGCGACGCCGGGCAGGCTGAGCGCCGCCGAGGCGTCGACAGCCTCGATCGCCGCCGAGGCGACATAACTGCGCACCAGCGCCAGGTGCAGCGTGCCGGACGGCTCAAGATCGCCGACGAAACGGCCCCGCCCGGTGAGCAGGTAGCGGTCCTCGGCACGGCGCAGCGGCTGCCCGATCCAGCGCCCTGCCGGTGCGGTGCCGGGCGGAGCACCCACCGCCGGGGCAGCCCCCGCGGCCACTGCCGGGCCACCAGTCAGGTCAGGCATGGCCGGCCGCCTCCCCGATCGCGCGTGCCGCGAGCACCTGGATGAGATGGCGGCGATACTCCGCGGACCCGTGGATGTCGCCGGGCGGGTCGGTCCCGGCGGCCGCCTGCCGCGCGGCCGCCGCGATCACGTCCGCATCCAGGCTGGAGCCGATCAGGGTGGCCTCGGCGCCGGCGGCACGGTCCACCGTGCCCGCGACCCCGCCGAGCACGACCCGGGCGTCGCGGCAGACACCGCCGTCGCGGTCGACCGCCGCTGCCACGGCCACGATGGCGAAATCGCCGTGCCGGCGCGCGAATTCGCAGATGGCAGCGCCGGGCCGGGGCGCAGGCAGCCGCACCTCGGTGATCATCTCGTCTGGGCGGAGCCCGGTTTCCAGGAACCCCTTGAAGAAGCCCGCAACCGGGATCACCCGTTCGCCGCCGGGGCCGCGCGCCACCATCTGGGCGTCGAACAGCAAGGCGGCCATGCACCACTCGGCGGCCGGGTCGGCGTGGGCGATGCTGCCGCCGAACGTCCCCGCGGCCCGGATCGCGTAATGGCCGATGTACCGCGCCGCCTGCGGCAGCATCCCGAAACCGGCCAGCAGGCCCGGGTCGGTGAGCCGCTCCAGGTCACGGTGCAGGGCGAGGGCACCGATCCGCAGGCCCCCGTCGTGCGCGCGGACGTACCGCAGCTCGGCGAGCCTGCTGATGTCCACCAGTGCGGCCGGGCGGGCGAGACGGAAGTTCATCATCGCGACCAGGCTCTGGCCGCCGGCCAGGAGCTTGGCGTCGTCACCAAGCTCGGCGAGCAGCGACACGGCCTCGTCGGCGGATCGCGCGCGGTGGTAGCTGAACGATGCGGGCTTCATCATCTCCCCTAGAGCTCGTGCCCCGGCAGGGGCCCGGTGAGCGGGCGGCTCATGTCATGGCCTCGCTGGTGGGAGCCTCGCTTGGCCGGGCCGGTTCCGGGGTGGCTACCTGGCCGAGGAACACCTCGCCGAGATCGGGCCGGGCGAGCAGCTCGGCCGCGGGCGTGGAGATGACCACCCGGCCAAGGGCGAGGACATACCCCCAGTGCGAGATCTCCAGCGCGGCGAGCGCCTTCTGCTCCACCAGCAGCACTGACGCCCCCGACTCAGCGAGTGCGCGGATGTCCCTGGTCAGCAGCTGGGTGGACCGCTCGGCCGACAGCCCGGAGGTCGGCTCGTCGAGCAGGAGCACGCGCGGCCTGCTCATCAGCGCCCGCCCCACCGCGACCATCTTCCGCTCGCCACCGGAAAGCTTGGCCGCCCGCCGGCCCATGAGCCCGCCCAGCGCCGGGAGCAGGCTGGTGACCTCGTCTATCCGGGCACCGACCTGCGGCCGCGGCACGCGGTAGCCGCCGACCTCCAGGTTCTCCCGGACGGTGAGGGGGTCGAACACGTCGTTGCTCTGGGGCACGTAGCCAAGGCCCAGCCGCGCCAGGCGGTTGGTGCGCTGGTTGGTGATGTCGGCGCCGTCGAGTGTCACCCGCCCGGACTCGGCCCGGAGCAGCCCGGCGATCGCCTTGAGCAGCGTGCTCTTGCCCGCACCGTTAGGGCCGACAATCGTCACGATCTCACCGGCGCCGACCTGCGCAGTCACCCCGCGGACGATCGGCGGCCCGCCGTATCCGCTCACCACGTCCGTCACCGTGAGCACGGCCGCCGGGCGGCCCTGCCCGGCGGCGGGGCGGCCAGGAATGTCAGGCTGCACGGGGCCGTCAGCCGGCGAGGTAGGCATGCAGCACCTCCGGTCGCGCCCTCAGCTCTGGCATGGTGCCGGTAGCGATCACCTTGCCCTGCGCCATCACGATCACCGATTCGGAAAGCCGCTCGACCAGGCCGAGCTCATGCTCGACCAGCAGCATGGTCAGCCCTTCGGCGGCCAGGCCGGCCAGATAGCCCTCGATCTTCTGGGCGAGGGTGGGGTTCACGCCGGCCATCGGCTCGTCCAGCAGCAGGAGCTTGGGCTGGCACATGAGGGCGCGCATGATTTCGAGCAGCCGCTTCTGGCCTCCGCTCAGGTTGCCCGCGTACTCGTCTTCCATGCCGCTCATGGCGAACCGGTCCAGCAGGACCCTGGCCTGGTCCACGAGTTCGGCCTCCTGCCTGCGCCAGGACCTTTTGCCGTAGAGCAGCGTGCGGATTCGCTCGCCATGCTGGCCCGGCCTGGCCACGAGCAGGTTTTCCAGCACCGTAAGCCTGCCGAACTCGCTGGAAAGCTGGTAGGTGCGCACCAGGCCGATCCGGGCGCGCTGGTGTGGCGGCAGCCCGGTGATATCGGCCCCGTCGAAGACGACCCGGCCCGCGCTGGGCGCGATCGCACCCCCGACGATCCCGACGACCGTCGACTTGCCGGCGCCGTTGGGCCCGATCAGGCTCGTGATCGCGCCCCGGCGGAGGCCGAACGTGGCGTCGGCGACTGCCCAGACGCCGCCGAACTCGCGCCGCAGCCCCGCGACGGACAGCAGGGCCTCGTCACCCGGCGCCCGCTGGCGTTCCTGCTCCACGGACAAGCTCATGCCACCTCACCGGGGTCGGCCAACTGGGCGGACACGGCGGGCGTCCCGGGGAACCGGCGCCGCCGCTCCGGGATGATGCCGCGCGGCCAGAACCAGAGGAAGGCCAGGGCAAGCAGCCCGATCACGATCCACTGCAGCGCGTCGACCAGGCCTGGCCTGCCGAACTGCGGGATGAAACGGGTCGCCTCGTTGAAGGCGACCGGCACCAGCAGCGCGCCGAGCATCACCCCCGCGTTGTTGCCGGTGCCGCCGACGATGATCGCGGTCAGCACGACGAGCGTTTCCACGTAGGCCCACGATCCCGGGGACCAGGCCCCGATGAACTGGATGAGGACCGCCCCGCTGATCCCGGCGATCGCGCCGCCGAGCACGAACACGAACAGCCGGAGCCGCACAACGTCCTTGCCCAGTGCCTGAGCCGCGTCCTCGTTGTCCCTGGTCGCCCGGAGCGCCCGGCCGAGCGGGGAGGACGTGACACGGTGCACGAACAGGTAAACGATGAGGCAGACCACCGCGGTGAGGGCGACGTAGAACCACTGGTATCCCAGCGAGGACAGCGGCAGCGAGCCGAACGGCTGCGGGACCAGCGACAGGCCGGCCGGGCCGTTGAAGAGCCCGGTGACGTTCTCGATGACGAGCACCGCGATGACCGAGATGACCAGCATGACCATCGCCTGGTAGTCGGTGCGCAGCCGGCGCAGCGCCACGATCCCGACGACCAGTGCCAGCGCCCCGGAGACCACGCCAGCCGCCAGCAGGGGCAGCGGCTCGGGCAGCCGGAGGCCGAGGATGTACTGCTGGAACCCGCCGTTGCCGGTGGCCGGGCCGAGCGTGAGCACACCAGCGGTATAGGCCCCGACCGCCTGGAACATGATCCAGGCGAAGTTGTAGATGCCGGCCACCCCGTACTGCAGGTTGAGGCTCCAGACCGCCAGGATGTCGACCCCCAGGTAGACAAGGATCGTCGTGGCATAGAAGGTGAACGCGGCATTCATGTGGGGACCTCCTTCACCGTCGATCCCTGGCCGAAGATCCCGGCGGGCCGGAACAGCAGCACGACGACGAGCACCCCGAAGGCGATGACCTCCTTGAAGCTCGGCGAGAGGAACCCCGCCGCCGCCTCGGTCACCACCCCGAGCACGATCGATGCCAGCATGGCGCCAACCGGCCGGCCCACGCCGCCGAGCATCGCCGCCGCGACGATGATGACGAGGAAGTCATTGCCGGTGGTCGACTGAAAGGCACTGGTGTTGAGCACCAGCACGATCCCGGCCAGGCCGCACAGTGCTCCCGAGATCAGCCAGGCCAGGTCGGTGACCTGGTCGGTCGCGATGCCTGAGGCCTGCGCGAGGCCGGGGTTGGCGGCGGTCGCGCGCATGGCCTTGCCCAGCCTGGTCCGGGTGAGCAGAAGCTGCACCAGGCCCATGGTCACCACCGACAAGCCGATGATCATGAGCTGGGACGTGTCGAAGACCATTCCGAGGATGTGCACCTGCTTCCCGGCCGAGAAGCTGTAGCTGAAGAACGTCGCACCGTAGGCGGCGAGCAGGATGTTCTGCACGATGATGCCCACCGCGAGAGTGACCACGACCATCCCGAACAGCTTCGTGCCGTGCCGCACGAACCGCCGGTAGACGTAGCGGTTCAGCAGCATCGATGCCAGCGCGCCGAACCCCGCCCCGGCCGCGAGCGACCCGGCGATGCCGCCACCCGCCTGGTTGACCGCGTACCCCACGAACGCGCTGGCGGTCATGAGGTCGCCATAGGCGAGGTTCAGGATGTTCGAGACGCCGAACTGCAGGGTGAAGCCCACCGAGGCCAGCGCCAGGATCGACGCTGTCACCAGGCCGAACCCGATCGACTGGACGAAGAGGCTGCCCGTCATGCCAGACGCTCCCCTTATCTCTCACGCACGATGACCATGACATCGGAAGGGCGCGGCCCAGGCTACTTCGCGGCCGCAATCTGCGCGGCGGTGTACGTCGCCACCTTGGTCGAGCCGTCGGAGGAGACAATCTCAAACGCGCCGGGCGAGTTCTGCCACTTGTCAAAGCTGATGCCGCCGGTGGCGCCGACGTACTGGATTGCCTTGCCGTGGGAGAGCGCGGCCTTCCCCTGTGCGAAGTCGTGCACCACGACCGCGCCAGGCGATGGCGAGGTCAGCTTCACGATCCATGGCCGGTAAACGCTTGGGTTCGTGCTCTTGGCGGCCTCCATGGCGAGCGCCATGAGGTTGATGCTGTCCCATGCCGCCATGCTGTAGGAGTCGCCGTACCACTGGCTGGCGGGCTGGGTCACCTGCGACCTGACCGCCTGGATCTGCGAGAGCCACAGCTGGTAGGGCACTCCCGTGGTGGGCGCGTAGGGCTGTGCGCCGACGTAAAAGCGCTTCAGGTTCGGCGCCCCGACCGCGTGTCCCACGGCCTTCAGCCATGGCGGCTGCGTGGTCCCGTCGGTGCCGATGAACGGGCCGAGGTGCCCGAGCTGCCTCATCTCGGCGAAGTAGGTCGCGCTCGTCTGCGGATCGGCCTCGGTGAAGATCACGTCGGGATGTGCCGCTACCAGCGCCGACACCTCGGTCCGGTAAGAACTCTGGTCCAGCGGGATCTTCTGGACCAGCACGATCTTGCCGCCGATCTTCTTGAAGCCAGACACGACGGTAGGCAGCGACCCCTGGGAGCTGATGTCGTTGCCGAACACCGCGGCGGCGGTGAGGTACCCCTTCTGGTGCGCGTACACGGCCATCGCATAGCCGACCGCGTCGTCGGGCGGGGTGATCCGGTAGAAGTACGCGAAGGAGCTCTGGTTGAACACCGCCTGGCCGGTGTCGGTGAACATCGGGATATGTGCCCGGTTGAACAAGGGGACAGTCGCACTCGCCTCGTCTGAGCTCGGCCCGAGGACCCCCACCAGCGATGGTGTCGTCGAGATCAGCTGCTCGGCGGCCGGCACAGCGTCGGCTGGGTCACCCCGGCTGTCAGCCGTTTTGCAGGTAACCGTCTTGTGGCCAAGGATGCCGCCGGCGGCACTGATGGCTGCCGCGGCGGGAATGCAGCCCGCGAGCTGCTCCGGGCCGAAGCTCGCATCAGGGCCGCTGAAGGGGTTGAAGACGGCAAAGGTGAGCGCTCCGCTGCCGCTGACCCCGCCCGCGCCGGTGGAGCTGTGAGAACCGCAGGCTGCGAGCATGAGGAGCAGCGGAAGCACGGCCAGGACGGCCACGCTCCTTGCCCAGGTGCTGGCGGGTATGGCGTGACTGCGCATCGTCGCCTTCTCTCATGGTCCGCTGAGGGTGGTCGCCCACCCGTGTCAAGGAGTGTGATGACGCCACTGCGTGCCCGGCGTGCTCTGCAGAGGTTCGGGGATCTCCGCGCCGCACAATCGCAGGAACGGCAGGTCGGCCGGGCACGGGCCGCCGGCGCTCACCACGTTCTGGCCGCGGTTGGCGCGTACGGCATGACGCACCCCGGCCGGGACGTGGATAACGTCACCAGCCCGGAACTCGTGTGTCTTCCCGCTGGTCAGGTCATCGATGCTGCCACGGCCGTCAAGGATCACGATGGTGTCCTCTGACCCGGGGTGCGTGTGCGGGGAGTTCTCCTCGCCGGGCTGCATCCGGACGTAGTTCATGGTCGCTGTCCAGGCGCCGATGCCCGGCCAGACGATCATCCTGGCGTCGGCGGAGATGATCGGCAGCATCAGCGCGGGCCTGTCCTGGTGGAGCACCTGAATCAGGGCGCTGCCGGTGCGGCCGGCCTGGCCGGCCGGCCCGCCGTGCGCAGCGTCCGCCCCGCCGCGCGCGCCGTCCGCGTCGCCGTAGATGGCCGGGTCGTACGGGCATGGCCCGCCAAAGATCTCCAGCCCGCCGGTGCCGGCGGCGAAGCGATACCCGGTTCCCGGTCCCACGTGCACCATCGCCCCAGGAGCCAGCGGTGTGGCCGGTGACGGGCCGTCCCCGGCCACCGTCCCGGTCCCATCCAGGACGTAGTACACACTCTCGGTGGGGTGCACCAGCGGGACAGTTCCCGACGACGGTGCGAGCTGGACCAGGTGAATGGACCGCATGGTCGCGCCAGTGCCCGGCCAGATCACCGCCCGCGCGGATCCATCCCCCTGGACGATGGGCAGCAGCGGACCAGTGCCACGCAGGGGAATCACCTGCACACCAGTCCCACCAGGCCTCTCACTCATGGTACATGATATATCTTACAGCTTGTTATCTGGTCAACAGCGGCACTTCAGGAGATGAGGGAACAGAACATGCGTCTCGTCGATCTGACCCACCCATGGAACCTGCACACGCCCGGCTGGGTCGGTTACCCCGGGGCGCGCATCTACTACACCCAGACGCTGCAGACGAACCGGATCGTCTCCCAGCGGATCGAGACCTCACTGCACACCGGGACCCACCTCGATGGCCCCATGCACGGTACCGACGGCGGCCTGGACATTGCCTCGCTGCCGCTGGAGAAGCTCGTCCACGAAGGCGTCGTCGTCGACGTGTCCGACGTGTGCAAAGACTGGGATGTGATCAAGCCGGAGCACATTCTCGACCGGGTGGAGGTGCGCCGGGGCGACGTCCTGATCATCCACACCGGGTTCCACCGTTACTACCAGGGCCAGCCGGAACAGGATCTGGTCCGCTACTTCTGCATGCACCCAGGTGGCGGCGTGGACCTGGCCCGGTGGATGCTCGAGATGGAGATCTCCTGGTGGGGCATCGATGCCGGCTCCGGCGATCACCCGATCAACACAACGATCCGGCACATGCGCCCGGACATCACCGAGCGGTTCGAGCGCCAGGTCGGGATGAGCGCGAAGGACTACTTCGGCGAGTACTCCTACACCCACCATCTGAGCGGGCGGGAGATCACTGAAGACCTCTTCCCCATGCACTACCTCGCCTTCCCGGGCGGCTGCATCCACGCCGAGAACATCGGTGGCGACATCGACCGGGTTCTCAACACGCGCTGCGTTATCGGCGCGTTCCCGTGGAAGTTCGAGGGCGGGGAGGCCTGCCCGTGCCGGATCATCGCATTCCTGGACGTTCCGGGCCTGCACGTCGAAGAGCTGCGTGATCAGCTGGCTTCGCCGGA
>DATKRG010000378.1:0-35172 GCA_035532275.1 Streptosporangiaceae bacterium | reverse complement strand
CTCGCCGCCGGGATGCTGGGCCAGGGCGCCGCCCTCGGCGTGCTGGAGCAGGCGATGCGCGCCGCGCTGATGGCGTCCGGCGCCCGGCTGCTGGAGGCTGTGCTGGCCGGCGATGACGACGGGTATGCCGGCCCGCACGCCGGGTGCGGGAACGGTCACCAGGCCGGCTACGCCGGCCGCCGGGCCAAGACCATCACCACCGTGCTCGGCGCGGTCCGGGTGATGCGGGCCTGGTACCACTGCGGGCAGTGCGGGCACGGGTTCGCGCCGCTTGACGAGCGGCTGGGCGTGGCCGGCACGCCGGCCTCGCCGGGGCTGACCCAGATGATCGCCCGGGCCGGCGCGGAGGTCCCGTTCGGGAAGGCGGCCGGGCTGCTGGCCGGCCTGGCCGGGATCAGCGTGACCGCCAAGACCATCGAGCGCTCCGCCGAGGCCAGCGGCGCGGCCGCCCGGCAGGCCGGCGCCGCGGAGGCCGCCGCGATCGGCGAGCGGCGGATCGTGCCGCTGCCCCCGGCCGAGCCGGTCCCCGACATGCTCTACGTGGAGACCGACGGGACGGGCGTGCCCGTGCGCGCCAGCGAAACCGAAGGACGGCCGGGCAAGGGCGAGGATGGCAAGGCCGGCACTCGCGAGGTCAAGCTCGCGCGCCTGTTCACCGTGTCGGAACTGGATGACGACGGCCGGCCGGTGATGGACCCGGGCTCTTCCAGCTACGTGGCCACCTTCGACGGCAAGGACGCCCTCGCCCGGCTGGTGAAAGCCGAGTACCTGCGCCGCGGCGGCGAGCACTTCCGCCAGGTCGTCGCCCTCGGCGACGGCGCCGCCTGGATCTGGACGATGGCCGGAGACCTCTACCCGCACGCCACCCACATCGTGGACATCTACCACGCCCGCGAGCACCTGCACGAGCTCGCCGCCTGCCTGGCCTTCATCACCCCCGACCCGGCCCAGTGGCTGCACGACCGGAGCGCCGAGCTGGATGCCGGGAACATCGAGGCGATCACAGAAGCCTCCCGGCAGTACCCTCTCGCCGGCGTCAAGGCCGGAGAGCTGGACAAAAAGCTCGGCTACTTCGAGCGCAACAGGCACCGGATGCGCTACCAGCACTTCCGCGACCTGGGCATGTTCATCGGCTCGGGAGCCATTGAGGGAGGCATCAAGGCGATCGTGGTCCAGCGAGCCAAGCAGTCCGGCATGCACTGGACCACCGAAGGCGCCGCCGGCATCATCGCCCTGCGCTGCCAGCACGCCAGCGGCCGGTGGGACGAGCTCTGGCCAGCCAGCACTACCTCGCCAGCGCAGCTGCGCGCCGCCATCTGACAGACAGCAAGACTCAGACCCGCAGGTCACCCGCCGAACAAGATCATCCCCAACAAAACTGTCGTGCACCCTTGCCAGCGCTGTCGAGCCGGGATTGTCGGTACCGGCGGCGACAATGGACCGGTGACCGCACTCGCCCGGGACACTGGACTCCTCTGGGACGCGCTGCCATCCCCGGTCGGGGAGATCTCCCTGGCCTGCAGCATGTCCGGGCTCGCTGAGGTCCGGTTCGGGCCGCCCCCGGCGACGGCGAACCGGGCGCAGCCGCACGCCCCCGCGGCCTGCGCCGGGGACCAGCCGGACGCGGCGGCCACCCATCTGGCCCACGGGCGTGCCCAGCTGGGCGAGTACTTCGCCGGCCTGCGGCACACCTTCGAGCTGCCGGTGGACTGGTCGCGCCTGTCCCCCGCCCAGCACCAGGTGCTCCCGGTCCTGCTGGACACGGTCGGCTACGGCGAGACGGTTACCTATGGCGGGCTCGCCCGCCGCGCGGGCCTGGCGGACGGGCCACGGGTGCCGGCCGGCCGGGTGGTGGGGCAGATCATGGGGTCCAACCCCTACCCGATCGTCGTGCCGTGCCACCGGGTCGTCGCCGGTGACGGTCTCGGCGGCTACAGCGGCGGCACCGGGATCGAGATCAAGCGCTGGCTGCTGATCTTCGAAGGCGCCCTGCCCCCCACCCTCGACTGGGATCCCGCCGGGCCCATCATCCCAGCGCCGACCTGACAGGGTGAGCCGCCAGGCCCTGCATCGCATCCGTATCGGCCCTGGCCCAGGGCCGGAAGCACCCCGGACGGAGCTTCCTGAAATCCCGCCGATCCAGAGGCGGCCCCCCAGTCCCGGCCCGGCCAAGGGTGTGTTTATGCTTTCCAAAAGCGAATCCGACTGGAAGTCTGCGGCTTTAAGAAGAAAAACTCGATGGCTTAGCCCGGGTATTGGCAGCAACGGGCGCAACTTGATTGTTATTTCCAGAAACTAGCCTTTGAACTGGGAAGATATGACCTTCGATTGCCCTGCTCGCGCCAGTTCGAGGCGAAAGCCCCGGTGTCGGCCTCACATTTATAGGAGCCTGGCGCAGGCGTCCTGTCGGGGGAAGAAGCATGGGGGGACTACAAGATATGAGAAATATGTACCGGATAGGAGATCAACGGGCTAAAGGGAAGGCCGGGCCCATGAAAATGAGCACCATGCGGCTGGCCCGCGTAGCGGCGCCCGCCGCCGCCCTGCTCGGCGGCGTCGGCCTGGTGGCGCTCGCCGGGCCCGCCCAGCAGGCCAGCGCCTCCCCGTTCACCTGCACGGGCACCACGACGGTCACCTGCACCTTCTCCTTCATCGGCGCTAATGAGCCCTTCGTCGTCCCGGCCGGCGTCGGCTCCGTGACCATCACGGGAACTGGCGCGTCCGGCGGTGCGGGCGAGGCCGGCGCCGCGCTCGGGGGCGGCACCGGCGGCGGGGCCGGCAGCGGCCGGGTGGGGGCGGTGGCAACCAGCACCGTCACCGTCTTCTCAGGCGAAACGCTCACTGTGCGGGTCGGCGGCCAGGGTGTCACCGGCAGCGGGACCGGCCTGGGCGGCTGGCCTGACGGCGGCAACGGCACCGTCAGCGGTGGCGCCGCAGGTGGTGGTGGCGGCGGCGGTTACTCCGCGGTGCTCAGAGGCGCCACCCCCCTCGTGGTCGGCGGCGGCGGCGGTGGCGGTGGCGGTGGCGGCGACGAAACCGGCGCCGGCACCTGCATCGCGGGGGCTCACGGCGGCGGAGCCGGCGGACCCGCCGGGCTGAACGGTACAGCGGGCAACAACGGCGCGAACTGTATCACCGCCATCTCGAATGGTGGCTCCGGTGGTGGCGGTGCCACCACCGGAGCCGTCGGCGCCCTTGGTGGCGGCGGTACCGGCGGGGGTGGTAGTGGCACTGCCGGAGTCGCCGACGTCGGCGGCACGGGCGGCCTCGGCGCCGGTAGCGGCGGCGGCGGGGGCGGCGGTCTCTTCGGTGGTGGCGGCGGTGGCGGTGGCGGCGCGGCCGCCGGGAGCTCTGGCGGGGGCGCTGGCGGGGGCGGTGGCTCCAGCCTCGGCACCATCCTCGGGGCCGCAGCGGCCGGGAACGGGTCGGTGACGATCAGCTACTCGTCCACGCTGACGATTACGACCAGCAGCCCGCTGCCCAACGCCAGCATCGGGCACTTCTACAGCACCACGCTGGCGGCCACCGGCGGGACACCCCCGTACACGTGGTCGCGGGCATCGGGTGGGCTGCCCCGGGGGCTGAGCCTGTCCAGCGGCGGGACCATCAGCGGGACCGTGAACGCCTACGGAAGTTACTCCTACCAGGCCAGGGTGAGGGATTCGGTGGGGAACACCGCGACGAAGACCTTCCAGCTCACGGTCATGCCGCGGGCGGGCCTGGCCGTCTCACTCACGCACAACGGCACCTTCCGCACCGGCCAGAAGGGCACCTACTCGATCCGGGTCACCAACACCGGGACCCAGGCCACGTCCACCGCGGCTACCAACACGGTGTGGTTCACCGTGCCCGCCGGGCTGGTCGTGACCTTCGGTGGCCAAGGGACCTGGTGGCAGTGCAGCAAGCAGCGGCACTCCTCGATGTGCACGCGTAACGGCGCGATCGGGGCCGGCGCCAGCACCACCATCACCGTGACGGTGATGGTCACGGCCAGTGGCGGGACCTCGCTGACATCCACCGCCAAGGTCGCTCCCACCGACTTCACCTGGGGGGACAACACGGACACCGACACGGTGTTCATCCACTCATAACCGGCAACCAACCCTGTGCCGCCCCGGCCACGACCTGGCCGGGGCGGCACTGGCATGTCCGGCCAGGGCCGGGTCAGGCGGCCAGGCGGTGCTGCTCGGCCGAGATGAGCCTGCCCCCGCCCATATGCAGGGCCCAGAAAGCGCCCTTGGGCAGTGGTGGCCCGGCCGGCACCGGCGCACCGAGGCTCTCGCAGATCCACCGCAGCATGGCGGGCAGGTTCTCCCGGTGAGCACAGATCACGACCGGCTCGCCGGTCGTGACGAGCCCGGTGACCAGGCCGCGGGCGGCGGCCGTTGCCGCCGGGGGCGCGAAGGCCGGCGTCGGCTCCACCACCCCACCGGTCAGCTCCGCGTAGGGCTCGACGGTCGCCAGGCAGCGTTCCGCTGCCGAACTGATCACCCGGGCGGGCCCGTAACAGGACAGGATCTGGCCCAGGAGCTTCGCCTGGGTCTGCCCGAGCGGGGTCAGCGGCCGGGTGAGATCGTCGGGGTGGCGAACGTTCTGCCAGGCCTTCCTGTTCCGCGCGGAGGTATGCCGGACCAGGATGAGGGCCGTGGTGGCGGCCGGGGCGGACGCGAACTCGCTGAGCACCTCCCTGTCGTGCTGGTAGCTCAGCCGGTCACCGGCCGCGGTCAGCGGAAGCCACACCAGCTGGTCGACCTCCGCGTTCGGGACGAACGCGGAGGGTTCGGGGGGATCATCCGGTCCATCCGCAACCTGTGCCGCCGAACGAGCAGCCCAGTACTCCACCTGCTTAGGCTTGCCACCGCTGAGGTACCGGGCCGGGCTCAGCCGCCGGCCGAGGACGATGTCGGCCCCGGTTTCCTCGGCAACCTCCCGCACTGCTGTAATCAGCACATGCTCGCCGGACAGGCGCTTGCCCTTGGGGAAGCTCCAGTCGCCGTAGCGGGGCCGGTGGACAAGCGCCACCTCCGGGCCCCGCGCGCCGGGCCGCCACAGCACCGCGCCGGCGGCCTCGATCTGCACCGGCCGGTCCCGGTCAGGCATCGGCAGCCCGGGCGCGCAGGCTGGTGATCAGGTGACGCTGGAGGTCGCGCAACGGATTGCCGTCGGCGTCCAGGTGATGCCGGGTCCACGTACCGTCGGCGGCCAGCCACCAAGACGCCGTGCCCTCGTCCATGGCCAGGTTGATGAGGTCGCGCAGGTGTGCTTTCTGTGCCGGGTCCGATACCTGGACCAGCGACTCCACCCGCCGGTCCAGGTTGCGGTGCATCAGGTCGGCCGAGCCGATCCAGACCTCGCTGTCCCCGTCCTCCCCGGCGCCGAACGCGTAGATCCTCGAATGCTCCAGGAACCTGCCCAGCACGCTGCGGACCCGGATCGTCTCGGACAGGGCCGGCACCCCGGGCCGGACCGAGCAGATGCCACGCACCCACAGGTCCACCGGCACCCCGGCGATCGAGGCCTGGTACAGGGCGTCGATCATCGCCTCGTCGACGATGGCGTTGCATTTGAGCTGGATCCGGGCCGGCCGGCCCTCCCGCTGCCGGGCCGCCTGCTGGGTGATCCGGTCGATCAGGCCCGAGCGCAGGGCGGCCGGCGCGACCAGGAACCGCCGGTAGAGGCTCTTGCGGCTGTAGCCCGTCAGGTGGTTGAACAGGTCGGTGGCGTCCTCCCCGACCGTGCGGTCGGCGGTGAGCAGGCCGAAGTCCTCGTAGAGCCGGGCCGTCGTGGGGTGGTAGTTACCGGTCCCGATGTGGCAGTAGCGGCGCAGCGAGCCATCCGGCTCCTCTCGCACGACCAGCACCATCTTGCAGTGGGTCTTCAGGCCGACGATCCCGTAGACGACGTGGCAGCCGGCCTCCTCCAGCTTGCGTGCCCAGATGATGTTCGCGCGCTCATCGAACCTGGCCTTCAGCTCGACCACCACCACGACCTGCTTGCCCGCCTCGGCGGCGTCGATGAGCGCGTCGACGATCGAGGACACGTCGCTGGTGCGGTACAGGGTCTGCTTGATCGCCAGCACCCGGGGGTCGGCGGCGGCCTCCTCGATCAGCCGTTCCACCGTGGTGGTGAAGGAGTCGTACGGGAGGTGGATGAGGATGTCCTGCTTGTCCAGGGTGGTGAAGATGTCGGAGTCCTGCGGCATGGCGGACTCCGACGGGACGAAAGCCGGGTACTTGAGCTGGCGCAGGTCCAGGTCGGCGATCACGTTCAGGCCGGACAGGTCGAGCGGCCCGGGCAGGTGGTAGACGGCACGCTGGTCGATCCCCAGCTCGGTCACCAGCTTCTCGAGCACGTCGCTGGAGATGGACTCCTCCACCTCCAGCCGGACGGCGGGCTCGAAGCGCCGCCGCTGCAGCTCCCGCTCCAGCGACTGCAGCAGGTTCTCGGTGACGTCCTCGTCCACTTCCAGGTCGCGGGTGCGGGTAACCCGGAACGCATGGTGCTCGAGGATCTCCAGCCCGGCGAAGAGCTCGGTGAGATGGGCCGCGATGACATCTTCCAGCGGCACGAACCGGTACTGCGAGACGGTGAGGAACCGGGGCAGCAGCGGGGGCACCTTCACCCGGGCGAACATGGTCGCGCCGGTGCGCGGATCGGCGATCATCACCGCCAGGCTCAGCGACAGCCCCGATATGTAGGGGAACGGGTGAGCGGGGTCGACCACCAGCGGGGTGAGGACCGGGTAAATCCGCTCCCGGAACAGCCGATGCAGGTTCTCCTGCTCGGCGGCGGACAGCTCCTTCCACCGCAGCACCTCGATCCCTTCGGCGGCCAGGGCGGGCAGGACCGACTCGGCGAAGACCCGGGCGTGCCGCAGGCTCAGCTCGCGGCCGGTATCCAGGGTGTTGGCGAGGATCTGGTCGGGCGGCAGCCCGCTCACGCCCTCGACCGGCAGGCCGGTCGCCATCCGCCGCATCCGTCCCGCCACCCGGACCATGAAGAACTCGTCCAGGTTGCTGGAGAAGATCGACAGGAACCGCACCCGCTCCAGCAGCGGCAGCGTCTCGTCCTCGGCAAGCTCGAGCACCCGCTGGTTGAAGCGGAGCCAGCTCTCCTCGCGGTCGAAGTAGCGGCCGGGAGGCAGGTCGGCCGGCACTCCCCCGGTCCCCGCGTCCGCCACCCGCGCCTGTTCGCCTGCACCCGGCGCACCAGCCGCCGCAGACGCCTCGGGCCCAGCCCCGGGCCCAGCCCCGGCGTGCCCGTCCCGGGACACGGGCCGCGCCCTGGCCGGCCGTCCGCGAGATCCCACCGCGCCGCGAGCACCCGCCCGTTCCCCGGACCCCATGTGTTCCCCCGATGCCCGTGCCCCCGGCGGGGGATGCCCGGGGGCGGCCACCTGCCGCTGAGATCCGGCCTGCTCACCACCCATGCCGTCATTGTCCCCAGTGTCCGGGTGATCGAGACGTCCGGGATTTCCCGAAATCCCCCGCGTGGCCGGCCCGGATCCGGCCCGGCCACGCCCGTGCCCCGCGCCTTCCGGCAGTGCCGAACCAGAATGCGAGTCATTAATAAGCAGTCGCTCACTGGCCCCTGCCCCCGGCACGGTCACGCCCGCCCGCCGCCAGATCCGGCTGACCGCCGACTGGCTCAGGCCGGTGTGCGCCGCCATGATCCGGGTCGACCACCGCTGCTGCCCGGCCGGCGGTGGCTCCAGCAGTGCCCGGGCGATCACCTGCGCGACCTGCTCGTCGGTGATCCGCCGGGGGGCCCCGGACCGCGGCGAGTCGGACAGGCCGGCGAGCCGCCGCGCCCCGAACCGGGACCGCCACTTGCGGACGGTGTCCCTCGACAGACCCAGCTCGGCCGCTACCTGCGCACTCGGCCGGCCGGCAGGCGCGTCCGGGCCGATCGCGCACGCCAGCACGATCCGGGCCCGCAGCGCCTGCTGCCGGGCCACCGCTGAGCCTGCCGCCCAGGACTCCAGCTGTGCTCGTTCGGCGGCGGTGAGCACCACCGGCACCGACATCGGGGTCGCCACCGGCCCAGGATACCCGGCAAATGTGAACTAATGACTCGAAAGGTGGCCGTGAAACTTCTGACTCACAGGAGTCCGGCCAGGTCCCGCCGGCCAGGTCCCGCTTCCTCAGGCCACGGGCGGGCGGCACGCCGCGTCGATCGCGGCCCGGCTGGCCAGCTTCACCCTGGCCCCCCGGCCCAGCGCCGCGGCCAGGCTCATCTCGGCCTGCTCGACCCGCAGCCAGTCGGCGTAGGTGACGGGCAGCACGCCGCGGGCAGCCAGCTCCCCGGTCAGGTGCTCCCTGGCGGCCGCCCGGGCAGCCTCGTCCCGCCCCTCCCCGCCGCAGCAGTCGGCCAGCAGCGACCGCACGGTGTCGGCGGCGTCGGACTTGTTGGTGCCGATCACGCCGGTGGGGCCGCGCTTGAGCCAGCCGGACACATACTCGCGCGGCAGCGGCGCGCCGTCCGGGCCGAGCACCCGGCCCGCCTCGTTCGGCACGGTGCAGGACCGCTCGTCGAAGGGGACCCCGGCCAGCGGCACGCTCTGGTACCCGACGCTGCGCAGCACCATCTGCACGCTGATCGTCTCCAGCTCGCCGGTCCCGGTGAGCCGGCCCTGCTCGTCGAGCCGGGTGCGCTCGACAGTCAGCCCGGACACTCGTTCGGTCCCTTCGATCTTCACCGGCCGCAGCCAGAACCGGACCGTCAGCCGCCGCGCGTGCCCCGCCGGGGACCGGGCCGCCCAGCCGCTGATGACGGCGAGGTTGCCGCGGACCCGGCGGTCTGATTCCGCGAGCCGCTCCCCCTCCCCGGCGGCGTCGAACGCGGCCAGGTCGGCCTCCTGGGCGGGCACGACGATGTCCACCCCGGCCAGCTCGCCAAGCTCGCGCAGCTCCTTGGTGGTGAACTTGGCCTGGGCAGGACCGCGGCGGCCGATCACGTGCACCTCGCGGACCTTGCTCGCCGTCAGCGTGTCGAGCACCGGCTGCGACACGTCGGTGCTCGCCAGCTCGGCAGGGTCGCGGACGAGGATGCGGGCCACGTCCACGGCCACGTTGCCGACCCCGATGACCGCCACCGACTCGGCATCCAGGCTGAACGTGCCCGGGTCCATGTCCGGGTGCCCGCAGTACCAGTTGACGAAGCCGGTGGCCGCATAGCTGCCCGGCAGGTCCTCGCCTTCGACGCCCAGCCGCCGGTCGCGCATGGCGCCGGTCGCGTAGACCACGGCGTCATAGCTGGCGAGCAGGTCCGCGCGGGTCACGTCGTCGCCGAGGTGCACGCCGCCGAGGAACCGCACCTGCGGGTTCTCCAGGATCTTGCGCAGGTACTCGGCGATCGACTTGATCGAGGGGTGGTCAGGCGCCACCCCGTACCGGACCAGCCCGTACGGCGTGGGCAGCCGGTCCAGCACATCCACCCGGACCTCGGCCGGCGGGTCCAGTGCGGCTGCCTGCTTGATGAGCGCCTCGGCGGTGTACAGGCCGGCCGGGCCGGAACCGACGACAGCGACGTCCAGACCCGTCATCGCGGGCTGCCCTCTGCTTTCCTGACCAGCGCGGTCATGACTGGGGATGGTGTTCGAGCTCGGGTGTCAGCCGGGCCACCGCCTCGGTGATCTGGCGGGCCAGGTGCTGTGGGACCAGGCCGGTGTCGGCCAGGATCTCCTCCCGCTTGCCGTGCGCCAGGAACTCCTGCGGCAGGCCGAACGTGCGCACCGGGGTGTCCACGCCCGCGTCGCGCAGGGCCCTGGCGACCGCGTCGCCGAACCCGCCGACCCGGCCGTTGTCCTCCACGGTCGCCACCAGCCGGTAGCGTGCCGCCTCGGCGGCCAGCGCCGGGTCGACCGGCTTCAGCCAGCGCGGGTCGACCACGGTCACGCCGATGCCCTGGTCGGCCAGCCGGCCCGCGGCTTCCACGCACACCCCGGCCATCGGCCCCGCGCCCACCAGCAGCACGTCGTGCCCGGGCACGTCCCGCCCCGGCGGGCTGGCCTGGCCGGCCGCACCGCCCGGGCGGTGCAGCACGTCCATCCCGCCGATGGCGCCGACCGCGGGGATGTCCGGCCCGGCCGCTCCCTTGGGGAAACGCAGCACGGTCGGCCCGTCGTGCGTGCCCACCGCCTCCCGCAGCAGCTCCGCCAGGCGGGTGGCGTCCCGCGGGGCGGCGATCCTCAGGCCGGGCACGACCTGCATGATCGAGCCGTCCCACATGCCGTTGTGACTCGGGCCGTCCGACCCGGTCACCCCGGCCCGGTCGAGCACGAACGTCACCGGCAGCCGGTGCAGCGCGACATCGAGCAGGACCTGGTCGAAGGCGCGGTTGAGGAAGGTCGCGTAGATCGCGACCACCGGGTGCAGCCCGCCGATGGCCAGGCCAGCCGCGCTGGTGACCGCGTGCTGCTCAGCGATGCCGACGTCGAAACAGCGGCCCGGGTAGGCCTGGGCGAACGCGGCCAGCCCGGTCGGGTAGAGCATCGCCGCGGTGAGAGCGACCACGTCCGGGCGCTCCGCGCCGATCGCGACCAGCTCCTCGCTGAACGCGTCGGTCCACCCCCGCCGGGACGTCCCGGTCGGCCGCCCGGTCGCCGGGTCGAACGCGCCCGGGCCGTGCATGCAGTCCTCGTCGTCGTCCTCGGCCGGCGGGTAGCCGAAACCCTTACGGGTGATCACGTGCACGATCACCGGGCCGCCGAAGCCGCGGGCCCGCCGCAGCGCATGCTCGACCAGCTGCTCGTCGTGGCCGTCCACCGGGCCGAGGTACTTGATGCCGAGGTCCTCGAAGAGCACCTGCGGCTGCAGCACGTCCTTGAGGCCCTTCTTGATGCCGTGCAGCGTCTCGTACAGCGGCGGGCCGACCAGCGGGGTCCGGGACAGCGAGGTCTTGATGTACTCCAGCACGTGCTCGTAACGCTGCGACACCCGGACCGTGGCCAGGTGCGCGGCCAGGCCGCCGATCGTCGGCGTGTAGGAGCGGCCGTTGTCGTTGACCACGATGACCAGCCGGCTGTCCTTCGCGGCGGCGATGTTGTTGAGCGCCTCCCAGGCCATGCCGCCGGTGAGCGCCCCGTCGCCGACGACGGCGACCACGGTGCGGCCGGTCTCGCCGCGCAGATGGTAGGCCTTGGCCAGGCCGTCCGCGTAGGACAGGGCGGTGGAGGCGTGCGAGTTCTCGACGATGTCGTGCTCGGACTCGGCCTGGCTCGGGTAGCCGGACACGCCGCCGCGCTGCTTGAGCTTGGCGAAGCCCGCCTGCCGCCCGGTCAGCAGCTTGTGCACGTAGGCCTGGTGGCCGGTGTCGAAGACGAGCCGGTCGGCCGGGGAGTCGAAGACCCGGTGCAGCGCGATGGTGAGCTCCACCACCCCGAGGTTCGGCCCAAGGTGCCCGCCGTTGCGGGACACCGCGTCGATCAGGAAGTCGCGGATCTCGCTGGCCAGGGCGGGGAGCTGGTCAGGGCTGAGCGCCTTGAGTTCCCGCGGACCGGCGATGGACTCCAGCAGAGTCACCTCGTCTGCTCCTCGTCGTCGTCGGCCAGGGCCAGGGCCCCCGTGATAGGCCCAGCAGGCGCGGCCTGCCGGGCCGTTGCGGCGCGAGGACCCTAGGCGAGTCTATTTCGCCCACTGCGGCCGATGCACGGGTGGCCGTCGTGTTGGGTCACGATCCTGTCATAGCGCGGGCCCGCTCCTGCCCGGATGCTGGGGTTTCGTCCGAGCGCAGGGACCGGATCTCCCGCGGGACCAAGGCGAGCAGCGAGGCGCCGAGGGTCAGGACGACCGCGCCGTACTCGACGGCGGGCACCCCGGCAGCGGCCGCCAGCGGGCCGGCCACCAGCGCCCCGGCCGGCATCGCCAGCACCGTCCCCAGCACGTCGTAGGAGGAGACGCGGGCGAGCCGGTCCGCCGGGATGCGGCTGGCCAGCGCCACCGTCCACTGCACCATCATGATCTCGATGGCGATTCCCAGGGCGAACGCCGCCGCGCAGACCGCTGGCAGCGGCCACGGGCCCGCCAGCGACAGCGGCGACAGCGCGCAGGCCCCGCCGATGAGCACGACGAAGCGCATCGGCCGCCGCGGGGTGAAACGCAGCGAGACCAGGCCGCCGATGATCAGGCCGACCGCGTCCGCCGCGGTGATGGCACCCCACGCCGCCGGGCCGCCCAGGTCCCGGCGGGCGACCACCGGCCCGAGCACCTGGAACGCCCCGTACCAGGCCGCCATCACCACGCAGAACTGGGCGACGATCACCCACAGCCAGGTGTGGGAGGTGAACTCGGCCCAGCCTTCACGCAGGTCACGCAGCAGGCTGCTGTGTCCGGCGCGCCGCGCACCCGGCGCCCGGATGGCCAGCAGCAGCGGCACCGTGCCGGTCATCCCGATGCCGCAGACGGCCAGCGCCCAGCCCGGCCCGGCCGCCGCCACGAACAGCCCGGCCACCGCGGCGCCGCCCATCTGCGCCCCGTTCATGGCCAGCCGGCTCAACGCGCTGGCCTCCTGCAGCAGGCCGGGTGGCACCAGCCGGGGCAGCAGCGCCTGCGAAGCGGGATAGAACACAGCCATGCCCGCGCCGTTCAGGGTCTCCAGGGCGATCATCTGCCACAGCCGTGGATGGCCGGTGAGCACGAGCAAGCCGAACCCGCCCTCGCCAACGGCGATCATCAGGTTCGCGGCGACGATCACCCGCTGCGGCGCGATCCGGTCCGCGACGATCCCGCCCGCCACGGCGAACACCAGCGCTGGGAGGATCTGCGCGGCGAGCACGTAGGACAGGTCGGCGGTGGAGCCGGTCGCGTCCAGGACCGCGAAGGACACCCCGACCATGGAGAACGCCACCGCCGCCGGCGCCAGTATGCGGTCGGCGAGCAGCAGCCGGAAGTCGCGGATGGCCAGCACCGGGAACCGGCGGACCAGGCCAGCCCACGCCATTGTGGTGAATCCGATCTGTCTGCACGCCGGCGCCGGAGGGTGGCCGGCCGCCCGGGGAAAAGGAGAACCGCCTCGACGCTAGCCCTGTGCCGGTCCCGCGGGCAAACCCATTTCCCCAGGCCATCCGCCCGGCATGGGCGGGACGTGGTCGATTTGGGCTGCTATCACGACCCAAGTCGACCACATCTGGCGTGGTGCGCCCGGCCCGCGGTCAGCGGACGCCGTAAAGGTGCTCCAGCGCCAGCTGGTCGAGCCGCTCGAAGCCCATCCCCCGGGTTGCCAGCGCGTCGACGCCGGGGGTGAATCCCTGCACGTCACGCCAGGTCTCGCCGGCCGCAAGGGTGGGCTCGGCCAGGCTGGCCACCCGGGCCGCGGCCAGTGCCGCCTTGACCTCGGGGTCGGCCCGGAACGCGCGGACCTTCCCGCGCAGGATCAGGTAGTTGCGCATGCAGGCGGCGGCGGACTCCCAGACGCCGGCGTCGTCCTCGGTGCGCGGCGGCTTGTAGTCGAAGTGCACCGGGCCGGTGTAGCCGCCTGTCTCCAGGGCATCCACCACCCAGAACGCGCCCCGCGCGTTGCCCGCCCCGAACCGCAGGTCCTGGTCGTAGCGTGGGCCGTTCTGCCCGTTCAGGTCGATGTGGAACAGCTTGCCGTGCCAGAGCGCCTGGGCGATGGCGTGGGCGTAGTTGAGGCCGGACATCTCCTCATGCCCCACCTCGGGGTTGATGCCGACGAGCTCGGGGTGAGCGAGCTCGTTGATGAACGCCAGCGCGTGGCCCGCGGTGGGCAGCAGGATGTCCCCGCGCGGCTCGTTCGGCTTGGGCTCGATCGCGAACCGCAGGCCGTACCCGTGGTCCAGGACGTACTGGCAGAGCACGTTCATCGCCTCGGCGTAGCGGTCGAGCGCGGCCCGGATGTCCTTGCTCGCCCCGGACTCGGCTCCTTCCCGGCCGCCCCAGCACACGTACACTCCCGCGCCCAGCTCGGCCGCCAGGTCGAGGTTGCGCATCACCTTGGCCAGGGCGAACCGGCGCACGTCCCGGTCGTTGGCGGTGAACGCCCCCTCCTTGAACATCGGGTGCGAGAACAGGTTGGTGGTGGCGGTGGTCACCACCAGGCCGGTGTCGGTCAGCGCCTGCCGGAAGCCGGCGACCAGCTTGTCCCGCTCCGCCGCGCTCGCGTCGAACCCGAACACGTCGTTGTCGTGGAAGTTGACGCCATAGGCGCCGAGCTCGGCCAGCTTGCGCACGGCCCGGTCGGCGGGCATCGGCGGGCGCACCGCCGGACCGAACACGTCCGTTCCCTGCCACCCCACAGTCCAGATGCCGAACGAGAAGCGGTCGCTGGGGGCCGGCTGATACAAGTCGGCGGTCATGGCTGCGTCCTTTCCTCCCACATCGTGGTGGCGTCCCTGAGTTCGGCGAGCCGGTCGCGCACCTGCGGCACCGCCGGGCCGGTGTAGCTGGCGGCGGGACGGCGGGGCCAGCCCGGCGGCTCCGCCGTGCCCGCGAGCGCCCACGCCGCCTGGCGGGCGGCGCCGAGCGCGACATACTCCTCAGGTTCAGGAACGGCCACCGGGACGCCGAAAATCCCCGGCGCCAGCACACGCATGGCCTCCGAGCGCGCCCCGCCCCCGATCAGCAGCACGCTGCGCTGCTCCACGCCGTGCCCGGCGAGCAGGCCGGCCGCGTCAGCGAGGGATGCCAGGACCGCTTCCACACTGGCCCGGGCCAGGTTCTGCCGGGTGGCGTTGCGGGTGGTCAGGCCGCGCAGCACGCCGCTGGCATGCGGCCGGTTCGGGGTCCGCTCGCCGTCCAGGTAGGGCAGCAGGGTGAGGCCGCCGGCGCCGGGCTCGGCGGCCAGCGCCGCCTCCGACAGCCCGGCCAGGTCGGTGCCGATCAGGTCCGCCGCGGCGGACAGCACCAGCCCCGCGTTGACCGTGCAGACCAGGGGAAGGAACCGCCCGGTCGCGTCGGCGAAGCCGGCCACGGCGCCGGAGGAGTCGGCGGCTGGCACCGTGGTGACAGCGAACGCCGTGCCGGAGGTGCCGACCGACACCACGACCTCGCCGGGCACCAGCCCCAGGCCGAGCGCGGCGGCCATGTTGTCGCCGGTGCCCGGTGCCAGCACGGCGCTGGCCTCGCTCTCCCCCACGGCCTCGTTCGGCTTGGCGACCCGGGGCAGCCGGGGCTGATGGCCCAGGGCGGTGGCGGCGACATCGGGCAGCCAGTGACCGGCGGCCGGCGAGAAATACCCGGTGCCTGACGCGTCCCCGCGGTCGGTGACGGGGTCGGCGGCGCCGAGCTGCCAGGTCAGCCAGTCGTGGGGCAGCATCACCTGCGCCACCCGCCCGGCGCTGGCCGGCTCGTGCTCGGCGAGCCAGCGCAGCTTGGTGACGGTGAAGGCGGCGGTCGGCACGCTGCCGGTCTGGGTCGCCCACCACAGTGGGCCGCCCCGCTCCCTGATCAGGGCCGCCGCGGCTGCCGCCGAGCGCATGTCGTTCCAGAGCAGGGCGGGCCTGATCACCTCGCCGGCCTCGTCCAGCACGACCATGCCGTGCTGCTGGCCCGCGACCCCGACCGCGGCCGCCCGGTGCAGCAGGCCCTCGCCGGCCCGGGTGAGCGCGTCCCACCACGCGGCCGGGTCGCACTCGGTGCCGCCCGGATGGGGGGCGCTCCCGCGGCCGACCACGCTGCCGTCATCGGCCCGGCACAGCAGGACCTTGGTGGACTGTGTGGAGGAATCCACCCCGGCCACGAGCATCCGCGCCCCCTTGTGCTGACGGGATGTTAGTACCCCGGGGCGCGCCCCTCAGCCCACCAGGAACCGGTCCTTCTACAGCAGGCTCCTGAGCAGGTCCGGGTAGCTGAACCCGTACTTCACCGACGGCTCCAGGTAGGTGTTCTCGGTCCACTCGTTCCAGCTGATCAGGCCCAGGATGTCCGGCGAGGAGGCGAGGGCCGCCTTGTACTCCAGCCGCAGGGTGAGCCCGCCCGCGCGGCCGACCACGATGTGCCCGCCGATGAGCCTGGCGTCGAAGCCCGGTGCGAACGGCGCGATCCAGATCCCGTGTGTGCGGTGCACCGCGGCGCCCATCTGGGCGAGCCGCAGGCCCCAGGCCGGGTCGCGGGCCGGGTCGATGGAGGACCAGTAGTAGGCGTCCCCGTCGGTGTACGGGGCCAGGCGGGTGATGCCGGCGACGGTGGAGGCTGAGTTGAGAACGACCAGCCTGGACCGCAGCGTCCTGGTGACCCCGGCGATCGCGGAGGCCGGGTAGGAGTCGGTGGCATCCCACACGGTCAGCGGTCTGCCGGAGATCCGGTACCAGGCCGCGTTGGCGGCATAGTGCGCGATGAAGTAGTGGAAGTCGGCTGCCACCTGGCTGGCCGGCAGCCGGTGGCCGCGGGCGTCCAGGCTCTCGTAGGTCATCGCCAGCTTGAAGTGATGCTGGTTCGCCGCGTTCTCCAGCAGTGGCACGATCCGCTGGTAGGTGGCGTTGTTCTTCCAGCTGACCAGGAACCCGCCGATCCCGGCCGCCTGTGCGTGCTGGATCTGCCAGCTGATGACGGCCGGGTCGGCGCTGCTGTAGTCGCCGGGAAAAGGCTGGACCGGGTGGTCTTTCTTGTGGACGTGCCAGTAGTTGCCCGACATCCACATGTAGTAGTAAGCGAAGACCGGCGGGTGGATGATGGCCGCGGCCCGCGCCGGGCGGGCCGCCGGGGCGCCGGAGGGGGCACGGGCAGCACCGCAGACGGCCACGGTGAGACTGATGATCAGCGCGATGAACAGCAGGACCCGTTTGCTCTGGGCATGCATACGCATGGTCTCCTCCCCCGGTATGTCGGTTAACGTTCACCAACCATTAAGGGAGTGCGGGGAGCGCCGCAGAGGTTTTCTGAGAAAATTACCGGGCTGCGGGAACAGGCGGGCACAATGCCCGGCAACGGCATTCAGCCGAGGGTGTGAATGAGCCCCTTCAGCAGTTTGAGATAGAAGAACTTGTAATGTACCGATGGCTCCACATAAGTGTTCTCGGCCCACTCGTTCCAGCTGATCAGGCCCAGGATGTCCGGCGCTGACGCGTGCGCGGTCGCGAACTCGGCCCGCAGGGTGACACCGTTGTTGCGCGGGACCACCCGCTGCCCGCCGATGAGCGTGTCGTTGAAGCCGGGGGCGAACGGTGCCAGCCAGATCTTGCGGGCGCGGTGCACAGCCACCCCCATCGCCGCCAGCTTGGCGGGATAGAACCTGTCGGCGCCCGGGGAGACCGAGGACCAGTAGTAGGCGTCGCCGTCGGTGTAGGGAGCGAGCCGCAGGAACTCGGCGACGCTGTTCCCGGAGCTGAGCACCAGGATCTTGCGGCGCACCGGCCCGGTGACACTGGCCACCGCCGCCCGGGAGAACTTCTGGGTGCCGAACCACATGGTGAGCGGCTTGCCGTTGATGCGGTACCAGGCCCGGTTGGACGCGTAGGTGGACACGAAGAACTTGAGATCGGCCGCCACCTCCGCGGCCGGCAGCGGCTGCCGTGCGTGGTTCAGCCCTTCGTACAGCAGGGCGAGCTTAAGCCCTGCCTGGTTCGCGGCCCGCTCCACCAGCGGAAGGATCGCCCGGTAGGTGGGGGTGTCCTTCCAGCTCACAATGAGCCCGGTGAGGCCGGCCGCCTTGGCCTGCTGGGCCTGCCACCTGATCACCGCCGGGTTGTCACTGCGGTAGTCGCCGGGGAAGGGCTGGACCGGGTGGTCCAGCTTGGGGCGCGACCAGTAGGTGCCGGTCATCCACATGTAGTAGTAGGCGAACACGGGCGTGACGTGGGCCGTTGCCGCCGCCACGGGCCGCCCGCGCGGGACGGCGGCTGCCGGCTGTCCCCCAGATGCCGGTGGTCCCCCGCGTGCTGCCACCCCGCCAAGCACCACCGCGATGACGGCGGTCGTCACGAATACGGATGTGAGATGGGGCCGCATGTCTCGTCACCCCCTTCACATCTTTCCCTTTTCCACCTCCGTCTCACCCTGTGCCCGGCTGGGTACCGAGCGTCATCGCCCGGCCGGCCTGCCACCCGGCGGCGAGCTCGGCGGCCAGGACGGCCAGCAGCACCACCACCGGAATGGTCCAGCCGCCGCTCGCGGTGTGCAGGAACCCGATCAGCAGCGGGCCCGCCGTGGCGACCAGATAGCCCGCTCCCTGGGCGAACCCCGACAGTGACGCGGCGGCGGCCGGATCTGGCGCCCGCGCCATGGTGACGTAGATGGCCAGGCCCAGCCCGGCACCCTGGCCGAGGCCGAGCAGCAGCACCCAGGCGGCGGCCCCGCCGAGCGGCAGGAACCAGGCCCCGCTGAGGCCCGCCGCTGAGGCCGCTATGGTCAGGGCGACCAGGCCGCGCTGGTCCCGGGTGCGGTGCGCGAGCATCGGCATGAGCATGGCCGTGACAGCGTTACCGAGATTCATGACCGCGAGCAGGGTGCCTGCGTGGACGGCGTCCGCTCCCCTGTCCCGGAACAGCGTCGGGAGCCAGGAGAGCGTTGCGTAATAAATCAGGCTTTGCAGCCCCATGAAGGCCATGACCTGCCAGGCGAGCGCGTGCCTGGCTACCTTCAAGCGTGGTTGCTCCCCGCGTGGCAGGGCTCCGGCCGGCACCGTCCGGAAGCGCCACTGCGGCAGCCACGCCAGCGCCGCCGCTGCCGCCGGCAGTGCCCATACCCCCAGGGCCAGCGGGATCGATCCGCTGGAGGCCTGGAACATCGGCACCGCGACCAGCGAGGCCAGGATCGCCCCGGCGGCCAGGCTGAGCAGGTACACCCCGATCAGCAGGCCCGCCCGGTCCGGCTGGCGCCGTTTGACCAGGCTCGGCAGCAGCACGTTCATCAGCGCGATCGCCGCGGCCGCAAGCACAGTACCGGGGTAGAGCAGCCAGCCGGGCTGCACGCCGCGCCCGAGCAGGCCCACAGCCAGCAGGACCAGGGCCGCCAGCAGGACCCGCTCGTCCCCGAAGCGGCGCGACAGCGGCGCGGCCACACCGGAGAAGATCGCGAAGCACAGGACCGGCGTGGCGGCGAGGGCACCGATCGCCGCCGGTGACAGCCGCAGCTGGGTGGAAAGCTCGGGGAACAGCGGCGGCAGGCTGGAGATCGCGGCCCGCAGGTTGAACGCGAGCACCACGATGCCGGCCACGAACACTGCCGTGACCCATCGGCGATGACCAGCCGGCGCGGTCGCGGTGGCGGGGGGAGCGGCAGAGTCCGGCATTTCGGGTCACGCTACCGGCAGGGCTTAACCGCAGGGAAGTTGACACCGGGTCAGGCCCTTGCCCGCAGCGAACGCAGCACATACTGCATGATGCCACCGTGCCGGTAATATTCGGCCTCACCTGGCGTGTCGATCCGGACGACGGCCCGGAATTCGCGCCCGTCGGCACGCACGGTGACCTCCGGTGGCACCGCGCCGGCGTTCATCTCCTCGATCCCGCTCACGTCGAACACCTCCCGGCCGGTCAGCCCCAGTGATGCGGCCGACTCCCCCGGCCGGTACTGCAGGGGCAGCACCCCCATGCCGATCAGGTTGGAGCGGTGGATCCGCTCGAACGACTCGGCCAGCACCGCCCGCACGCCGAGCAGCAGCGTGCCTTTGGCCGCCCAGTCGCGCGAGGAGCCGGAGCCGTACTCCTTGCCGCCGAGCACCAGCAGCGGCGTGCCCTGCACCTGATACTGAACGGCGGCGTCGTAGATGCTCATCTGCTCGCCTTCCGGCAGCTTCACGGTCACCCCGCCCTCGGTGCCGGGTGCCAGCTGGTTGCGCAGCCGGATGTTGGCGAACGTGCCGCGGATCATCACCTCGTGGTTGCCGCGCCGGGAGCCGTAGGAGTTGAAGTCACGCCGCTCCACGCCATGCTCGGTGAGGTAGCGCCCGGCCGGGCTGTCGGTCTTGATCGCGCCAGCGGGCGAGATGTGGTCGGTGGTCACCGAGTCGCCGAGCATGGCCAGCACCCGGGCGCCGTGGATGTCGGTGACCGCCGTCGGCTTGCCCGTCATCGACTCGAAGTACGGGGGCCGCCGGACGTAGGTCGAGCCGGGGTCCCAGGCGAAGGTGTCACCCTCGGGCACGGGCAGCGACCGCCACCGGTCGTCGCCCTCGAACACGTCGGCGTAGTCGCGGGTGAACATCTCCGCCGCGACCGCGTCCCGCACCACCGCGGCGACCTCGGCCGGGCTGGGCCAGATGTCGCGCAGGTAGACCGGGGTGCCGTCGGCGCGGGACCCGAGCGGGTCGTTGACCATGTCGATGTCCATCGTCCCGGCCAGCGCGTAGGCGACCACCAGCGGTGGTGAGGCCAGGTAGTTCATCTTCACGTCCGGGTTGATCCGGCCCTCGAAGTTCCGGTTTCCCGACAGCACCGACACCACGGCGAGGTCGTTCTGCGCGACCGCCTCGCTGATGGCCCCGGGCAGCGGGCCGGAGTTGCCGATGCAGGTCGTGCAGCCGTAGCCGACCAGGTTGAAGCCGAGCTTGTCCAGGTACGGCACCAGCCCGGCCCGCTCGTAGTAGTCCATGACCACCTTGGAGCCGGGCGCGAGTGTGGTCTTCACCCAGGGCTTGCGGGCGAGGCCCGCCTCGACCGCTTTTTTGGCGAGCAGCGCGGCGCCCACCATGACCGAGGGGTTCGAAGTGTTCGTGCATGAGGTGATGGCAGCGATGACGACGGAGCCGTGGTCGACCGACGTTATCGTTCCGTCGTCCAGGGTGACCTGGACCGGCGCGGACGCGCGGCCCGGGGCCTGCGCGGCCACCGGATCGGACGCGGGGAAGGTGCCCTTCAGCCCGTTGTCCAGCCCGGGCGCCGACACGTAGGCACCCAGCGCGTCGCGGAACGCGGTCTTGGCGTCGGTCAGCGCCACCCGGTCCTGCGGGCGCTTGGGGCCAGCCAGCGAGGGCACCACGGTGGACAGGTCGAGCGTGAGCTCCTCGGAGTAGCGGGCCGGCTGTCCGGGGTCGTGCCAGAGCCCCTGCTCCTTGGCATAGGCCTCGACCAGGGCGACCTGCTGCGCGGAGCGGCCGGTGAGCCGCAGGTAGACGAGGGTCTCGGCGTCGATCGGGAAGATCGCGCAGGTGGAGCCGAACTCCGGGCTCATGTTGCCGATCGTGGCCCGGTTGGCGACCGGCACCGCGGCGACGCCCTCGCCGTGGAACTCGACGAACTTGCCGACCACGCCGTGGTGGCGGAGCAGTTCGGTGATGGTCAGGACCAGGTCGGTGGCGGTGGCGCCGTCGGGGAGCTCGCCGGTCAGGCGGAAGCCGACGACCCGCGGGATGAGCATGCTGATCGGCTGGCCGAGCATGGCCGCCTCGGCCTCGATGCCGCCGACTCCCCAGCCGAGTACGCCAAGCCCGTTCTGCATGGTGGTGTGGGAATCGGTGCCGACGCAGGTGTCGGGGTAAGCCGCGCCGTCGTGGGTCATGATCACCCGGGCGAGATGCTCGATGTTGACCTGGTGGACGATGCCCGTCCCCGGCGGCACCACCTTGAACTGGCTGAACGCCTCCTGCCCCCAGCGCAGGAACGCGAACCGCTCCCGGTTGCGCTGGAACTCCAGGTCCACGTTGCGGTCGAACGCGTCCGGGCGGCCGAACACGTCGGCGACCACCGAGTGGTCGATGACGAGCTCAGCCGGGACCAGCGGGTTGATCCTGGCCGGGTCGCCGCCGAGCTGCCGCATGGCCTCGCGCATCGTCGCCAGGTCCACGACGGCCGGCACCCCGGTGAGGTCCTGCAGGATCACCCGGGCCGGCGTGAACGCGATCTCGGTGTCCGGCTCGGCCTTCGGATCCCACTGCGCGAGCGCGGTGACATGCTCGGCGGTGACGTTGTGCCCGTCCTCGGTCCGCAGCAGGTTCTCGAGCAGGATCTTCAGGCTGAACGGCAGGCCGCTGACGTCCTGGACGGCATCCAGCCGGTTGATGGCGTAGCCGGTGTCCCCCACCTGCAACGTGGCCCGGCTCCCGAAACTGTTCGCCGTCATGGCGCGCTCATCTCCTGTCTACGTCCTGGCCCTCGGCATCCCGGGCATCCGGCTCCCTTTACGCATCCTGCCGCAGGGCGCTGCCCCGGCGGGGCGCACCCCCCGTGCGTGCGGCCACCACGAAGCCGGCGAGACCCGCTGTCCCCGCACGGCGTCCGAGGTATCTCGACATCAAGGTACTTGCTGCCACCGTAGGCCCAGTGTGTCTCGACGTCAAGCTATCTCGGTACAGCCAAGAGCCCGGGGCCGTCATGGAAGTGGAGAGCCCGGGCCAAGACCGGCCGCCGCGTACCGGGGTATGAGCTGCCGGAAGAAGCGGACTAGGCAGCCCCACTTTAGAAGCGGTGCAGTTCGAGCGCTGCCACCTCGATAGTTCCCGCGTCGGGGATCAGCGCCGCCTGGAGCACAGGAGAAGCCGGTATGCGGGAGTCCGGCGTTCCGATCCGGCGGATCGGCGCGTCGAGCAGATCCAGGTGCCGCTCGGCGACCCGCGCGGCGACCTCCGCGCCGAACCCGCCCGTGAGGTTCGCTTCGTGCACGATCAGCAGCTTGCCTCCCGCGTCCCTTAGCACTCTGGCGATTGCCGCCTCGTCGAGCGGATTGAGCCACCGCAGATCCAGGACGGCCGCCGACACGCCGTGCTCGGCCTGAAGCCGATCCGCCGCCGCAAGGCACTGGTCGACCATCGTTCCCCAGGTGACCGTCGCGAGGTCCGATCCCGCCCGGCGTAGCCGGGCACCGCCCACCGACTCTGGAGGCACGCTCGTGTCGAGCGGGCTGGAAGTGAGGTACAGGCGGCGGGCCTCGACTAGCACCACGGGATCGGGATCGGCGACCGCCGCGCGGAGCATCTGATACGCGTCCTGCGACGTCGACGGCAGTCCGACCCGGATGCCGGGGATATGCGCAAGGAGCGCCTCAAGGCTCTGCGAATGCTGGGCGCACGATCCGGGCATGGCGCCCTGCTGAAGCCGGACGACCATGGGTGCGGACACCTGGCCAGATGAGAGATAGCGGACGTTCGCTGCCTGGTTCGCGATCTGGTCGAACGCCACCAGGAGGAAGTCCATCCACATGATCTCGACGACCGGCCGCAGGCCCTCCAGGCTCGCGCCCAGCGCTGCGCCGAGAATGGCTGCCTCGGAGATCGGGGTGTCGAAGACCCGGTCGCCGTACTTCTTCAGCAGGTTCCGGGTGACACCGAATGTCCCGCCTGGGATTGCGATGTCCTCGCCGAACACCACCAGCTCGGGTCGGCTAGCCAGCTCGTCGTCAAGTGCCCGGTTGATGGCGAGGCCCAGCGCGACACTGCCCTCGGCCGGCAGCGGTGCGAGAGCAGCGGGCCGCGCCTCGGCTGTCACCTCGCCAAACGCCGCCGACTTGTCCGGCAGCGGCGCGGCGAGGGCGGCGTCCACGGCCGCGCCGACAAGCTCCTCGACCTCACGGTCCGCCTGGTCCAGCTCCCCGCAGACGGCCGCAGATTCCTCCGCCAGGATCTGGCGGGTCCGGGCAATCGGGTCCCGCTCGCCATGCGCCGCCTTGTCCGCGTCCGAGCGGTAGTGCTCGATGTCCGCGTCGTAATGACCGAGGATCCGGGGCACCTGGACTTCCAGGAACGTAGGGCCTTCACCGGCCCGGGCCCGGGCGACAGCGCGCCGCGCCGCGTCCAGCACGGCGCGCACGTCGGAGCCGTCGACGAGCTCGGCCGGCATTCCGTAGCCCTGTGCCCGCTGCCACAGTTCCGAGCGCGGAACGGTCGCGGTGATTGGCGTCATCTCCGACCAGAAGTTGTTCTCGCAGACGAACACGACGGGCAGCGACCGGGCGATGGCGAACACGAGCGCCTCATGCGCGCCGCCTTGGTTGGTGGCGCCGTCACCGAAGGACACGGCCACGACACCGTCCTCGGCGCGCTGTGCCAGTCCCATCGCCACGCCGTTCGCAATCGGCAGGCCGGCCCCGACGATGCTGTTCTCGCCTACGAAACCATGGGCGGGGGAGGTGAGGTAGGCGGAGCCGGCCCGTCCGAAGTTCGTCCCGGTCGCGCGGCCGAGGACTTCACTTAGCAGTTCCTGGGCCGGGACACCGCAGGCAAGAGCCCAGCCATGCCCGCGGTAGGTCGCCACGACTCGGTCGCGCTCGTCCAGCGCGGCGAGGACGCCGACCGGTGCGCTCTCCTGCCCGACGCACAGGTGGACCGACCCGGAGATCTGCCCCGCGCGCCGGAGCCGGAGGATTGCCTCCTCGACCCGGCGGATCTGCACCATCTTCCGGTACAGCGCAGAGGTGTCGGCTCCCCGCACGGGCTGGTCGAGCTGTGTGATCATGGCGGCCTTTCGCGCGAGCTGCGACGAGCGGTCAGTGGCCGATTCCCTCGGTCCTGCCGGGGTTGAAATCGATCGATAGGCCGCCGTCCACGTGGACCACCTGGCCGGTGATGTAGGACGAGGCGGCCGTCGCCAGGAAGAACATCGTCTCGGCGATCTCAGCCGGGTCCGCCAGCCGCTTCAGGCTGATCCGGGTCGACAGCTGCTCCTCCGAGACCAAGCCGTTCGCGAGATCTTTCTGGATCAGCTCAGTCCGCACATAACCGGGCGCGACGGCGTTGACCCGGATACCGAACTCTGCCCATTCGGAGGCGAGCGACCGGGTGAATCCCTCGATGCCGGCCTTGGCCGCGCAGTAGGACGCCCGGATCGGCATGCCCATCTGCCCGGCGATGGACGACACGTTGATGATGGCGCTGCTGCCGGCGGCGCGCAGGAACGGGAAAGCGGCCCGGGAGCACCGGAACGTGCCGCCGAGGTGGATGTCGATCAGCTCGTTCCACTCGCTCGTCGGGATGAGCTGGGTCGGCCGCTGGTTGGTGATGCCGGCGTTGTTCACCAGCACGTCTAGGCGCCCGTGCCGCTCACCGACGGCCTGGACCACCGAATTGACGTCGTCGTCCGACGACACGTCCATCCGCCAGGAGAACGCCCGGTCCTCATAACCATCCAGCGACGCCACATGCGCCGATGCCCGATCGCCGTTAGCGTCGGCGAAATGGACCTCGAATCCCGCCTCCAGCAGGCGGCCGCCCATGGTCGCGCCGATGCCGCGGCCGGCGCCAGTGATCAGCGCAACCTTACCTGACGTGCTCATGGGTCACTGATCCTGGTTGGAGGGCTGGCTGGAAGGCTGACGTGGGTACCGGCTGATGAGCTTTCCGCAGAACGAGCTGGCGGGCTGGCCCAGATCCGCAGGTAGTCCTCGGCCTCGGTGTCGGCCAGATCCTTGTAGACCAGCCATTCGGTCGTGACCGGCGAGCCCTCCCCGTCGACGAAGATCACCGGCCGCCTGTTCACGCCCTCCTCAGCCACCGGCCAGTGCTCGAGATACAGGCTGCAGTGCACGCAGTACCAGGGCATCCCGGTCTGGCCCCAGGAATAGGGCTTGGGGGTGCGGACAATGCCCCCGGTCGGGTACGGGCCCTCGCCGGTCTCGGGATCCCCCCGGCGCAGCACTCCGCCGGTTCCGCATCCGGCGAACGTCATCCGGTACCGGATGCCCTCGTCGATGACCCTGAACTCGCCCTGCCGCGTCGGCCCGCCGTAATGCGCGCGCATGCCCTCGCAGGAAAGCTGGAGCCGCTCCTCGCCGGTCAGGCTCTCCCAGGTCGAATACCGGCGCCGCCAGATGTGCTCGTACGGCTCGCGCATCGCGGCGGCGGGCCCGTCGCTCCCTTCGGCCTCGGCGACCTGGGTCAGGATGTCCTGGATGAACTTGACGGTCTCGTCGCCCATGGTCTTGTAGACCCGCCGGGCATGGGAGAGCCCGACATCGAAAGTCGTCGTGTCGCCCGCGCGCAGCGCCGCGATCGCTTCGGCGACGAAGTCGTTGCCGACCCGCTGGAGGCTGGCCCAGAGGTGCAGTCGCGGTACTCGCATCAGCGTCGCGAACTGGCTCAGCCCCAGCGTCTCGCCCGCGTAGTCGAGCAACTCGGACAGCCACAGGGTCATCATCGAGTCGAAGATGTGGTCAGCTTCCTGCTGCATGTACCGGGCCAGTGTCTCCGCGGAGTCCTGGTCACCCCTGGCCACGGCGAGCATCGCCAGGTACTGGGTCGGCACGCCGAGTTGGCGCGGAGGATCCTGGCGGATCAGCCGGGCGAAGGATTCGGAGTACGCGACCACCCGGTGGTCGATCTCCTGATCCGTCAGCCCGAGCGCCCCGAGGTCAATCGGCTTCATGCCGCTCCTCCGTTCTGCAGCGTCAGCACGTCGGCCGGGGCGGCGGGCCCCTCCCCCGGCGGCGCGGTCGACTCCCGGATGAACAGCTCCGCCGGCTTGCTGACAGTTGCGTTGATCTCCTCGTCGGGTGGACGACTGACAAGAAGCGCCAAGCCTTCCGCACCCATCGCACTGAGCTGGAGCCCGATGGTCGTCAGCGTTGGCGTCAGGAAGTTGGCCATGTCGAGGTTGTTGAAGACGGCTATCGACAGGTCACGGGGCACCGAGATGCCAGCCGTTCGTGCGGCGCCGAGGACACCGACGCCCGTCACGAACTCGGATACGACCAAGGCTGTTGGCTTATCGTCGAGCTCCGTGATCCGAGCGAAGGCCGACTGGCCGCCTGCGATGCTGTAATCGGCCTCCACCACGTAGCCGCGGCGCTCCGGCAGGCCTGCTCGCCTAAGAGCCTGGGTGAAAGCGCGCCGCCGGCGGCGGCCTGTCTCCATGGTGCTCAAGCCTGCGATCGCGGCAATCTTCCGGTGGCCCAGGCCAATCAGATGCTCGACGGCGAGCTCGATGGCGCGCTCGTCGTCCAGGAACAGTGACCGCCGCGTCCCGGCTGTCTGCCGGTTCAGGAAAAGGAAAGAGACGTTACGTTCCACGAGGTACTCGTTGATCCGGCTCGTCTCCTGGCTGTTGCCGCCAGCTACGAGCAATGCGTCGACTCGGTCGGAGGCGACCAGGTCGATCACCAGGTCGATGGTGCTCTTCGACGAGGCCGCAGAAGACACGAACAGCGAGATGCTGTGTTTGTGCGATGCCTGCTCGGCACCATGCACGATCTCGGCGAACGCGGGATTGCGGAAATCGGGAATGACCAGCCCGACGGCACCAATCCGGGAACTGCGGAGCCGCTGCGCGGCGTAGTTGGGCCGGTAGCCGAGCCGCTCCACGACCGCCATGACCCGGCTGCGGGTCTCGTCGCTCACCCGCAGGGACGGATCGTTCCGCAGGATCTTGGACACGATTGCGGGGTCGACCCTGGCCTCGCGGGCGACCTGAGCGCCGGTGACCCTGGTGCTGGTACCGGCCTCTGTGGTTACCGTGCGCTTGGCCAACGCCTGCTCCTCAGATACCGTCGAGGCCCCGACAATGATGATGTTAACGGTTGCTGCCGGGCAACTTGGTCAATCGATAGAGCAAACTAGTTGCGACCTATCACCGTGTCAAGCCGGGCAGGTTAGACCGCGCCACGGCACCATGAGGAAGGCGGCTGGTTACCCTGCACGAATCCGGGAACTTCAACCTGCTCGACTGGCTGCACCAGGACGCCGCTGTCGCCGGCTTGCTCGACTTTGATGGCACCTTCGCGGCCTGGATCGCGGTCGAGCTGGCACTGGCCGAGAGCCAGGCTGAGCTCGGCTTGCTCGATGACGCCGTGATCGAGGAGATACGCCAGCTCCGCGATCAGCGCCCGGCTGACCTGGAGAAGTTCCGCCAGTCCGCGATGAACGTCGGCTACCCGATCGTCGGCCTCGTCGAGCTGCTGAACGAGGACCTGCCGCCCTCCGCGCGCGGCTACCTGCATCTCGGCGCGACCACGCAGGACATCATGGACTCGGCTGCGGCCCTCCAGGTGCGCGATGCCGGCCGGATCCTGTGCGAGCAGCTGACCGGCTACGGCGACCTTCTCGCCGATCTCACCCAGCGGCATGCGGCCACTCCGATGGCGGGCCGGACACATGCCCATCACGCCGTGCCGACGACGTTCGGGCTCAAGTGCGCGGTGTACCTCGGTGAAGCGACGCGCAACCTGGAGCGGATGCGGGCCGCGATCGACCGCGCCGCGATCGTCTCGCTATTTGGGGCAGCGGGAACCTCGGCGGCCCTCGGACCGCATGCGGCCGAGCTGCGCGTGTGCGTCGCGGCCCGCCTTGGCCTGGGCACCGCCGACCTGCCCTGGCATGTCAGCCGCGACCGCTTCGCCGAGGTCGCGTTCAGCTGCGCGCTCACCTGCGCCTCGCTGGCCCGGCTGGCCCGGGAGGTAATCGACCTGAGCCGGACCGAGATCGGCGAGGTGAGCGAGAGCGACGGCTGGCATCGTGGCGCCTCCTCGACCATGCCGCAGAAGCGGAACCCCGTTTCCTGCGAGGCCGTTCTCGGGATGGCGCTTGCGGCGCAGGGATCAGCGGCCCTGATGATGCGCGCGATGGAAGCGGGTCATGAGCGCGCCGCCGGTGAGTGGCAGCTGGAATGGAAGGCACTGCCGGAGACGCTGCGCGGCACGTCGTCGGCACTCGTCCTCGCCATCGGCCTGCTGCACGGTCTCGCCGTCCACCCGGACACGATGCTGCGCAATCTGTCCCTCGACCACGGGCTGGTCATGGCGGAGGCCTACATGCTCGGCCTGGCCCGAACCGTGGGCCGCGAGGCCGCGCATGATCTGCTCTACCGGGCCGCCCGGGTGGCCCGCGAGGAGGACGTCGCGCTGCCCGAGGCGCTGCTGCAGATCGAGCCGGCCGCGGCGTCCACCTTCCCGCAGTGGCCAGTGGAAGTCACCAGCTATCTCGGCGAGGCCAGGCCGGCCTGCCAGGCTGCCGTCGCCGCCTGGGCGGCCACCCGGGACGGCGGCCAGCCACACCGGGACGGCGGCCAGCCGTACCGCGAGGCCGCGCCAATCCCATAACCGCCTATCTCGCAACAGCTGGGATCTTGACAGGATGAAACGACTCCGAGTATCTTCCGGTCAATCGATTGATCAGCTCCTTCCACCCTGACCTCGCGCTGAGGAGTGAGCCATGAACGAGACGCAATCGCAGTCCACGGGTCTGAGGTCAGGGGCACTGGGCCTCTGGGGGCTGACCATCCTGGCTGCCGCGATGATGGCTCCGGCGCTGGGCCTCTACTTCAACTGGGGTCCGATGGAGCAGCTGATCGGCACTCCGACCCCGCTCGTGTTCCTCGTGGGCGCGATCGTGATCCTGCCAGTCGCGATCAGCTATTCGCAGATCTCGTCCCGCATGACCTCCTCCGGCGCGGCCTACGCCTGGGCCTGGCGCGAGGTGACGCCCCGTGTCGGGGCGTGGACCGGCCTGATTATGACCGCCTACTACACGGTGGCCGTCATATTGCAGCCGATCCTCTTCGGGCTCTTCTTCAACGACTTCCTGTCGCTGTTCAACGTGAAGACCAATACAGCGACCTGGGCGCTAGGCGTCGCGGTGATCATGGCGATCGGCATGTTTGCCACCTATAAGGGCATCTCGATCTCGGTAAAGACCGCGCTCGGCTTCATCGGGGTCGAGCTCACCGTGGTGATCTCCCTCATGCTCACGATCGTCTTCACTGGCGCGCACCACGGCTTGGGCCTCACGCTCTCGCCGTTCAACCCTGGCAACATCACCGGCGGAAGCAACGGCTTCGCCGCTGCGCTCATTTTCGCCATCCTGTCCTTTGCCGGTTTCGAGGTGCTCCAGACCGCTGCCGAGGAGAGCAAGTCGCCGAACTCCGTCATCCCGAAGGCGACGATAGCCGTCGTGCTCCTGGTGGGCGCCTTCTGGGTGATCGGTTCCTGGATCTTCTCGATCTCGGTGCCGGCGTCGAAGGTGAACTCGCTGATGGCCTCCGGGTTCACGCCGATCACGGCGATCGCGGGCGAGTACTGGGGCGCCGCGAAGGTCCTCGTTGACTTCACCGGAATGACCGCGCTCGGCGGAGCGCTGATCGCCTGCGCCGTCGGTGCCTCGCGGATCACCTTCGCGCAGGGCCGGCAGGGCACGATTCCCTCGCGCTTCGGCAGGACCAGCGGGAAGTCACAGGTGCCAGTGAACGCTCTGCACTTCGTGTGGGCGGCGACCATCATCGGCACGATTGGCATCACGCTGTGGCTCGGGAACCCGAACCTGGCGTTCGTCTGGTGGGCCGGCAGCATTGTGTTTTTCGCGCTGCTGATGTACATGGTGGTGCACATTGCCTCGCTCCGGCACTTCCGGCGCACGCACGACTTCCACTGGTTCCTGCACGGCGTGATCCCGGTCATCGGCGTTCTGCTGGTGCTCTACCTGATCTACAAGTCGTTCTTCGTCGCCCTCTGGGGTCAGCCGTGGGACACCGGCCGGAGCGTGGTCGTCTTTGGCCTGGTGGTTGTGGCTGCCTCGCTGATCTACGTCGTCCTGCCCATCGGCCGCCTCCGCGAGGTGCTAGGCGGCGCTCATCCGGAGGTCATCGAGGAGCCTGCGGCTGAGCTCGCCCCTACTTCTCAGTGATGCCCGGAAGCAGCGGGACGGTCCAGCGGGGCTGGGCATACCGCGGGTTCGACGCCGTCATCCTTGAGAACGACCAGCTGAGAGTTGCCGTCCTGCCCGGGCTCGGAGCCAAGGTCCACCAGTTCATCGACAAGAAGCTCGACCGCGACCTGATCTATCACCATCCGCGGGTGGAGGTCCGGGCGCCAGTCTTCGGGGCCAACGTCGATAACTGGTGGACCGGGGGCATCGACGACGCCGTGCCGACCGGGCACCCATGTGTGGTGGACGGCGAAGAGCTGCCGTTCCTGGGCGAGGTGTGGTCCATGCCGTGGGATGTCGGGCAGGTCACCGCGACCAGCGTCCAGCTCACCCGGGAGGGGGTGATCTGGCCGTTCCGGCTAGAGAAGGTACTGAGCCTGCGGCCCGGCGATCGCTTCCTGTCCGCGCAGTACACGCTGGCCAACACCGGCCTCGCCGACATGCCGTTCCTGTGGGGGATTCACCCTGCGCTGCCGGTCGGGCCGGGAACCCGGATCCACGTGCCTGCCGCGACCGCCTGGTACGGCTCCGGCGCAGACCCGCAGCAGCAGCTGCCGGCGTCCTTCAGCACCGGCGGGCAGCCGGCCCCATGGCCGGTCGAACCGATCGCCTCACTCGGGGCGGAGCCGACCGGTGCCTGGCACCACCTCTTCCTCGACGGCCTGTACGATGGCTGGCTCGCGGTGACCGATGAGGCCGAGGGCTGGGGGTTCGGCGTCACGTTCCCGGCGACCGTGTTCCGGACCGTGCACATCTGGGTCGTCGACGGCGGATGGCGGGGGATCCGGACGGCCGTGGTAGAGCCATGGACGGGGCGGCCGGCCCGGCTGGACGAGGCGATAGCGCAGGGATTCGCGATGACCCTGCAGCCTGGGGATTCGCTAACCGCGACGGTCAGGTTCATCGCGTTCGACGGTCGGCACCAGGTGTCCGGGTTCAGCGCGGAAGGAGAACCGCTATGAGGTTCGATGGCAAGTCCGTTGTCATCACCGGAGTGGCATCCGGACTAGGGCACGCCCTGGCGATCGAGTTCAGTCAGGCCGGCGCTGCGGTCTTCGGATGCGACGTCAACGACGAGCCGGGCGAGCGCAACATGACGGCGATCGGCGCCACCTACCTCCACGCCGACGTGTCGCGCGAGGCCGAGGTTGAGGCGCTGATCCAGCGCGCGGTCGGCGCGCACGGCAAGCTCGACGTGATGGTCAACAACGCTGCCGTCTCGGTGAACGAGGAGCTGGCGAACACGGCGGAGGCGGACCTGGACCGGATCCTCGCGACCAACCTGAAAGGGCCATTCTTCGGAACCAAGCATGCGGTGCGCTCGATGCTCACGACCGACGGCGGTGCGATCGTCAACATCGCGTCCATCCTCGGCTTGGTCGCGGACGGCATGCTGGCCGCCTACTGCGCGGCGAAGGGCGGCGTCCTCGCGCTGACCCGGGCGGCCGCGGTTCAGTACGGCGACCGCGGGATCAGGGTCAACGCGATCTGTCCTGGCGACATCGACACTCCGCTGCTGAAGGAGTACTTCGGGATGGCCGAGGATCCAGACGCGGCGCGCCTCGAGATCGAGGCCGAGTACCCGATGCGCCGCATCGCCGATCCTAAGGAGATCGCTCAGGCGGCCCTGTTCCTGGCCTCGCCCTACGCGTCGTTCGTGACCGGTCAGCATCTCGTGGTGGACGGCGGGCTGACCGTGACCTGTTACTAGGCCGTCCGGCCGTTACCAGGCCAGGGCACAGACGAGGAGCAGCAGTGGAAATCAGCTTCGTGGCGAGCGGGCTGGACCACCCGGAGTGCGTGGCCTGGGCGCCGTCCGGCTGGCTTGGCTGCGGCGGTGAGGCCGGCCAGATCTACCGGGTCGACGTCGGGACCGGCGCCTGGGAGAAGATCGCCGACACCGGCGGCTTTATCCTGGGCCTCGCGTTCGACGGCGCCGAGAACCTGTACGCCTGTGACATGGCGCGGCACGCCATCCTGCGGATCGACGCGAAGACGGGCGAGATCACGGACCTCACGACAGGCCGGAGCGAGTACCAGGTCGCGACACCGAACTTCCCGGTGTTCCACCCCGACGGTCGGCTCTTCTTCAGCGACTCGGGCAGCTGGGGAGCCCGGGATGGGCGCCTCTTCTGCCTCGATCCGGACGGTGCGGTCCGATTGGTCAGCCAGGAGGCCGCGGCGTTCCCGAATGGCTTGGCGATCAACCCCGGGGCCGAGTGGCTCTACATCGCGGAGTCCGAGGTGCCGGCGATCAGCCGCTGCGCCCTAACGGCGGACGGTCTCGGCGGCCGCCAGGTCGTGGTCGAGATGCCCCGGACCGTGCCCGACGGGCTGGCCTTCGCCGCGGACGGTCGGCTGCTGATCGGCTGCTACCGGCCGGATGCCGTGATGATCTGGGATGGCGCGACCCGGACGGTGCTCATCGAGGACTGGACCGGGGAATTCCTCGCAGCGCCGACCAATCTGGCGTTCATCGGCGAGGACCTTGGCCGGCTGGTCACGGCCAATCTCGGCGGCTACCACGTCGCGGAGTTGACGGGCCTGCCAGAGGATCTGCGCGGCGCGCCGCTGCGGTATCCCGTGCTCTGACCGACGCCGCACCGGCTTGCCTGGCGCGAACCCCAGCCATTGCCCAGCCCGGACCTGTGGGAGCAGCAGATGATGACCAACGCGCGCGAGTTCGCGGACCCGTGGCCCGCACCTGAGGCGATGTGGGCGGATCCGCCGTGGCTGATGTCCGGGATCTCAGTCACCGCGTGGTTCGAGACCTCCCCGGCAGCCGTCTCCGCGCTGCTGAGCCCGGACTTCGAGCCGCAGTGCGGAACGGGCGGGGTGCCGACCCGGGTCCGGTTCTACCGGGTCGATTTCGAGCCGCGCGATGGCGACGAGGAGTACCGGCGGCAGATGGCCGGCCAGTTCCTGGAAGCGGTGATCGCCTTCAAGGGCCGGATCGCCGGGGTGACCGGCGAGTTCTCGGCCTACATGTGGACGGACTCCGACGCCTATCTCTGCTGGGGCCGGGAGAACTTCGGCTGGCCGCTGACCCGCGCACGGTTCGAGCTGACCGGAGGGATCTGGGGGGACGCGGGCTCCGCCGCCTCGTCGTGCCGGGTCACCCGCCGGGACTTCAGCTGGACCCTCGAAGTCGACGCGTCCCAGGCCGACGAGGTCGCGGCCGGCCCCAGTCCTAACTGGCTGACGCCGCGCCGGATCCTGTTCCCGGGCGGGAGCGAGCCGGAGCGGCGTGACCTCCTCGTGGTGCGGCCGGAGGTGCGCCGGGCCGGCCGGCTCACCCACCGCACGGGCACGCTGACGCTCGATGCGCTCGGTGACTCCTGGGTGGCGACGCTCGCCCCGCTCGGCCCGGTGGAGGTCCATGTGCTGGAGGACTTCCAGATCTGCGTCGGTCACGATGTCCGCATCGTTCCGGGCTCCGCGCCGTCACCGCATCAAAAAAGTAAGCCACCAGAGACCGAATGATCCCGCGCCGTCGCTCCATGAGGCCCGCGATGACGGCGCCACCTGGCACGACATCGCCACCGCCCTCGCCACCAGCCCCGAACAGGCCAAACTCCGCTACAGCCCCGACTCATCCATCGACGACGTCCACGAACCTGTCGAACCAGCCGATGAAGCGACTACTGGCACGCCTCGGGTGGCGCTCGGTCGGCATCGTCTACGGACTCGACGAAGGCGACCCGGAGCTGTTCTTGCTCGCCCCGACCGGCGAACCCGCTGAGGACTAGCGCAGCTCGAACTCGCCGGCCTTCAGCGCTGCGGTGAACGCCCGCCACTCGTCAGGGGCGAATCCCAGCACCGGCCCGCCCCGGTCCTTGGAGTCGCGGACCGCGACAACCCCAGGCAAGTTGCTGGCAACCTCAACACAGCTACCGTTCTGCCCGCTGTAGCTACTGCTGTGCCAAGCAGGGACGACAGCAACCTCGACGCAGGCACCGTTCTGGCCGCTGTATGAACTCGTGCGCCATGCAGCGTGGGACAGGTCGTGGGCCATCACCCTGCCCCTCCTTCCGCGGCTATTTCAGTGCATCAGCCGCTGCGCGAAGCATAGCGCGGGTGTCCCCAGGGCTCAGCGCGACCGCGCGCAGGTGATCGAACGCGGTGGCGAATAGCCGCACTTCCTCAGGCTTGTCCACGTAAAGATTCCCGCCCACGGTCTCCAGATACACCACATCGGGCTCTGCCGGTTCCTCGAATTCCAGGATGATGAACGGGCCCGCCAGCCCCGGATGCGGCCCGGCCCCGTAGGGCACGACCTGAATCGTGGTTCTGGCCTCTTCAGCTGCCGCAATGAGGCAGTTGATCTGAGCGTGCATGACCGCAGGGCCACCAACCACACGACGGATGACCGACTCGTCCAAGATCGCCCAGAGCTGCGGGCGGTCGTCTCTGTCCAACGCGTCCTGTCGGGTCATCCGTACCTCGACTCGGCGCTCCACATCCTCAGGACCAAGCTCCTGCGGCCCACCACGGATAAGCGCGCGAGCATAATCCTGGGTCTGGAGTAGCCCGGGAATCATCGCCAACTCGTACCAGCGGATCGAAGCGGCTTCGGACTCCAGGCCGATGAAGAAGTCGTAGCGGTTCAGCAGGATGTCGCGATAGGAGTACCACCAGCCGCGCTGGCGGGCATCCCGGGCTAGCTTGACCAGCGCCGTGACCTGCTCGCGGTCGGTCATCCCGTACAGCTCGACCATG
>DATKRG010000377.1:0-7053 GCA_035532275.1 Streptosporangiaceae bacterium | reverse complement strand
TGCGCAGTTCGTCCGGCACGCCATGACCTTTGATGAGGAAGAAGCCCACGCTCTGCAGCGCGGCGTCGACCTGGGCGGCGACGCCAGCGCGCGCCGTCTCGTCTCCGCTGAGCCAGGGCGTGAGGTCGATGACGGGAACTGACGATCGCATAACTGGCTCCGATGTCGTGGCATGGCCGCGGCCGCCCGCGATGGAGCCATCGTACGTTCTGCGTTACGCGCCGCACCGCGCTGGCACGGTCCTTTGATCAACGGTCCTTTGATCAGCCGCGCTCAGCCGGGATTTGGGCCCGGGAGGCCGTTGGCCCCGCTGAGTTCGCCGGCGAGTTCGCCGGGGGCGCGCATCCGCCACGCGTCGGTCACGAGCTCCGCCAGGCGCCTGGCGTCCACCTGCGCCAGCCGGAGCATCACCAGCGGCCAGCCGTCGTAGCTGGGTGTGGTGAAGAAGATCCCGGGCTCGCCGAGCCGGAGAGCCTGCTTCTCGGCCTCGTCCCCGACGAACAGCACCGCGATGTCGGTCCGGATGAGCCGCGGCTTGCCAGGCCGGCGCTCGGGATAGGACCAGACGAACCCCTTGCCGCCCACCCGGAAGTCGAAGCCGTCGCTGTCGATCTCCTCCACGTGAGGCAGGGCGAGGGCGAGGCGGCGTACGTCGTCGGCGTCAGCCAATGAGGTCCCTCCCCGTCCGCGCCACCCGCATACGCACAGGCTAGGCGCCGGCCCGGACAACCGGACTGAGGCCAACCCGCCAGCGACACCACCGCGCTCTCGCCAGCACAGCCCTGCCGAAGCATCCGCGCCAGGGTTCGCGGCGGGACCGGAGCCGGGTCTACGGTGTCTTACATGGTCTCGTCCTTCTGGTTTGGCGGGGGGATGGGATCTAGGCCCCGCCCGGGCTCTCACGCTCCGGCGGGGCCGCTGTCGTAACCGCTGGAGGGGCCTCCCCGAGCCCGAGCCCGAGCCCGAACCCGAAATCCAGCACTCTATTGCGCCGTCTTGAGGCTATCGACCGCGTCCAGGACGACTTTCAGCCCGCCCTCGGTGTGAATATCCAAAAGGTCGAGGGCACGCTTTATGCATTGCCGCGCGTCTTCCACGTCCTCAAACGTCTTCGCGGCGCGGGCGTCGGCCGCCTCGTTCTGCAGGTTCTGGCCAACCATCAGGGCCGGAAGCAACACGAGCTGGATGAAGCTCTGCGAGATCCACGACACCATGAGAATGAAACCGCTTGCCGTGAGGAAGCCCACGGTCCCGATGATGTGCGCCGCGTACATCACCGCCAGCAGCGACGACAGCGAGATCACGCAGAACAGCCAGAAGCACGTCATCGTGCCGACGTTCTGCGTAATCACGAGGGCGAGCCGCTTGTTGAACCGCTCGTAGGCGGTTCGGGCCGGCAGGTGGTCGACGGTCCGCTGGTGCACCGGCTGCCCGAGGTTGGTGAAGCCGTGCGTGGGCTGGGGTTCGTTGAGTGCCGTCACCGGTCTGCTCCTCCCTGGTGAGTGCGGGTCCAGAGCCAGGCGGCCCGGGCCTTCAAAGGGGACCTTTGCCTCTGACCGGCCAGGTTGCACGGGACTTGAGTGAACTCATGCCATCTGGCGGTACCCATGGCCCGATCGCAGGCATCCCCTCCGTGGCGGTGCCCACAGTGATTGACATGGCCGCTGGGAAGTTGCCAGATGACGCACGTGGAGGTTTCACATGTCCCGCACGAAGAGAGCCGACCATGCCTTGGACCGCACGCGGCAGGCCGCCGCTCAGCTGCAGCCAGCCGCGGCCAAGGTGAAACCGCTGGCCAGGAGTACCGGGGCAGCCGCGAAACGCGGATTGCACAGAACGCGCGCCTGGGCGGCACCGCGGGTCGAGCACACAGGCCAGATCCTGGAAGACAGCGTCGCACCGAAGGTTTCGGCCCTGCTGTCCTCGGCCGCGCAGCGACTCGAGCCTGACAAGCCACGGCACCGGCGCTGGCGCACGCCGATCGCCATAGCGACGGTTACCGCCGCGGCAGTGGCTATCATCCGCAGCCGCACCAAGCCACGCTCCGCGACGCCGGAGGCCAAGCCGGACGACGTGGTACCCGCCCCAGACAGGGGCGACGGGCAGAGGGGGACCAGCGCCGACGCTGACGCAGATGTGAAAGGCCGGTAGGGAGCGCAGCCCATTACCACCCTCACGATTCGCCTGGACCTTCCGCTTGTGAAAGGAGCTGATACCCATGTCGGCCCTGGTGAAGGGCAGGCGTGACTGGCCGGCGGTGCTGTCACTGGGCTTCAGCATCGACCGTAACGGCAACCGGCGCAAGCCGGTATGGATCAACATTGTGACCCTGGGAGTACTGCTGCCAGGTTTCGCGATCTGGGGACTCTACCGTGTCTTCACCACCCCCACCGGCATTGGCCTGTGGGCGCTGGCGGCAGCGATGTACCTGTTCACGATGTTCGGCGTGACGCTGGGAAACCACCGTTACTGGACCCACCGCGGGTTTGAGGCCAGATTTCCGCTGCAGGTAGTGCTGGCCGTGGCGAGCGGCATGTCGATGGAAGGCGACATCCAGCAATGGGTGATGAACCACCGCGCTCACCACCGCTTCGCCGACGTGGTTGGCAAGGATCCGCACTCCCCTTACGAATACCCCGGGTGGCGGGGCTACAAGGGCCTGGCGTGGGCGCAGGGCGTCTGGCTGTTGTTCGAATACGAGCGGCCGCCAGAATACGCGCTGCACCGCGACCTGGCCGAGGACCGGCTCGTGCAGTGGCAGCACCGGGCGTTCCCCATCCTGGCTGTGGCGAACTTCCTCGTGCCGCTGGCGTTCTCCCCGCTGTTTGGGTGGAACGCGGTGCTGATAGCCGGCGCCCTGCGCACAGCAGCCCTCATGACGGCCACCGGTTTCGTCAACTCGGTCTGCCATAAATGGGGCAGCCGGGCCACCGACAGCCGCGGGCACCAGTACCGCGCGGACGACAGCCGTGACAACTGGTTCGTGGCGGTCGTCGCTGGCGGCGAGGGCAACCACAGCTGGCACCACGCCGATCCCGCCTGCCCCCGGCACGGCCGCAGGATCGCACTAGACGCCGAGGCCCTGGCAGCCAGAATCAAGCCTGACCGCGGCTGGCGCCCCGACGTCACATGGAGGCTCATACAGCTCCTTGCCACGCTGGGCCTGATCTACAAGGTGAAGAGGCCGCGAACGACGGTCCACTTCGCTGACAAACAGCTGGTACCCAGCCAGTCACTCCGGCTGACCCATCTCAAGTGGCACATCAATGAGCCGGAGGAGGTGCAAGACCTCCTTGCAGCGTGACCCACGGCTCGCCATCCTCGCGGTCGCGGTCGCGGCTTTCGTCACCGCTTGCGGAAGCGGGGGCATCAGCCAATCACCCACCGTGGCAGCCACATCCGCGGCGAGAACCGTGGCGAATTTCGTCGGGAAAGGGCTGCAGACCGCGCTGGATGACGCGCAGGCTGATGGGTTCAGCAACCTCACGAGCCACGATGCAACGGGGCGGGCGCGTCACCAAATTCTTGACCGTGACTGGAAGGTCTGCTTCCAGACGCCTGCCGCTGGTACCACTGCCAGCGGCGGCAGCAGGCTCGACTTCGGCGTGGTCAAACTGGAGGAGACATGCCCAGCCACTGACCAGGGCAGTCAGTCACCCTCCCCCGTCTCAGAGGGGCAGACGATGCCGGATCTCATCGGCAAGAGCCTGAACGTGGCCGTAAGCTCGCTGCCGTCCAGCACGAGCATCACCTCCAAGGACATCAGCGGCCAGGATCGTCTGATCATCGTCGAGAGCAACTGGAAGGTCTGTTCCCAGAACCCCAAATCTGGCGCCCGGTTCAATGGCCAGCCCGTCAACTTCGGCGTGGTCAAGTTCGGGGAGCCCTGCCCCTAGCACCGATGAATTATCCGCCGTGAGCTGTCACGCGCTGGCTGAGCACAGCCGCGCCGTCGCCCGACAGCCCGGCCAGGCCGGCCGCGCGTCCAGTCATCGCGAGCAGCAGCGACAGCGCTGGCCCCGACACCTCAGGGCCGGCTCCGTAGGACCAGCCGGTGTCCGTGGCGGCAAGCCGCAGGCCGCGAATGCGCTTCTTCCCGCCGACGGGGAAGCTCGCCTTGGTATACATCTCCAGGCACGCGTTCGCGGCACCGTCAGCAACCGTACCCGGCAGGCCAGCCGGCCGCCGGATGTCCTCGCCATGCACGACGACCTCACCGAGCATGGCCATGACCGGCGCCGGTGGGTGGTTCGTCGTCGTGGTCCGCTGCCGCAGCCGGTCGACGATCTGGTCAGGCGGAAGCTGTGCGCGGCTGCGGGCGTCCCGCTCCATCAGCGCGTTGAACCGGAACCCTGTGGTCATCATGCCCGTGAGAAAGTGCCCAGGTGTCTGTTCCGCGCCGGCGAGGATGTGCGCGGCGAGGAGCCCGACCGTCCACCCCTCGCACAGCGACGCAGAGCCCCACTGCTCCGGCGTCAGGCCTTCGAGCGTGGCGGCCAGCGCCTTCCGCTCGGCATGGATCATCGCCCAGGTCTTCGCATCGTCCGACATGTCCGGCCTCGTCTCCCCGCAGTTGTCCTGTCATCTCAAACGACGAACGGCCGGCCCCCGGATCGACACCTCATCCCCGGCCGAGGGCGCTCTAGGATACGGTCCTGGCCAGCCGGGCAAGGCCAGGCACGAGTTCGGTGCGGGTACCGCCCGCCTGTCATGATCTAACGGTGATCGCATCCGGTAGCCCTCCCTCACACGGCGAGCCGCGCCCGCAGCCGAGGATCAGCTACGTGGTGGCACGGCTGGAGCGTGCGGTCCGGAAGGCGATCAATGAGCAGGTGAAGCCGTACGGGCTGACGACGCTCCAGTACACCGCGCTGAGCGTGCTCGGTGCCCGCGGCGAGCTCTCGAACGCCCAGCTCGCCCGCCGGGCGTACATGACACCTCAGTCGATGAGCGAGGTACTCGACTCACTGGAGGGGAAGGGCCTGATCCAGCGCATCGTGCACCCTGGGCACCGCCGTCTCTTCCCAGCCACGCTGACGGCCCAGGGCCGCAAGGTTCTGGCAGCGTGCGACGAGGCGGTGGACGCTGTTGAGCGCGAGATGCTCGCCGACCTGAACCCACAGCAGACCGCCGCTCTGCGGGAAGGACTGCTCACGGCGGTGCGGGCACTGCACTCAGGCTTCCCGGAGCACTGATCCGGCTGTCCAGGGCCCGGCTCCGGCCTGGCCTTTTAATTGACAGGTAACCTGTTCATTGACAGGTAACCTGATAGTCCCGTACCTTTTCGTCCGTCCCGAACGTCCCGGCGCGTCAAGCCGTGGGCTCCCACATCGGAGGTGGGGTTGTGAGACGACGGACGGCAAGGCTGGGCGCTGCCCTGCTTGTCATGACGGTAACGGCAGGCACAGCGGCCGCCACGACCGCGGCGGCGGCAGGGCCCTCCAGCACTCAGGTCACAGGACCGCTGCCCGATGGCGGCAGCTGGATCGCTGACATCCCGGCGCAGTGGAACGGGACGCTGCTGCTGTACAGCCATGGGTTCGGATCGCTCAGCGCCCAGGATGCGCCCGACCCGGCGACCGCCGCCGCACTGCTCGCCCACGGGTATGCCCTGGCCGGGTCGTCCTATGATCCAGGTGGCTCACTGTGGGCGCTGGACAGCGCGGTCCGCGACCAGTTCGCGACACTCCAGGCGGTGGCAGCGGGTGTGCTGCCAGCCAGGCCGCGCCAGGTGATCGCGTTCGGGACTTCCATGGGCGGCCTGGTCAGCGCCCTTGAGGCACAGCAAGGAGCCGGGCGCATCGACGGCGCCCTGACCACCTGCGGGATCGTGGCCGGCGCCATCAACCTGAACAACTACCAGCTCGACGGCGAGTACACGATCGCCCAGCTGCTCGCACCCGGCCAGCAGATCCCGCTGGTGCGCTTCACCAGCGAGGGGCAGGCCATCGGCACCGCTCAGGCGCTGACCACGGCCGCGATCCAGGCGCAGCTGACCCCGGCCGGCCGGGCACGGCTGGCACTGGCCATGGCATTCCTGAACGTGCCGGACTGGGCGGCTGGCCAGCCTTCTCCCCCGGGCAGCGACCCGGATGCGCAGGAAGCCGGCCAGTACCAGGTGTACTTCGGTGGCTCCCCGGTACTGGCATTCCTTGAGGGCGCGCGGCCAGCTGTCGAGCTGGCAGCCGGCGGCAACGGGTCCTGGACGCGCGGCGTTGATTTCGCGGCCCTGCTCAGCCGTTCCCCGTACCAGTCCGAAGTAGCGGCCCTCTACCGTGAGGCGGGCCTGAGCCTGCGCACCGACCTCGCCGCCTTGACGCGGGGCGCGGGCATCTCCGCTGATCCAGCCGCCCTCAGATCGCTTGCGGCGACCTCCGTCCCCACCGGCCACCTGGATGTCCCCGAACTCGACCTGCACACGATCTCGGACCAGCTCGTCCCGGTCCAGCAGGAGAACTTCTACGCCGGCACCGTGCGCGCGGCGGGCAGTGGCGGCCTTCTCCGGCAGGCCTACGTTGCCCGCGTCGGGCACTGCAACTTCACCCCGGCCGAACTCGTCGCCGGCGTCATGGCCATCCGGCACCGGGTGACCACCGGGCGCTGGGACTCGGTGGCTCAGCCCGGCCAGCTGGAGCAGACGGCACTCGGCCTCGGCCTCGGCGACGCGACGTTCATCGACTACCTGCCCAGCCCGCTCTCTGGCGCCAACGGCCAGCTTCACGCGGGATTTATTCCTGAACGCAGGTAGCCCCGGACTGCCCTGACCACCGCGAATGTCCATCCCGATGGGCGCACTCCCAAGAACGGGGCACCACGAATGTCCCTGGAACTCATGTTTGCGGACTTCAAAGGAGAACACATATGGGCAGTGACAGCGTGGGCAACGGCTCGCCGCAGGCGCAGGGCGTCACACGGCGGTCCGTGCTGCGGGGTGTGGGTGCGGGCGCGCTCGCCACGGGCGCGGCCAGCATCCTGGCCGCGTGCAGTTCAGGCATCAAGGGTTCGGGACCCTCTTCCTCCAGTGGCACGATCAACATCGGCTTCATCACCCCG
>DATKRG010000376.1:0-12132 GCA_035532275.1 Streptosporangiaceae bacterium | reverse complement strand
GACGAGATTGACCATAACCCAGGGAGCCCTCATGACCTCGGCCCGACAGACCCAGAACGAGCTGGCCGGCCTCGGCCGTCACCTGCGGGAAGCGATCCCCGGTGTGTACGCCGGCTACGCCCAGCTGCACGGTGCCGCCATGGGCGACGACGGGGCGCTGCCCGCCAAGATCAAGGAGCTGATCGCCCTGGCCATCGCGGTGACCCGGGAGTGCGACGGCTGCATCGCCTCGCATGCCCGCGCGGCGGCCCGGCGCGGGGCGAACGCGCAGGAGGTGGCCGAGACGATGGGGGTGGCCATCTTGATGAACGGCGGTCCCGCAACCGTCTGGGGCCCGCGGGCCTACGCCGCCTTCGAGGAGTTCGCCGGCCCGGCCAGCTGACCGGGCCGGCGAACTCCGGTCAGGCTACGAGGGTCTTGACGGCGGCGGTCAGCTCGCCCAGCGCCGTCTTGGCGTCCGCGAAGAACATGGAAGTCTTCGGGTTCACGTACAGCTCGTTGTCGATCCCGGCGTAGCCGTGAGCCATCGACCGCTTGATCACGATGATGTTCTTGGCGTTGTCCACGTCCAGGATCGGCATGCCGGAGATGGCCGTCCCCGCCCGGCGGGCGGCCGGGTTGGTGACGTCGTTGGCCCCGATCACCAGCGCCACGTCGGCGCGGGGGAACTCGGGGTTGATCTCGTCCATCTCCTTGAGCAGCGGGTAGGGCACGTTGGCCTCGGCGAGCAGCACGTTCATGTGGCCGGGCATCCGGCCGGCCACCGGGTGGATGGCGTAGCTGACCTCGATGCCGCGCTGTTCCAGCACGGCGGCGAGCTCGGCTACCTGGTGCTGGGCCTGGGCGGCGGCGAGGCCGTAGCCGGGCACGATGATGACCTTCTGCGCGTAGGCGAGCTGGATGGCGGCGTCGTCGGCGGCGATGGACCGCACGTCCCCGCCGGGGCCTTCGACAGCGACCGCGCTGTCGCCGGTGCCGAACCCGCCGATCATGATGTTGCGCAGCGACCGGTTCATGGCGTCGGCCATCAGCTTGGTGAGGATGCCACCGGAAGCGCCGACCAGCGCCCCGGCGATGATCAGCGCCCAGTTGCCGATGACGAACCCGGCCATGGCCACCGCGGTGCCGGTGAAGGCGTTCAGCAGCGAGATGACCACCGGCATGTCCGCCCCGCCGATCGGCAGCACCATCGTCACGCCGAACGCGAGCGCGGCGACGATGACGATCAGCAGCACGGGGACGCTCGGGGTGACGATCAGGTAGATGCCGCCGCCGATCCCGACCACCGCCGCCGCCATGTTGACCAGCCGCGAGCCGGGGAAGGTGATCGGAGCCGCGTTGATGACCCCTTGCAGCTTCCCGGCGGCGATGATCGACCCGGAGAAGGTCACCGCACCGATGATCACGTCGAGCAGGGTGGTGACGGTGGTGGCCTCTGCCACGCCCGCCGTGCCGCCCGCCAGGTTGATGTAGTCGTGGATGGCGACCAGCGCGGCCGCCCCGCCACCGACCGCGTTGAAGATGCTGACCAGCTGCGGCATCGCGGTCATCTGCACGGTGCGGGCGGTGTAGAGCCCGGCGCCGCCGCCGATGAGGGCGCCGGCGAGCATGATGATCCAGCCGGTCACGCTGATCGTGCCGGCTTGGATGATGATGGCGAACGTGGCCACCACGGCCGCGACCATGCCGCCGGTGGACAGCTGGTTGCCCCGCCGGGCGGTGGCCGGGGTGTTCATCAGGTGCAGGCCGAGCACGAAGCAGCTCGCCGCGGCCACGTAGACCAGCTGGATGATCCAGTCGAAGGTGCTCATGACGAGGCCCCGCCGCCCGCCGCGCCGGCGGGCCCGCCCGCCTGGCCGCCATCGGCGGACTGCCCGGCCGGGATCGGGGCAGGCCGGCGGTGGAACATCTTCAGCATCCGCCCGGTCACCACATACCCGCCGACCACGTTCATGGCGGCGAACGCGGCGGCGATGAAGGCCAGGACGTAGCCGAGCGCGTTGTTCGCGGAGGCGGCGATGAGCATGGCACCCACCAAGATGATGCCGTGGATGGAGTTGGCGGCTGACATCAGCGGCGTGTGCAAGGTGGCTGGCACCTTGCTGATCACCTCGAAGCCCACCAGCAAGGCCAGGACGAAGATGGTGATGTCGGTGAGAAGTGCGGTCGTCACGAGGGGGTACCTCCGGCGGAGTCGTCGGCGAGCAGGGCGGCCGTGGCGGGGTGGATCACAGACCCGCCGTGGGCGATGACCACCCCGGCCTGGATGTCGTCGGCGGGATCGATGGCGAGCGCGCCGTCGGTCACCATGTGCAGCAGCAGCGTGGTGATGTTGCGGGCGTAAGCGGCCGAGGCCGCGGCTGGCACGCTGGCGGGCAGGTTGCCCGCGCCGATCACGGTGACCCCGTTGCCGGTCACGATCGTCTCGCCCGGCACCGACCCGGCGACGTTCCCGCCGAGCGGCCCCGATCCCATGTCCACGACCACCGAGCCTGCCGTCATCGCCTTGACCGCGTCCTCGGTGAGCAGCAGCGGCGGCCTGCGCCCGGGCACCTGCGCGGTCGTGATGACCACGTCGTGGCGGGCGATGTGGCCCATCAGCTCGGCCTGCTGCGCCTGCCGCTCCTCCTCGGTCAGCGCCCGCGCGTAGCCACCCTCGCCCGCGGCCGGCCCCACCGAGGTGAGCTCGATGAAGGTGCCGCCGAGCGACTCCACCTCGGTCTTGGTCTGCGGCCGCACGTCGTAGGCGGAGACCACCGCGCCGAGCCGGCGGGCGGTTCCGATGGCCTGCAGGCCGGCCACGCCGGTCCCCAGCACCAGCACCTTGGCTGGCCGCGCCGTCCCGGCGGCGGTGATGAGCATAGGAAAGAAGCGGCCGTACGCGGCGGCAGCCACCAGCACCGCCTTGTACCCGCCGACGTTCGCCTGGGAGGTGAGGGCGTCCATCGCCTGCGCCTTGGGCAGGGTCCGGGGCAGCCCGTCGAGGCTGATCACCGTCACCCCCTTGGCCGCCAGGCCGGCGGAGAACGCGGGATCGGCCAGCGGGTTGAGCATCCCGATCACCGCCTGGCCCGTTTTCAGGCTGCCGGCCAGGGTGTCATCGGGCCTGGTGACCGTCAGGATGACGTCCGCCCCGGAAACCAGTTCCTGCCTGGAGACGACGGTGGCGCCAGCCTCGGCATAGGCCCCGTCCGCGAACCAGGCGCCGTCCCCGGCGCCCGATTCCACCAGCACGTCCAGGCCGGCGCCTTTGAGCCGGGCAACCATCTCGGGAACGAGGGCGACCCGGCGTTCGCCGGGTGCGGTCTCCTTCACGACAGCGACTTTCATGGGCGCGACCTCATGGTTTCCGGGGGCGGGGCTGGAAGGCAGCATCGCGTTCAGGCAGACAGGCGAGCAGGGCCAGACGTCCCGTCATGGCGTGACGTCCGGACATGATCGCACAGCAACAGTATGGACTCCACCCATGCAAGCACCCGGAAAGGTTAAGGCCAGGCTGCCCCGGCGCCGGGCTCCCCGCCGGGTACATGGCACGGATTCGGTACCCGGGTACCGGGACAAAGCGGGCATCACGCTGACCAAACCCGTGCTAGGGCGGGCCGGGGGGCCGGGGGGCCGGGGGGTGGGGTTAGGCGGTGCGGCGGAGGGTGGCGCTGATCTTGTCGCCGGCGGCGACCACCGCGGCGGCGTGCAGCCTGCCCGGGGACCGGGTCAGGCGCTCGATCGGGCCAGACACCGAGACAGCCGCGATGATCTTGCTGCCCTGCCCGCGGACGGGCGCGGAGACCGAGGCCACCCCGGCTTCCCGCTCGGCGACGCTGGCGGCCCAGCCGCGGCGCCGCACCTGGGCCAGTGAGGTGGCGGTGAACCGTGCCCCCCGCAGCCCGCGGTGGATCCGCTCGGGCTCCTCCCATGCCAGCAGGATCTGGGCGGCGGACCCGGCGGTCATGGGCAGTGCGGACCCGACCGGGACCGTGTCACGCAGCCCGGTCGCCCGCTCCGAGGCCGCGACGCAGATCCGGGAGTCGCCCTGGCGCCGGTACAGCTGTGCGCTCTCGCCGGTGGTGTCGCGCAGCTGGATGAGGACGGGCTGCGCGATGGCGAGCAGCCTGTCCTCCCCGGCGGCGGTCGCCAGTTCCGCGATCCTCGGCCCCAGCACGAACCGCCCCTGGCTGTCGCGGGTGACCAGGCGGTGCCGCTCCAGGGCGACGGCGATCCGGTGCGCGGTGGGGCGGGCGAGGCCGGTAGCGGCCACGAGCTGGGCGAGCGAAGCGGGACCGGATTCGAGGGTGGTCAGTACCGCAACCGTCTTGTCCAGTACCCCGACTCCGCTAGAGTTGTCCATGGTCCGATATTGCCGTCTCGATATGCGAGACGCAAGATGGTCGGCCACAAACCGGGGAGATATCAGGCCAACCGGGGAGAGGTGAGGAACCGATGGGGCGCACGCTGGCACGCAAGATCTGGGACGCCCACGTGGTGCGAAGCGCGGAGGGTGAGCCCGATCTGCTCTATATCGATCTCCACCTGGTGCACGAGGTGACCAGCCCGCAGGCCTTCGACGGCCTCCGGATGGCGGGCCGGACCGTGCGCAGGCCCGACCTGACGGTCGCGACCGAGGATCACAACGTGCCGACCACCGGGATCACCGGCCCGGGCCTGCCGCTGCGCGGGCCCGCCAGCCCGGTGACCGACCCGGTGTCGCGGGTCCAGGTGGAGACACTGCGCAAGAACTGCGCTGACTTCGGCATCCGGCTGTACCCGATGGGGGACGCGGGCCAGGGGATCGTCCACGTCATCAGCCCGCAGCAGGGGCTGACCCAGCCCGGGATGACGATTGTCTGCGGTGACTCGCACACCAGCACCCACGGTGCGTTCGGCGCGCTGGCCTTCGGGATCGGCACCAGTGAGGTCGAGCACGTGCTCGCCACCCAGACGCTGCCGCAGGGCCGGCCCGGCGACATGGCCGTGAACGTGACCGGCAAGCTGCCCTACGGGGTCACGGCCAAGGACCTGATCCTGGCGGTCATCGCGCAGATCGGCACCGGGGGCGGAGTCGGGCACGTGATCGAGTACCGGGGGGAGGCGATCGCCGGGCTGTCCATGGACGGCCGGATGACGGTCTGCAACATGTCCATCGAGGCGGGCGCCAAGGCCGGCCTCATCGCTCCCGACGAGACCACCTTCAGCTACCTGCGGGGACGCCGGCACGCCCCGCAGGGGGGACAGTGGGACGCGGCGCTCGACTACTGGCGGTCGCTGCCGACCGACGCGGACGCGGTCTTCGACCGCGAGGTGACCCTGGACGCCACGGCGCTGACCCCCTTCGTGACCTGGGGGACCAACCCGGCGCAGGCCGCGCCGCTGGGCTCGGCGGTGCCCGACCCGGCCGACCTGGCCGACCCGGGCGCCCGGGCCTCGGCCGAGCGTGCCCTGGCCTACATGGACCTCAAGCCCGGCATCGCCCTCACCGACATCGCGGTGGACACGGTGTTCGTCGGCTCGTGCACCAACGGCCGGCTGGAGGACCTGCGGGCGGCCGCCGATGTGCTGCGCGGCAGGAAGGTGGCCAGCGGGGTGCGGATGCTGGTCGTGCCCGGTTCGATGGCGGTCAAGGCAGCCGCCGAGGAGGAGGGCCTGGCGGAGGTGTTCACTGCCGCCGGGGCGCAGTGGCGCTCGGCTGGATGCTCGATGTGCCTGGGCATGAACCCGGACACCATGGCGCCCGGCGAGCGCAGCGCCTCCACCTCCAACCGTAACTTCGAGGGCCGCCAGGGCGCGGGTGCCCGCACCCACCTGGTGTCGCCGCAGGTCGCCGCCGCCACGGCGGTGGCCGGCAAGCTGACCGCCCCAGCCGACCTGTGACCGGCCGCACCGACAACCGAAAGGGCCTGAGATGGAACCGTTCACCACTCACACCGGCCGCGGCATGTCGCTGCGGCGGGCCAACGTCGACACCGACCAGATCATCCCGTCCGGATACCTGAAGCGGGTCAGCCGGGCCGGTTTCGGCGACGGATTGTTCGCGGCCTGGCGTACCGACCCTGATTTCGTGCTCAGCCGGCCGGAGTCGAGCGGTGCCACAATCCTTGTCGCCGGCCCGGACTTCGGCATCGGATCATCCCGCCAGCACGCGGTGTGGGCTCTTGCCGACTACGGGTTCAGGGCCGTCATATCCGCCCGGTTCGGGGATATCTTCTACAACAACTCCACCCAAGAGGGATTGCTCCCGGTGCGTTTGCCGGCTGAGGTCGTCACGCAGGTCCAGGACGCGATCGAGGCGGATCCGGGGCTGCCGATCACCGTGGACCTGGCCGGCCGTGAGGTCCGGGTCGGAGGCGCTGATGGGGAGTCGCCGCAGATCACAGCCCCGCTAGTGATCGATGACTACACCCGGTGGCGGCTCATGGAGGGCCTGGACGACATATCGCTGACGCTGCGGCAGGCCGGCAGCATCACCGAATACGAAAGCCACCGGGCCTCCTGGCTCCCAGTTGCCGGATAAGAGATGAATTCCGCAGCCCTCAGGTGACGTCAAGCCCCGACACGCCTGGGTTTTTGCATGCAGGTGATTGTTTCTTGGCTCCTGATCGCCTAATTTCGGGCTCATCAGAGGTCGCGAACTCCGGCAGCCCTGCCCGCGCGACCTCCCGTGGGGGAACCGCAGGAGTGATTTCATGAACAAGCGTGACCTGATCGATGCGATCTCCGGCCAGCTGGGGGATAAGAAGACCGCCACCATGGCGGTGAACGCGGTGCTCGACACGATCCAGTCCACCGTGGCCAGGGGTGACAAGGTCGCCATCACCGGGTTCGGTGTGTTCGAGAAGGCGATCCGCCCGGCTCGCAACGCCCGCAACCCCGCCACCGGCGCCACCATCAAGGTGCCCAAGTCGTCCGTGCCCAAGTTCCGGGCCGGTGCCGACTTCAAGGCGGTTGTCAACGGTGAGAAGAGGGTCGCCGCCAAGAAGAAGTAGAGCCTGGCATGCGAAGGCGCCGCCCGCCGGACCGGCGGGCGGCGCTTCGTTGTGCCGCCGCCGCAGCGGGCCGGCAGCTACAGCAAACCGCTGTTTGATGCACCTCCGAGCCGAGCCGGCATGCGGGCCTGCAGGCAGGGAGGCGCTGGCGGTCAGCCAGGGGGCGCATCCCCGGTCGGGCCGGGCAGGGGGAAGGTGGCCAGCGCGAGGCTGGTGATGGCCCCGTCCGGGTCACAGCCGATGGCGACCCGCTGCCCGCGGCGCAGGAGCCGCAGGCCCGAGCCTGCGAAGGCGTCGGCGCCGAACGGCACGACGGTGCCGTCGTCGAGGAAGACGCTCCCCGAACCGGTCGCGGGATCGAAGCCGCGGACCGTGGCCTGCATGATCGGGCCCTTCTCGCGGGTGTGGCGGGCTGCCGGCGGGCTCAGCGAAGACCGGGCCGCTTGCGCAGCGCGGTCGCGATGATCCGGTCCATCAGCTGCGGCAGCGGCAGCCCGGTCGCCGCCCACATCATCGGGAACGCGGACGCTGAGGTCATGCCCGGCATCGTGTTGATCTCGTTGAGCACGATCTGGCCGTCGGGGGTGTAGAAGAAGTCCACCCGGGCCAGGCCCTCGCAGGACAGCGCGTCGAACGCCGCGCACGCCAGCCGCCTGATCTGCTCGATGGCGTCCGCGGGGACCGGCGGCGGGATGGCCATCGTGGTCTCCGCTTCCAGGTATTTCGCCTGGAAGTCGTAGAAGTCGGCATCCCCGCCGACCAGCACCTGGGCCGGGACGCTCGCGTCCGGCGGGCCGCCCGCGACCCCCTCCAGGACGGCGCACTCGATCTCCATCCCCGGCACCGCGGCCTCCACCAGGACCTTCGGATCGTGCTCGCGCGCGATCTCGATCGCCTCCTCCAGCCCGGCCTGGCCGGTCACCCGGGTGGTCCCGATGCTGGAGCCGCCCCGGGCCGGCTTGACGAAGACCGGCCAGCCGAGCTCGGCGATCTCGTCCAGCACCCGCTTGCGCTCGGCGGCGGGCGTGGCGGCCGCCGAGCTGTCCGGCTCGGGCGGGCGCCAGTCGCGGTCACGCACGACCACGTAGCGCCCGATCGGCAGGCCACGGGCGGTGAAGATGAGCTTCATGTACTCCTTGTCCATGCCCGCCGCGCTGGCGAGCACCCCGGCCCCGGCGTAACGCGCCCCCGCCATCTCCAGCAGGCCCTGGATGGTGCCGTCCTCGCCGTAGGCGCCGTGCAGCAGCGGCAGCACGACGTCCACCTCGCCCAGGCTGTGCGGCACCTCGCCGGGCGCGGTGACGACCAGGCCGCGGGTGGCCGGGTCGAGCCGGGCCGTGACCTCGCTGCCGGGAGCGGCCATCGCTTCCACCGACGGAAGCTCGCCGCCGGTGATGGCCAGCCGCCCCGGGTCGTCCGGGGCGAGGATCCAGCGGCCGTCGCGGGCGATGCCCACCGGCACGACCTCGTAGCGGTCCCGGTCGAGCGCCGCGAGTATGGTGCCGGCGCCCAGGCACGACACCGCATGCTCCGAGCTGCGCCCGCCGAAGACGACCGCCACCCTGATCTTGCGTTGCTGGTTCAGCGCCGTCTCCTCTCGGGGGTGACCGCTGGGGCGGTCAGACACCATAGCGCTCCGGCTTGGCCGAGCGCGAGGCCAGCAGCATGGCTGCCTCCCCCACCCCGATCCGGCCCCGGGTGACCTCCACCACGACCTCGGTGATCGGCATCTCCACCCGGTGGGCCCGGGCCAGTTCCAGCACCGGCCCGGCCGACTTCACCCCCTCGGTCACCTGCGCGGCGTCCGCCGCCGCGTCGGCCAGCGGCATGCCACGGCCCAGGTTCTCGCCGAAGGTGCGGTTCCGCGACAGCGGCGAGCTGCAGGTGGCGACCAGGTCCCCCATCCCCGCCAGGCCCGCGAACGTGTGCTGGTCGGCGCCGAGCGTGGCGCCCAGCCGGGCGATCTCGGCCAGCCCACGGGTGATCAGCATGGCCCTGGTGTTGTCACCCAGGCCCATGCCGACGGCGATCCCCACCGCCAGCGCGATCACGTTCTTCACCGCCCCGCCGAGCTCGCAGCCGATCACATCCGGGTTGGTGTAGGGCCGGAAGTAGGGCGTGTGGCAGGCCTGCTGGAGGTGTTTGGCCATCGCGTCGTCGGCGCAGGCGACCACCGTCGCCGCGTGCTGGCGTTCGGCGATCTCCCGGGCGAGGTTGGGGCCGGAGATCACCGCGATCCGGTCCGGACCGGCGCCGGTGACCTCGGCGATCACCTCGCTCATCCGCAGGTGACTGCCGTGCTCGATGCCCTTCATCAAGCTCACGAGCAGCGCACCCGGCGGCAGCAGCGGCGCCCAGCCGGTCAGGTTCTCGCGCAGCTTCTGGGCCGGCACGGCCAGGACGACCAGGTCCGCGCCGTCGAGCACCGCCCCGGCGTCGGACGCCGCCCGCAGCTCGCTGGTCAGCGTGATCCCCGGCAGGTAGCCGGGATTCTCGTGCCGGGAGTTGATCGCCTCGGTGAGCTCGGGCCGGCGGCCCCACAGCACCGCCGGGGTCCCGGCGTCGCACAGCACCTGCGCGAACGTGGTTCCCCACATGCCGGCACCCATCACCGCCGCCGTCATGCTGGCGCTGCGTTCTGTGGCTGGCCGCCGTCTGGCGGCTTCGCCAGGTCGCCCGCGGTATCCGTTCCGCCGTCGAGGTTCTGGCGGTTCCGCCTGGCGGCGGCGGGATCGTAGGGAACGGCGGGGGCCGGCTCGCCGCGAAGCCGCGAGAGCAGGCCGGTGACGTCGGCCATGACCGCGGCGGTGGCGGCGCGCAGCACCTCCCGGCCCAGCGGCTTGCCGGCATAGGCGGACAGGTCCACGGCCGGGCCGGCCAGCATCTTCACCAGGTGGCGGGGGAACAGGTCCGGTTTCTTGCTCCCGTACGGGAGGATGACCTGCGCGCCCCAGTGGGCGACCGGGATCACCGGGGCGCCGGTGACCAGGGCGAGCCGGGCGACGCCGGTCTTGGCCACCATCGGCCACAGCCCCGGGTCACGGCTGGCGGTGCCCTCCGGGTAGACGATGAGGCACTCCCCCGCCCGCAGCCTGTTCTCGGCCTCCTTGAGCTCCTTGAGCACCAGCGCCGCACCCGCCTGCTCGCGGTGCACCGGCAGCTGGCCGCAGGCGTGCAGGAACGGCCCGACGACCTTCACGTCGAAGACCGGGGACTTGATGAGGAACGCCGGGTAGCGGCCCGCCTCGTGGGTGAACAGGGCGACCGCCGCCCAGTCGGCGTAGGACAGGTGGTTGGGGGCGAGGATCACGCCGCCCGCGCGGGGGATGTGCTCGTGGCCGTGCCAGTCGCGCTTCATGATCGCCTTGATGAGCGGCGGCAGGATCGTCGTGGTGGCACGGCGCACGGCTGGTGAGTACCCCCGGTCGGCCCGCCTGCTCATCTGCGCCGTCTCCCAGTGCTCATCTGGCCAGTCTCCCGGTTCGCGCGCCCCGGTGTCGAGGCAGGATCAACGGTATGCCCGCGCTGCCCGCCGACACGCCGCTCACCTGGTCGCTGGTGGTCCCCGTCAAGGTACTTGCCCGGGCCAAGACCCGGCTGGCCGTCCTGGCCGGGCACGACCGGCCGGCCCTGGCGCTGGCGATGGCCGCGGACACGGTGGCCGCCGCACTGGCCTGCCCGCAGGTGGGCCGGGTGATCGTGGTGACCGACGACCCGCAGGCCGGGCAGGTGCTGGCCGGCCTCGGCGCGGTCGCCGTCCCGGAACGGCCGGGCCGCGGCCTCAACCCGGCGCTGCGCCGGGGGGCTGCGCACGCCCGATCCCGCTGGCCCGGCTCCGGGGTTGGCGGGCTCGCCGCCGACCTGCCCGCGCTGCGCCCGGCCGAGCTGGGCAGGGCGCTGCGGGAAGCGGCCCGCTGGCCGCAGGCGTTCGTGCCGGACTCCGCCGGGTCGGGCACCACCTTGTACACGGTGTGGCCGGGGACAGCGTTCCGGCCGAGGTTCGGCCCTGAGTCGGCCGCCCGGCACCGGGCGGCCGGAGCTGTCGAGGTCACCCGCCCCGGGCTGGCCAGCCTCCGGCGTGACGTGGACGAGCCAGCCGACCTGCGCGGAGCCGGGCTGCTGGGCCTGGGCCCGCGCACCGCCGCCCTCGCCGGCCGCCTGGCTCCCCCGGCCACCCCCGGCGCCGCCAACCCGGCCGGTGACCGTGACCGGCCGACGGCATAGCACGAGTTTGGGTCGTTCAGGCGTCCGGTTCGCGCGGAATGTCCGTACCAAATCCGTGTAAGGATGAGCGGCGCCCGGGTGCGGGAGCGCGTCAGATGTGGACGATGGGGCAGGTCAGGGTGCGGGTGATACCGGGGACGCCCTGGATCTGCGCGATCACGAGCCGCCCGAGATCGTCCACGTTCTCCGCTTCGGCGCGGACGATTACGTCGTAAGGACCGGTGACATCCTCCGCCTGGGTCACCCCGGAAATAGCTGCGATGCGCACCGCCACCTCAGCGGCCTTCCCGACCTCTGTCTGCACGAGGATGTACGCCTGCACCATGCGGTCCTCCCGGGGCTATCGCCTAGATCCGGAATGGCAAACGCTACCCTAAGAACCGTTGGGGGCCGAGAGGCAGCACCTGCCACCGCGGGAGGGTCGGGTGACCGTCGCGGACCTGGGCGAGTTCGGGCTAATCGCAGCAATCGCGGCCAAGCTCCCACCCAGTGGCAAGACAGTCGTCGGGATCGGCGATGACGCCGCCGTGCTCACCGCACCCGACGGGCGTGTCGTCGCGACCATGGACCTGCTGGTGGAGGGGCGGCATTTCCGCCGCGACTGGTCGGGGCCCGCCGACATCGGCGGCAAGGCGGCCGCCCGGAACCTGGCCGATGTGGCGGCGATGGGCGCCACCCCGGTCGCCCTGCTGGTCGGTCTCGCCGCGCCAGGGACCCTCCCCGTCGCCTGGGCGACCGAACTCGTCTCCGGGATGGCGGCCGAGTGCGCGCGCACCGGCGCGACCGTGGCCGGCGGGGACGTCAGCGGCGCGGACACGATCATGCTCGCGGTCACCGCCCTGGGGGATCTGGCCGGCCGCGAGCCGGTGACCCGGGCGGGCGCCCGGGCGGGCGACCTGCTGGCCGTGGCCGGTGTGCTGGGGCACTCGGC
>DATKRG010000375.1:0-1721 GCA_035532275.1 Streptosporangiaceae bacterium | reverse complement strand
CCGACGGGGGGGCTGCCTTCCAAGAGGTATTCCACGTGCATCTGCACGTCCTGCCACGGACGCCCGGTGACGGGTTCCGAATCAAGGCGGCATGGCGCCGTCCTGGCCGCGGCGAACTGGACCTGGCCGCCGGCAAAGTGCGCCAGGGCGTACGCGCGCTGGCGGGCTGAGCACCGCACCCGCCCGGTACCTCCGGCACATACGTCCGTGAGAATTTCCATGATCAGCTGCCGCTGGGGGAATGCATCCGGATGGTAAGCGAACGGGCCCTCGATGAGTTCCAGGACTTCGTTGATGAGAAATCGGCGGAGCCGTGGCCAGGTGTGCGTACTGTCCCTCGCGCACATGCCGAGGTCAGGGGTCCTGGGTCCATCTGTGGTACGGCCCGGCCGACGCGCCGACCTTGGAGTGCGAGCCGATCGAAATCGCCTGAGATCCTAATAAGCAAGGAAGAAGCGGTGGCTCAGGTTCCGGCGACGGGGACAAGCTGTCGGCGGCAGATTCGGATGTTCGCCGAAGCTAACGGTGGTGCATACCTATACGGGCTCGCCGGCCCACGCGGACTGAGCCTCGACTGGTGGACGCGCCATCGCCAGGTACGCCTGGCGTGGGCACGCAGGAACTGCTTCGGGACGGTGGTGAGTAACCCTGAACTTGGGTTCGGGGAGATAGCTGGGATGGGCTGGGTATGCAGGGCGTGAATCCCTGGTTACCGCACTGTGTAGTAGCCGGTCATGTGGAAGAACGAGGTGCCTTCCTTGCCGTTGGGCAGCCCGGGGCTGATCTCGATCGTGTGCTGTCCAGGGCGCGGCCACCGCCAGGCGAACAGCACGGAATCTGCCAGCGGCACCCCGGAGCTTGACTTGTTCTGCCATATGCCCGTCTGGTCGAACGTCGGCTGGCCGTCGATGAAGACCCTCGCGTGGCCGGACTCACAGCACTGCTCGCCGAGCGTGCCGACGATGGCCACGGCACGGCCGGTGAAGGTGACACGGACCGGGTGGCTGCCCAGGGTAAGGTCATCGGCCACGAACGGCGCGCCAGCCCAGAACCCCGGATCCGCCGGCCTGCCCTGCGGGTCGAGCGCCGCGGCCACCAGGGCGAGCGCCAGGCCGCCGTTGACCTGCCAGGCGGTCACCGGCGCCCGGGGCGGCGGCCCGTCAAAGAACCGCCCGTAGGAGCCATTGCCGGTGATATCGGAGGCGGCCGCGCTAGCCGCGGCGAGCAGCCAGTGCCGCGCGAACGCCTGGTGGCCACCGGTGGCGAGGACGTACATGGCCTCGATGAGCGGTTCGGCGATGTCGTTTTCCGCCTGCAGGCCGGCGTAGACCCCGGTGGCATCGCCCAGATGCGCTGCCACTGCCCCGGCGGTGGCAACTGCCTCGGCGAGGTAGGCCGCCCTGCCGGTGGCCTTGGCGAGGTAATAACCTGCCCAGATCATGGTGCCGTTCACCGAGCCGAAGTAGCGGGCGGGCACCTGCCTGCACGACGATCCAGTGTCGAAGACGTAGACGGTGTAGAGCGGGACATCGGGGGACAGGAAGTACCGGCGGACCGCCTGGTACTGGTCTTCTGCCTGGGCCAGGTAGCGGGCCGATCTGGTGATCTGGTAGAGCAGCAGCGCGGCCTTGATGTAGCTGGCGCCGGTCTCCAAGGTCTTGAGCCTGTTGTAGCCGCCGCCGGGCTGCTGGTACAGGACGCTGGGGCAGGCGCCAAGCGCG
>DATKRG010000374.1:0-1037 GCA_035532275.1 Streptosporangiaceae bacterium | reverse complement strand
AGCCCGCGCTGGCAAAGAAGATCAGCTGCACGAAGGGCGACCCTAGTGACGCGACACCACTGAGCACAAAGCGAAAACCTCGCTCAGCAGGGACAGAGAAAGGCGAAACGAGACACCGTCACACCGCAGAGGAAATGCGCTGGGCGGTGTATGAGGCCGGCAAGGCCCACGCCAGGGCGTCCGCCCCTGACCACGCCTACTACGCGCAGGTCAGGGACCGTAAGAACGGCAAGCGCGCCGCGCTGTCCGAGGCCCGCAAGATCGTCCGGCAGGCCTGCCACATCCTGGCCGAGCTCGGCGACGACGCCCTCGCCGCCTGACACCCCGCTGACCATCGTGACCGGCACCATGACGCGCCAGGCCCCGGCAGGAACGACACAGCCACTATCACCCGATGGGGTAACCTCGCGGCCAGCTCCCGCAAGCCGCCTGTCAGCCGCGTCCGGCGATACCGCGCCGGGCCGCGCGGACGGCCTGATTAGACTGAGCGGCCGCATCCCCCCGCAGGGCGGGGACAACCCGATCAATCATCATGTCGCCGGGGCAATGCCGACGCCCCGCGCACCAAGGTAAGGCTGGCTGCTCTCGTCCCGCCCCCCCGGCCGCCACGACCGGTCACCCCGCACAGGAAGGCAAGCGAACCCAGGCCGATACCCCCATCCCACCGGGAACCTCCCTGCCCCCGCCGCCCGGCATGATCCGCTCCCGGGCAGCCGCGTCAAGGGCGCCTCCGGCGCCGCCACGGCGGGCGCTCCGCGCCCCTATGACCCGGCCCGCCCGCTCGCAGAACCCGGCAGCTATCAGGGACAGGGAGCAGACCAGTGCGGCCCGAAACGGGGGTCACAATGCCTGAAAACCCAAATCGGTCCGGTTGTGGTTACTGGCCGATGCAGGTAAGGCGGGTCCGCGCGCAAACACGCTGGTGGTTCCAGTCACTTTCCGTGGCAGGCATGCGGCCCCCGAGGAGCGGCATCTGTCAGAACACGGTGCGCGCTGAGAGGCCACTCGCCCGGTGCCGATCCTGGCGCTCCAGGCTC
>DATKRG010000373.1:0-2492 GCA_035532275.1 Streptosporangiaceae bacterium | reverse complement strand
CGCCTGATACGCAACGGTCTTGTCGTTGTGCTCGATAAGCAGTTCTCCGCCGGTGTGCGACGATGGCAGCGATACCACCAGCGTGCCGAGCATCGTGTCATCCTTCTCCGAGTCCTGGTGCGGCAGGAAGAACTGCCCCTTCCCGTACACCAGCAGCGCGTGCGGCTCGGCCCGCAGCCGCGCCCGGGGCGGCAGCCCCAACCCGTCCCGCACCTCGGCCAGGATCGTGTCCCAGTCCAGCCCGGTCAGCGTCACCTGGTCCGGCGTGATCTCCCAGGTGTCCCGCACACTCAGGTCCATCAGCGTCTGCTCGCCCCGCCCGAACCGGGCCGGCCGCGCGCTGGCGATCATCCGCTTAGCCTGCGGCGCCTTGACCGGGAAGCTGATCGGCCCCGCACCCGCCACCGTGAGCCGGACGTCCCTCGCTGGCACGGACAGCTGCGCGCTGAACGCGCCGGGCGCCGGCGAGCCATCGAGCACCCTGGCCAGCCGCTCCCTTGGCGTGATCGGCATCCCTGCACCTCCTGCCAGCCGCGTGCGGTCAGTCAGGCTACCGGGGGGAGACAACGGCATTCATCCGAACGGCCAGGCGCTACGCCGCGCGTGAACTCATAGAACCCGGCGTGTCGGCCAAGGCGCGCGGCCGGTTCTGGGCACCATATCCCTTATGCCAACGCAGCAGTTGCTTGACCGTGTTCGTGAACTGCGGGACGCTGGGCGCACGCCGAAGGAGATCGCCCGGGCGCTGAAGATGCCGCCGAGCGCGGTCGCGCCGCTGATCAGATCGGTCGCCGCCGCCCAAGGGCGGACCAGGGAGGACGCGCTGATCGGCTGCTGGACCAGCCCGGGCTGGTCATCCAGCGTCCTGGCACCGGAGCGGCCGGACTGGCCGGGGTCAGCCCCGGCGGAACGAACCGGGCACTCGGGGCTGGTGACCGTGCTGGTCGCCCGGGACCGGGGCGGTTCCACGGCCGGGGTGTGCTTCTACCTGGTGGACACCTGGTGCCTAGGGCTGAAGAACGCGGCCGGGCCGCGGTCGATGGACCGGCGGCGGCTGGGCGGGTTCATCCAGCAGATCTTCAGCACCTGGGACGAGCCGGCCGTGCAGGTGCCGCTGGAACTGGGGCGGCAGATCGTGCACGGCGCGATCGGGTACGCGCGTGAGCTGGGATTCGAGCCGCATGCGGACTTCGGGCGGGCAGCTGGGTATCTGGGGGCATGGGACGGGGAGTGCGAGCTGGCCTTCGGCCGGGACGGGAAGCCGATGTACATCTCCGGACCCCACGACGACGGGGAAAGGATCATCCGCAAGCTGCACCGCAAGCTTGGCGACGCGAACTACGACTTCGTGCACGTGCTCCCGGGCTGACCCGCAGGGCCAGGGATGGCGCTGCCGTTGGCAGCGCACGTGAACGAGAGATCATCTCGGTGCCCTCCATCCGGCCTCGAATCCTTGTAGTGCATGGGTTACAATGTAGTACATGACCACGCCTCTTTCGATCCGCTTCGACGCCACCCTGCTGACGCGGTTGCGGCGCCGCGCGGGCGCCACGGCCGGCTCAACGACCTCCGCGCTAGCGCAACGGCTCATCGACGAAGGACTGCGGATGGCTGACCACCCAGGGGTGATCTTCAAAGACGGGCCGTCCGGCCGCCGGGCCGCCCTCGCCTACGGGCCAGACATCTGGGAAATCATCAAGTTCCTGCGTGAAGTCGACGAGCGCGGCCCAGCCGCGCTAGACGCCGCAGCCGAGGTGTTTGCCGTCGACGCCAGCCGGATCGCCACAGCCGTCAGCTACTACGGGGGCTATCGGGACGAGATCGATACCGAGATCAGCGACGCTGACGAGGCATCGGCCCGCGCCGAGGAAGCATGGCGGGTACAACGGCAGCTCATCGCATGAGCCACCCAGCCAGCGCCCGCCTGGTGCTAGACGAGATGTTCTCCCCCGCCATCGCTACCGCACTCCGCGACCTCGGCCAGGACGTGATCGCTGTGGCTGAGCGCGGCGAACTGCGGGCAATGAGCGATGACGACGTCTTCGCCTGGGCAACCTCTCAGCGTCGCTGGCTGCTCACCGAGAACGTCAAAGACTTCCGGCCCATCCTGCTACGAGCACTCCAGGCCGACACCGCCACCACGGGCATCCTCTACACCAGCAGCCGCGCTTTCCCGCGCTCAAGGAAAAACCCCGGGCCCCTGATTCAGGCCATCCACGCCTGGATGCTCAATGGGCCACCCGAGGCGCCGCTCACCGAGGACTGGCTCCTCAACCCGGCAAGCCGCTGATTCTCCGGCACCGTCGAAGATACCGGTTCCCGGGGGGCGTGCTGCGCGGCAGCCGTGACACCCGCTCACCGCCCGCGCTGCAGGCGACGTGCCCCGGCGGTGTCCAGGAGTTCGGCGACGGTCCGCCGGGGACCGGAGCCGCGCTGGTCATCAGGATCTGGGCGGAAGCCCCGCAGCAGCTCCATCCGGGCCCTTGCCGCCT
>DATKRG010000372.1:0-10395 GCA_035532275.1 Streptosporangiaceae bacterium | reverse complement strand
GCCTTCCTCTCCCCCGGCGTGCCGGCGCGCGCGGCCGCAGCCGCCATGCTCGGGGAGGGGCCTGGGCTGATACTGCTCACCGATGGTCCCCGCACGGCCCGGGCCTTCCTGCCGGGACAGGAGATCAGCACCGATGTCCCGGCGGTGAAGGTCGTGGACACCATCGGCGCCGGGGACGCGTTCGGAGGAGCGTTCCTGGCGTGGTGGTCACGAAAGGAACTCTCCCGGTCCGATCTTCATCTGGCTGGCGCGGTTCGCGAAGCGCTCCGGACGGCCGCCGAGGTCGCAGCCTTGACCTGCACCCGCGCCGGGGCCGAGCCGCCCTGGCCGGCGGAGCTACCCGAGCAGATGGTGTAGCGCCCTCGCCCGCCGTTCCCGCCGTTCAGCCCTGCGCGCCGGCCTGCTCCAGCGCCCGGCGCAGGGCTTCCACCGTGGGCGCTCCGTCCAGCCGGCCGTCCTCGCCGCGGTACAGGCGGCACGCCACCGCAGGTCCCCCGCCGGGCGCGGCGAACGGGTCTGCCCCGTCCACCAGCAGGGTCGGCGACCCGCACATCCCCCATCTGGCCGCCTCGGCCGCGTCGGCAACAACCCGCCGCCGCACCCGCACACCCGGCCGTCCGGCGAGCACCTCGGCCAGCCGCCGCTCCAGCACCGGGGCGTTCGGGCAGTCCGGGACCGCCAGTACCGTCAGCTCCACCTATGCCCCCTTGCCCCAGTCGGTGGTTACCTGGCCCGCCACGTCAGCGTGACGCTCCAGCCAGCCACGGGCGAACGGGCACAACGGCACCACGGTCAAACCGTCCCGCACGGCGCGAGCCACCGCTGCCGCGACCAGCGTGCCGCCGATACCGCAGCCCTCCAGTTCCGCCGGCACCCCGGTGTGGATCAGGACGAGCCGGTTCCCGTTGATCCGGTACCTGAGCTCGGCCAGGTGGCCGTCAGCCGTCAGCTCGAAGCGGGATCCGGCCCGGTTGTCGGTGACCTGCTGGGCATCGTTCATCTGGCCAGGTCCCCCGGGCGGAGCCGGAACTCCTGCAGGCGCAGGTTGTGGTACTTCTCGGTCTCGCCGACCCACTCCATGCCGATATGGCGGACAGTCGCCGCGGCACGTTTGTTGGCCGGCCGCACCAGCGCGACTACCTGTTCTATCCCCTGCCCGAATGCCCACTGCGCCAGCGCCAGCCCGGCCTCGGTGGCGTATCCGCGGCCCCACGCCTGCGGGTGAAGCTGCCAGCCCATCTCGAATTCCTCATCGGGCGGCAGCGGCAGCAGGGTCGCCCCGCCGATCACCCGGCCGTCCTCGCGGGCCTCGATCGCCCACCTGCCAGCGGGCGCCATCATGCGCGCGTCCTCGGCAACCCACTGCTGCAGGAGCACCCGCATGGCAGCCACGTCAGCGACTCGGTCCATCGCCGGAGCCAGCCACCGCGCGACCTGTCCATCGCCGTAGGCACCCAGTGCCGCCTCCGCATCACCGGCATTCCATCCGCGCAGTACTAGACGCTCGGTGATCATTCTGTGGGCCATTGATCCACCATAACCAGTGCCGCGGGGATCAGCCGGAGGCCCTGGCCTCCTCGATAGTGAGCTCGGCGGCAGGGTCGGCGTCCAGCCGCTCGTCCGGGATCGGCAGTTCGCTGCGGACCGAACGCCCATAGGTGCCATCATCCAGCCGGTGCAAGGCGCGGTCGATAGCAGCCAGCCGGTCCCGCATGCTTTCCGCGACGGCATCGTCCATGCCTTCGGCGGTCAGGGGCTGGGCGGCATCGGCGAGGTCGCCTGTCTCCTGCCCGGTCGCCCGGTCCTGCTGACCCGCCGACTCGGCACCGGCGAGCAGGTCCGCCACCTCGGCTCGTTCGGCCAGCAGCCGGGCTCGCGCCTGATCCTGGTCCACCTCGTCCTCCTCACGTTCCGCCGGGGCAACGCTGCCCGCGACTGTGGCCGTGTCACGATCCGGGAAGAGCCAGCTGAAGGCACGTGATTCCGCGCAGGTCCAGCCAGGCCCGGTCGGGCCCGCGGACCAGCCTGAGCACCACTTCCCCGCAAGCGGGGCAGCGGGCGACCAGGCCTGGCGCGTCCGGGTACACCCGCGCCTGGGCGATCGCGCCGCTGGTGCCGCACGCGACGCATTCGCCGACCGCGGCGGTGACGTCCACGGTGAACAGCTCGCCCAGTATCGCGGCGCCCGGAGAACCCGGGTGACACGATGCCCACCACCCAAGCCTGTCATACCCGGCCGGCGCGGGCTGGCTGACCGCGGGCCGGCCCGCGGCACGGGTGTGTGATGATGGGCAGTGAGACCGAGGGCTTTCCGAGCACGGGCAGCCACGCCTGCGCGGTCTGCGGCCTGCACTCTCAGCGCTGCCCTGCGCCGGGGCTAGGACGGCCGGCATGTTCGGCTTCAAGATCATCAGCCAGTACGAGCAGGGCCTTGTCTTTCACTGGGGCAGGCTCTTGCCCAAGGTCCGCGGTCCAGGGCTGACCTGGGTCAACCCGGTCAGCGACCGGGTTCGCAAGGTCAATATGCAGATCATGGTCGCGGCCGTGCCCGGCCAGCAGGCCATCACCCGCGACAACGTCACCGTGCAGGTCGGGGCGGTCGTCTACTACCGGGTCATCGACCCGGCCAAGGCAATCGTCAACGTGAAGGACTACACCTACGCCGTCACACAGGTCGCCCAGACCTCACTGCGGTCGGTCATCGGCCACAGCGACCTGGACCAGCTGCTGTCCGAGCGCGAAGAGATCAACACCAAGCTCAGGGACATCATCGACGCCCCCACCGAGCAGTCCTGGGGCATCCGGGTGGAACGGGTCGAGGTGAAAGACATCACGCTTCCCGACTCCATGAAACGCTCCATGTCGCGGCAGGCGGAAGCGGAACGGGAACGGCGCGCGCGGGTAATCGCGGCAGATGGCGAGTACCAGGCATCGGGGAAGCTCGCCCAGGCCGCCGACGCCATGGCCGCCGACCCCGCCGCCCTGCAGCTGCGGCTCCTGCAGGCCGTCGTCGAGATCGCCTCCGAACGCAGCAGGACCGTGGTCGTGCCCATACCGGTGGAATTGCTGCGGTACTTCGAGCGGGCGGGCCGCGCCGCTAGCCAGGCCCAGCCCACGGCCCAGCCTGCCGCGCACCCGGTCCGCCGGCCATCCCAGCCCGCTTCCAGCACGCTCACCCTGGCGCGGCCAGCTGGCGCGCCAGCCACCGCACCGCTGACCGCGCCCGCGGCAGCATCCTGAAGGCGCCGCTCACCGGCTGGCAACCACAGAACGAGGGCCCGGCACCCGTCTGAGCTCACACAGCGATCCCTTGTCCGCCCATGACCACGGCAAATGGCAGCCAGGCGCCCGGGCCCGGCCGCGCTAGGCGCTCACCCTGGCCCGCTGATCTCCTGCCCAGCCACCGAGCCCAGCAGGTGTCCGATGTCACTGACCGCGGCACTGTTGGCGACCTCGCCCGCGAGTTCGGACAGCAACCGGTTGCGGGAGCGAGCCGCCGCCCGCAGCACCGCGAACGCCTCGTCGGTGCTGGTGTGCAAACGCTCGGCGAGCACGCCCTTGGCCTGCTCGATCACGATCCGGCTGGTCAGGGCCGCCTGCAACTGGCCGGCGACTACTTCGCCGTGGTGGATCGTGCGCTGCTGGAGGATGCCTATCGTGGCAGCATCCGCCAGGGCCTGCGCCAGGCGCAGCTGTTCGCTGCCCAGCCCGCCGGGCGAGGCGTGAAAGAGGTTGAGTGACCCGATCACCTGGCTGCGCAGCCGCAACGGCAGCGCGTTGGCCGAGCCGAACCCTGCGCTGATCGCCCGCGGGGCGAATAGCGGCCAGCGCTCCAGCGCCATGTCCAGGGCTACGTTGACCACCGCTGCCCCCTGCTGATAGCAGTCACGGCACGGTCCCTCATCGTTTTGTATCTCGAAGAGTTCAAGCAGCCGGGCACGTTCATCGGAGGCTGCCATGGTCACCAGTGAGCCGCTCGCGTCTGCCAGGACCAGGCCGGAGGCGGCAACATCGAGCAGTTCGACACACCTGCCGGCGACGATCTGAAGGAAGTCGATGACATCGAAATCGGCGACCAGGGTGTCGGCCAGCTCTACAAAGGTCTCCGCGAGACGCTGTTCCCTATCGATTGCCGCCACTGTCGCACACCCCTCAATCATCGCTGGCGGCGACTCACGCAGCAGGCGGCCCCGCTGACGGGCATCGCCGTTCAATCGGCATCCTTGTCGAATCTCAGCCGTCGCGCCACCACGTCCGATGCCACATCCGCCAGGGCACGGCGATGACTGAACGCGTGGGCGCGCATCCGGATCAGCGCATCGGCCTGACCTACTCCGAGCTGGATACTGATCATCCCGGTGGCCTGGTGGATCTGGGCCCGGTACCCAGTCGGCTGATCAGCCAGCCACGTCGGCGGTCCGCGGCCGACGGTGCCATGCCCTAGCAGCGCACCTGTCATTGCCGCGGCCAGGGCCAGCAGATCGGTGAGCACCGTGCCGGCCATTGGCCCCGGCACATCACGGTACGCCAGCAGGACACCGAGGCGGATCGCGCCGATCTGCAGCGGAACCGCGAACACCGCCCGCACCCCAAGGTCCAGCGCCGCCGGCGTGAACACCGGCCATCGCTGCGGAATGACCCTGGCAAGGTCAGGCTCCAGGATGAGCTGACCGGAGGACGCCACATCCACAAGTGGTCCCTCCCCCAGGGTGAACTGCAGGTCATCAAGGCGAGCGCCAGCCCCGTCGCTCCGCCAGACAACGTCACCGCCCCCGCCCGGCAGCAGCACGCTCACCGAAGCCCCGGTCACTCCCAGCACCTCGGCGCACGACCCGGCCGGGACCGCCGCGAGACCACGCGAACCGTCCTGGGCCAGCGCAGCCACGATCTCCGCCATGCCGACGCTGATCATCACCTCACCCGCGTCCTAGCCGGCGGGCCTGGCCAGCAACGACGGCTATCGGCACGACTCCGGTCATCAGTCCGCCTCGCGCAGGTAGAGCGTGCAGCGAGGCGATATCGGGACCGGCGTATGGTCTGGACCTGATCGGGAACTCGTTCAGGCTGCCTGAGGAGCGCTCTCAACGAGGATACGCCCGCACTCACCGCCGTCAGAGCACGCCGATCCCCTGGCACTCTTCAGGTGGCGTCCAGCCGCCGGCCGCCAGGCCGTCAAGCAGCCGGGGTACCGTTGAGGGGTACACGCCCCGGGCCGAAGGCGCGGTCAAGACCCTGCCACCCGGCCTGGCGGCCGCCGCCCCGGACCTCGGCAGCACGTCATCCATGCCCCTATGTGCCATCGAGGAGTTCCTGCGGTGCAACTCTCTGGAGCCGAACCTGCCGTGACCCGGCAGCACCCACGATCCGGCTCACCGCCAGCGCCGGTGCGGGGCAGCGAATACGCCCAGCTGTCCCGGCAGATCAAGCAGGAGGGGCTGCTGCGGCGCCGCCCCGGCTACTACATCTGGAAGATCACTCTCACCGCCGCGGCCCTGGCCGCCGGATGGGCCGCTTTCGCCTTAGTGGGTGACTCGTGGTGGACGGTGGCGGTGGCCGCGTTCCTGGCAGTGGTGTTCACCCAGATCGGCTTCCTGGGGCACGACGCCGGGCACCGGCAGATCTCCCGCTCCGCGCGAGCCAACTACGTCCTGGGCATCCTGCACGGCAACCTCGGCATCGGGCTCAGTTACGGCTGGTGGGTAGACAAGCACAACCGGCATCACGCCCACCCCAACACCGTGGGTGCGGACCCTGACATCATGCTCAGCGCGCTGGCCTTCACCGACGCCCAGGTGCACACCAGCGGAGGCGCGGCCAGGCTCGTGTTCCGCTACCAGGCGTACCTGTTCTTCCCGATACTGCTGCTGGAAGCGTTCAGCCTGCACAGTGCGAGCATCCGCGCGCTGGCAAGCCGGTCCCACCGCCACCGGGCCTGGGAGACGGCACTGCTCGCCGCCCATGTCGCCGGTTATCTCGCCGTCGTCCTGCTGGTGCTCTCACCCGTGAAGGCCGTGGTGTTCATCCTGGTGCAGCAGGGCCTGTTCGGCCTGTACCTCGGCTGCTCCTTCGCCCCCAACCACAAGGGCATGCTTGTCCTGCCCGCGGCCGACCGGACTGACTTCCTGCGCCGCCAGGTACTGACGTCCCGCAACGTCCATGGCGGCTGGCTGACTGACTTCGTCCTGGGCGGCTTGAACTACCAGATCGAGCACCACCTGTTCCCCTCCATGCCCCGCCCCAACCTGCGGCGCTCCCAGACCCTGATCAGGGAGTTCTGCCAGCAGCGAGACCTGCCTTACTGCCAGAGCAGCCTGGTGGGCTCCTACGCCCAGGCCCTCCGCCACCTCAACACCGTGGGCCGGGCCGACCTGCCCACCACCGCAGACCGGGACCGGAGTCAGCTATCCTGACAGTTGCGCCCGCCGCGCGAGGCCGCGGAGGACGTCCAGCCACTGCTCGGGACGTCTGCGGGCAGGCGAGGCCATTCAAGTCAGCCTCGGCCGTGATTCCAGAGATTTTCGCCGGGCGATTTCCCCGGAGCTTCTTATCTGTGCGTCGAGGAGACGCACCGTTCCCCGGCCGCCCCTGGCTATCTGCTTGACCCGAAGATGTGCCGGCGCAAGGTACATCGCCGCTGGCGTCAGCAAGGAGCGACTCCATGCCCAGGGCGTACGCGCTACTCAGCACTTACCCACCCACGCAGTGCGGGCTGGCGACGTTCAGCGCGGCACTGCTCGCCCACCTGCCCGAACCAGACGATCACGTGGCCGTCGTGCGTGTCCTCGACGAGCCGACCCAGCCCAGGCCGCGGGTGGTGGTGCATGATCTCGTGAACGGCTCCCCCGCGAGCGCGGCGGTGGCGGTCAACGTGCTCAACGGCTTCGATGTCGCGATCGTGCAGCATGAATACGGCATCTATGGCGGACCGGACGGCCAGGACATCGTTCCCTTGCTGGCGGCGCTGCGCGTTCCGAGCATCGTGGTTCTGCATACGGTGCTTTCTCATCCCACACCACATCAGCGCATGATCATCGATGAGGTCGTCGCTGCCGCTGACGCCGTCGTCACCATGACACGCACGGCTCGCTCGCGATTGCTTGACATCTATGGGGCGAATCCTGAGAAGGTCTGCGTCATTCCGCACGGCGCCGCTGATCACAGGGCCGCCGTGTCACCCGGTGTCCCCATGCGGCCCATGGTCTTGACCTGGGGGCTGCTCGGACCGGGCAAGGGCATCGAGCACGCCATCGACGCGATCGCCCTGCTCCGCGACGGCGGGCTCCTGATCGGCTATATGGTCGCCGGCCAGACTCACCCCCGCGTGCACGGCCGCGACGGCGAGGCTTACCGGCTGTCACTCGAATCACGGGCACTGGCGCGCGATGTCGCAGATCTCGTCCACTTCGACGCCCGGTTCATCCCCACCGACACGCTCAGCCGCCTCATCAGCGCCACGGATGTCGTGCTGCTGCCGTATGACTCGCTGGAGCAGGTCACCTCCGGGGTCTTGATCGAGGCCGTCACCGCCGGAAAGCCCGTCATCTCGACCTGTTTCCCGCATGCGGTTGAGCTCCTGGCCGGAGGTGCGGGCCTCCTGGTCAACCGGAAGGACCCAGCCGACATCGCGAGCGCGCTGAAGCGGGTGTTCACCGAGCCCGGCCTGTCCGCCCGCATGAGCACTCATTCGGCAGACCTCGCGCCGCAGCTGCTGTGGCCGGCGGTGGCCAGCTCCTACCGGGAACTCGCATCCGTGCTGATGGAGACCACGTCAGGGGCCACGGTATGACCTATCCCCGTGCGCCGTTCCGGCACCTGCAACGGCTGACCGATCACATCGGCTTGCTGGAGCATGCCGAGGGCATCGTGCCCCGCTACGAGCATGGCTACTGCGTGGACGATGTGAGCCGCGGCCTGGTGGTGACGTGCCGTGAGCCATCGCCGTCCCCGGAAGTCGCCGGCCTGGCGCGGCGCTACCTCCATTTCCTCGCGCAGGCCCAGGCGCCGGATGGCCGCTTTCACAACCGCCTCAGCTACGACCGCCAATGGCTGGACCTGCCCGGCACCGAGGACTGCTGGGGCCGTGCCCTGTGGGGGCTCGGCACTGCCGCGGCACAGGGATCTTCCGCGGAGATCAGCTCGGAGTCCCGCGAACGGTTCGACCGCAGCGCACAGCTGTCCTCTCCGTGGCCGCACGCCATGGCGTTCGCGGCGCTCGGCGCCGCCGAGGTTCTCGGCATCTGGCCGGACCACTCAAGCGCACTCGCGCTGCTTGACGCGGCCAGCGCCGTCATCGGTGAACCCCCTCCCGGCACGACGTGGCCATGGCCTGAGCCAAGGCTCAGCTACGCCAACGCGGCGATCGCCGAAGCCGTCATCGTGGCCGGCTGGGAGCTCGGCCGTGACCCGGTCCTGCGGCACGGGCTGCGCATGCTCGAGTGGCTCCTGGCGTCCGAGAGCCGCGGCGGCCACCTGTCGGTAGTGCCATGCGGAGGCTGGGGCGCGGGTGAGGCCCGCCCCGCGTTCGACCAGCAGCCGATCGAGGTTGCGGCACTGGCGGATGCGTGCGTGCGGGCGGCGGCTGTCACCGGTGACACGAGCTGGCTGGCCGGTGTGGACATGTGCGTGAGGTGGTTCCTCGGCGACAACGATTCCCGGATTCCCATGCTGGACGAGCGAACCGGCGGCAGCTCCGACGGCCTGGGTGCCACCAGGCGCAATCGTAACCAGGGTGCCGAATCGACACTCGCGATGATCTCCGTGATGCAGCAGGGTGCCCGGATGGCCGTGGAGGCGCGGTGACAAGCACCCGCACAGGCCCGCTGGCAGCCCGGACGCATCATCGGCTCAGGCCGGATCCCTCTCGCATACTGACCCGGCTCTTCGTGCCGGGGCAGGAAACCTTGATCCAAGGCGGGTCGCGGGCAATGGCTGTCATCGACCGTGTCCTCACGATGACCGAGGACGAGGTGGACCGGGTGCTCGCCGCCACCATGGCCCGATTCTCGGCCCGGCATCGCGACCTGGGGGAAACCCTGGAACACAACTTCGGGCTGGTCGCCCCCCGGCTGGGCAGCCAGATCAGGCCAGGGCATGCCCGGCGGCGCCTGATCGGGGCGTATTTCACCCAGGAGCACGCGCTGGAGGCCGCCGCACTGTTCAACCCGTCGATCGTCCCGCACCCCGACCAGACCGGCTGTGGTCCCGGCGAAACCCGGTTCGTCATGAGCCTGCGCGCAGTCGGTGAGGGACACCTGTCGTGCATCGTGTTCAGGAGCGGCACGATCGACAGCGAATCCGGGATGCGCCTCGACCCGCCAGGCCGCTTCCCTGACTCCGGCCGCCTGCGGGCGGTCGCCTACGATCGTGACCTTTTCCGGGCAAGACTCGCCGAACTTGGCCATGACGGCGAAGACGCACGATTCCTCTGGAGCACGCTGCCGCATCATTTCGACGCCGCAGCGCTCGACGTGGCCGTCGGCGAGCTCACCCACCAGCGTGAGACGCGCGGAGACTCCCGGTCGCTCATCGACGCAGTGCGGTGGATGGCGGCGTCGAACTACGCGGTCGAGTTCGACGAGCACGTCGCCCTCTCCGACCGGGTCCTGTGGCCCGCTGGTCCAGCCGAAAGCCATGGCATGGAAGACGCGAGGTTCGTGCGCTTCACCGATGGCGGGCACACCGTCTTCTACGCCACGTACACGGCTTTCGATGGCACCCAGGTGGCGCCGCACCTGCTGGAGACCAGCGACTTCCGGACGTTCACCATCTCCCAGCTCTCGGGACCCTCAGCCCGGAACAAGGGCATGGCGTTGTTTCCCCGGCGCATCGCGGGCCGCTATGTCGCGCTGTCGCGCTGGGACAGGGAGAGCAACGCGATCGCGTATTCGGACGACGGCCGCCGCTGGGGTCCGGGCCTGCAGGTCCAGGCGCCCACCCGCGCATGGGAGCTGATCCAGCTTGGCAACTGCGGCTCCCCGATCGAGACCCCCCTGGGCTGGCTGGTCTTCACACACGGTGTCGGGCCCATGCGGGAGTACGCCATCGGTGCCGTCCTGCTCGACCTGGACCAGCCCGAGCGCCTGATATCCGCCCTGCCCGAACCCCTCCTCGTAGCCGACGAATCGGAGAGGGAGGGATACGTCCCGAACGTCGTCTACTCCTGCGGCGCGATGCTGCACGGCGAGACGGTCATGCTCCCCTACGGTTGCAGCGACTCGTCGGTACGGATCGCGACCGTCGACCTTCCCCGGCTGCTCGAACGGCTCACGCCCGGCTGACCGCGGAACCGGATCATCACGGGGTGCAGACGACGGTGATGTCGTGGGTGGCGTTGTTGGCGAAACCGCCCCGATTCCAGACCTGCCCGACCGGCTGGGTCTCGCCGTCGGCAGTACC
>DATKRG010000371.1:0-8700 GCA_035532275.1 Streptosporangiaceae bacterium | reverse complement strand
TCCCGATCGTGTGGCCGCTGTCGCGCGTCCACTTCCGGCTGCTGCCCGAGCCGCTGGCGTTCACCACTGGCACCCGGCCGGAACGGTGGGTCGTCGCGCCGCTCATGCTGGCGGCGCTGGCCTGGCTGGTGGCCGTGGTGGAGAAGATCGTGCCGGCCGGGCGCCTCCCCCCGCACTGACAGCCGGAGCCGTCACGGTGAGACATCGGGGCACAGATCGGATTGCGTAATGCTGTCGAACAGTGCCAGATGGTTCGGATGAATCCCGCCCGCGAGCAGAATCGGGTCAGTCTGCACGGTGGTCATGCCGTTGCGCCAGTCCGCGCAGAGTTGCTCACCTGTCTTGTTGATCCAATCCACCGGTGCGACGATGCCGGCGTTGGTGATGTCCTGCGCATAGCTCGTCGGCGGTGCGGCGGAAGGTGTCGCGGGAGGTGCGGCCGGCGGCTGCACGACGGTCACCGTTGGCCTGGGCGTCTGTGCATGATGAGTCACGGTGACAGTCGGCGTAGCGGCCTGGGGGACGATGATGGTCCTGGTGCCGCCGCACGCGGCCAGTCCCAGTCCGCTGACGAGCAGCGCTATGCCTGCAATCGTTCTGCCTTTCATGACCTGCCTCCGCTACCCAGGATGGAAGATTGCCCGGGTAGCTGGTCAGGGTGAAACGGCTCACATGTAAGGACATACGTCCCGCACTGATCAGCGAAAATGCTTGTATTCGAGAATTGATCTCATATGTATATTTATATCCCCATATGAGCTGGCAGGTCAGGTGTCGATGATGGCCGTGGCGATCCTGGCGACGTGCACGGCGGGCCGGCCGAACAGGTGCGCGGCGCTGTGGGCACGCTTGAGGTAGCGGTGGGCGTCGTGCTCCCAGGTGATACCGATGGCGCCGTGCAGCTGGATCATCTGGCCCGCCGCCCGCTCCAGCGCCTCCGAGCAGTAGGCCTTGGCGGCCGCCGCGCGCAGGGTGAGGTCGGCCGCGCCCTCGGCGGCGGCGGACGCGGCGGAGTACGACAGCGACCGGGCCGACTCCACCAGCACGTGCAGGTCGGCCATCCGGTGCTGGAGGGCCTGGAAGCTGCCGATGGGCCGGCCGAACTGGACCCGGACCTTTGTGTAGGCGACGGTCAGCTCCAGCGCGCGCTGAGCGGCACCGACCTGCTCGGCACTGAGCGCGATGCAGGCCAGGTCCCGGGCCGGCGCCAGGGCCGCGCCGCCTGCGGACCCGATGAGCCGGCCGGCCGCGCCGTCGAGGCGCACCACGGCGAGCCGGCGCGTGGTGTCCATGGTCGTCACGGCGTGGCGGGCAACGCCGCCACCGGCCGGGTCTACCTCGAAGAGAGCCACCCCGTCCGGGGTGCGCGCGGCCGCCAGCAGCACGTCGGCCACGTCGCCGTCGAGCACATAGTGCGCCTGCCCGGACAGCACCCAGCCGGCAGCCGCAGGGGCGGGCCCGGCGGGGGAGGCGGGCTCAGCGGGGGAGGCGGGGTGGGCGGCGAACGCCACCTCCTCCGGGTTCCAGTGACCGGTCTGGCCGGTCCAGGCCAGCGCCGCGACCGCGGTGCCGTCCGCGATGGCCGGCAGCAGGCGCTCGCACACCGCGGTGTCGCCGGAAGCCAGCAGGGCCTGCCCGGCCAGCACCGCCGAGCCGAGCAGGGGTGAGCAGGCAAGGGTGCGCCCGAGTTCCTCCAGCACGATGTGAGTCTCGACCGGGCCGGCCCCGGCGCCGCCGTAGCGTTCGGGAATGGCGAGCCCGGCTGCGCCGATCTCCCCGCACAGCCGCCGCCACAGCGGCCGGCCGTCACCGCTGTCACCGCCCGGCCCGCCGTCTGCCCCGCCGCCCGGCCCGCTGTCCGGCCCGCCGGACGGATGCCGCGACAGCAGGCCGCGGACGGCGTCGCGCAGGTCCCGCTGCTCGGTGGTCAGCTCCATGCCAGCTCCGGGCCGGCCCTGCCGCCCGCGATGGCCGCCATGACCCGGGCGCGGTGCTCGGACTGGCTGCCCCAGGCCCCGGCCAGCGCCCGCACCTTCGTCAGCCACAGGTGCAGGTCATGCTCCTGGGTGTAGCCGATCGCGCCGTGTACCTGCAGCGCGGCCCGGGCGGCCCGGTGGGCCGCGTCGGTGCAGGCGACCTTGGCGGCCGAGACATCCCGCGCGGCAGTGGCCCCGCCAGCGGCGAGTGTGCTGGCCGCGGCGTCGAGCAGCGGCCGCGCGAACTCGAGCCCGATCGCCACGTCGGCAAGCTGGTGCTTGACGGCCTGGAACGACCCGACCGGGTGGCCGAACTGGGTTCGCTGACCAGCGTGCCGCACACTGGCGGCCAGCAGGGCGCGGCCAGCGCCGAGCAGCTGTGCCGCGCTGGCCAGCGCGCCAACCTGCAGCGCGCGGGCATACGCACGGGCCGCGGCCGGGCCCCGGGCCAGCACCTCACCGCCGGAGACCTCGGACACCGACCGGCCCGGGTCCACCGACTGGTGCCGGGTGCCGGGGACGGCGAGCCGGAGAACGCTGGGTTCGGCGAGCAGGACCAGGTGCGCGGCGTCGGCGTCCGCCGCGTAGGGCAGCCACGGCGGCAGGGCCAGGGTGGCGATCAGGTCCCCGGCCGCCAGGCCGGGCAGCCACCTGGCGCACAGGCGCTCGTCGGCCAGGGTGACGATCAGTTCCGGGACGGCGGCGACCGACTCGGCCACCGGCCCCGGCACCGCGTGATGCCCCAGCTCCTCGCAGGCGACCACGACATCCAGCAGGCCGGCGCCGAGCCCGCCGCAGCGCTCGGGCACCGCCAGGGCGGTCACGCCCACCCCGGCGAGCTTGCGCCACAGCGCCAGGCCGCCCGCCCGGTCCCCGCTGGCCCACCGCCGGGCCGCGCCGGGTGCGTCCGCGGCGGTGAGCATGTCGTGCACGGACACGGCGAACTGCTCCTGCTCGGCTGACCGTCCCAGCCTCATCTGTGCCGCCTCATCTGTGCGGCCTCATCTGGGGAGCCCCAGCAGCCGCTCGGCGATCACCGTGCGCTGGATCTCGTTCGTGCCCGCATAGATCGGCCCGGACAGCGAGAACAGGTAGCCGTCCAGCCAGCGGCCGTCCGGGCCGGCCAGGCCGCGCAGTTCGGCCTGGTGCCCGAGCAGGTCCAGCGCCGTCTCGTGCAGCGCAACGTCGAGCTCGGACCAGAACACCTTGCCCAGGCTCGACTCCGCGCCCAGCGTGCCGCCGGCGGCGAGCCTGCCAGCGGTGGCGTAGGTGTGCAGCCGGTAGGCCTGCGCCCCGATCCAGGCGTCCACCACCCGGTCGCGCGCCGCGGTGTCGGCCGGGTCACCGGCCCGCCGCCACAGCTCCACCAGGCGGGCTACTGCCGCGCTGAACCGTCCTGGGCTGCGCAGCGACAGCCCGCGCTCATGGCCGGCGGTGCTCATCGCGATCCGCCAGCCCTCACCGGGAGCACCGATCACGTCGGCATCGGGCACGAACACGCCGTCCAGGAAGATCTCCGCGAACCCGGTCTCGCCGCTCAGCTGCCGGATGGGCCGCACGGTCACACCGTTGGCGTGCAGATCGAACATCAGGTAGGTCAGGCCGCGGTGCCGCTGCGCCCCGGGGTCCGAGCGGAACAGGCCGAACGCCCTGTCGGCGAACGCCGCGCGCGAACTCCACGTCTTGGTCCCCGACAGCAGCCAGCCCCCGCTCGTGCGATCCGCGCTGGCCCGGATCGCGGCGAGGTCGCTGCCCGCCTCCGGCTCCGACCAGGCCTGCGCCCAGACCTGCTCCGCCGTGGCCATCGGCGGCAGCAGGCGGCCGCGCTGCTCGTCGGTGCCGTGCGCGAACAGGGTGGGAGCCAGCAGGAACAGCCCGTTCTGGCCGACCCGGACCGGTGCCGCGGCGGCGTAGTACTCCTCCTCGAAGACCAGCCATTCCAGCAGCGACGCCCCGCGCCCGCCGTACTCGGGCGGCCAGGACACGACCGACAGCCGCGCCGCCGCCAGCTCCCGCTCCCACTCGCGGTGCCGGGCGAACCCCTCGGCGGTGTCCACCGACGGCAGCGGCTGGGCCGGCACATGCGCGCGCAGCCAGTCGCGGACCTGCGCCCGGAACTGGCCGGTGTCCTCGCCAGGGTCGTCGCTCACCCGCCGGCCTTTTTCATCCCATGGGCGTCCAGGCCCGCCAGCGAGTCGCCGGCGACCTCGGCGTTGTGCGCGTGCGCGACATGGTGCAGGCCGAACACCGAGTCCATGCCCGGCCGCATCCCCATCAGGTCCTCGCACTGGTTGACGGCGCGCTTCGCGAGTGAGAGGCCGAACGATGGCATCGTGGCGATCCGGTCCGCCAGCGCGAATGTCGCTTCAGCCAGTTCGGCTCGCGGCACGACCCGGTTCACCATGCCCACCTGGTAGGCGCGCTGAGCGTCGAAACGGTCGCCGGTGAACAGCACCTCCTTGGCGAAGCGGGGCCCGAGCACCCACGGGTGCGCGAAATACTCCACCCCCGGTATCCCCATGCGCACCACCGGGTCGGCGAAGAAGGCATCGTCGGCGGCGACGATCAGGTCGCACACCCACGCGAGCATGAGACCACCGGCGATGCACGCACCTTGCACCATCGCGATGGCGGGCTTGGGCATCTCCCGCCAGCGCCGGCACATCCCGAGGTACACCTCCATCTCGCGGGCGTAACGGGCGTCGGCGCCGGCCTTGCCGACGTGGTCCCACCACAGCACCGCCTGCCGGTCGAACGGCAGATGGGCGTCCCGTTCCGGCGTGCCGATGTCATGCCCCGCGCAGAAATGCTCGCCAGCACCGGCCAGCACGATCACGGCGACGCCCGGGTCGTTCACGGCCCGGGCGAAGGCCGCGTCCAGGGCGTAGGTCATCGCGGAGTTCTGGGCGTTGCGGTAACGCGGCCGGTTGAGTGTCACCACCGCGACCGAGCCGCGCTGCTCGTAGCGCACGGGCCCGGACCCCGCAGGCCCGGGGCCCGCGGCCTGCTCGTCACGCACGCTCTGGTCAGTCATGGCTTCTCCTCCCGCAGCACTCGCTTGAGTGTCTTGCCGGACGGGTTGCGGGGCAGGTCCGCGCGGAACACGACCTGCCGGGGCACCTTGTAGTTGGCCAGCCGCTCCCGGCAGAACGCCAGCACGTCGGCGGCGTCCAGCAGGTCGCCGGGCCGGGTCACCACATACGCCCGGCCCACCTCGCCGAGCCGGGCGTCGGGCACCCCGATGACGGCCGACTCCGCGACGCCGTCCAGCCGGGCGAGCACCTGCTCCACCTCGGCCGGGTACACGTTGAAGCCGCCGCAGATGTACATGTCCTTGAGCCGGTCGGTGATGGCCAGGTTCCCGGCCGGGTCCAGGTGACCGATGTCACCGGTGTGCAGCCAGCCGCCGGAGTCGATGGCGGCACGCGTCGCCTCCGGGTCGCCGGCATAGCCGAGCATCAGGTTCGGTCCCCGCAGGAGAATCTCGCCGGCCTCACCGGTGGCGGCCTCGCTCCCGTCCGGCCCCGCCACCCGCACCTCGAAGCCGGCGGTGGCCCGCCCCGACGTGCGGGCCACGGTCTGCGGGTCGTCGCCGGGGCGGCACATGGTGGCTACCACCGCCTCGGTCAGCCCGTAGGCGGTGAGCACCGTCTGGAAGCTCAGCTCCCGCCGCATCCGCTCGATCAGGGCGACCGGGACGGTCGCCGCGCCGGTCACCGCGAGCCGCAGGCTGGACAGGTCGTGGGCCTTGCGGTCCGGGTGGTCCAGGATCGTCTGGTAGATCGTGGGCGGTCCGGGGAACACGGTGATCCGCTCGGCCTCGACCAGGGCCATCGCCCGTTCCGCGTCATAGACGAGCTGCGGCACCAGGGCGGCGCCGCTGACCAGGCAGGCCAGGATGCCCGCCTTGAGGCCGAAGCTGTGGAAGAACGGGTTGACCGCCAGGTAGCGGTCGGCGCTGGTCAGGCAGCCGCACTCGGCCCAGGCCCGGGCGACGGCCAGCGACTGCCGGTGGGCGGTCATCGCTCCCTTGCTCCGCCCGGTCGTGCCGGAGGTGAACATGATGTCGCTGACATCCCCGGGGCTCACTGCCGCGGCGCGCTCGCGGGCCGCGGCAGCCGGGACGCAGGCCGCCCGGTCCAGGAAGGCGGCCCAGCCGATGGCGTCCCCAGCCGGCGCGCTGCGCGCGCCGGCCAGGCTGGCTCCGTTGGCTGGCGTGCCGGCCGCCTGGCTGGCCTCGACGGGGATCTGCACCACGAGCGTGAGCCGGTCCAGGCTGGGGTCGCCCGTATCCCGTTCAGCGCCTGGGGGTTTGTCGGTCGCGGCGGCGCGGAGGGTGGCGAGCCGGTCGGTGCGCAGGAACGGGCCGGCGACGAACAGGGCGCGGGCGCCGCTGCGGCTGATCACGTCGAGCGCCTCGTGGCCGGTGAACCTGGTGCTGACCGGGACCAGAGTCGCGCCGGCGTGGAGCGCGCCGAGCGCCGCGAGCACCCAGTGATGGGTGTTGGGCGACCAGATGGCGATCCGGTCCCCGGGGGCGATGCCCTCGGCGATGAGCGACCTGGCGGCAGTCACCACCCGCTCGTGCAGCTCGCGGTAGCTGATCCGTGGACCGCCCGGCTCGGCCAGGGCGGGCGCGTCGCCGAACTCCCGTGCCGCGTGCTCGACGGCGGCCGGGACTGTCAGCTCCACCGTCCCTCCAAGGGAAGCAAGTGCTTGGTAGGCTGAGCCTACGCGCGGCGGCAGTTGCTGGCCAGACACGGTGCTCCCGCGGGCCTGCGACCCCCCCCGCGGGCCCGCGGGTCCGTCGCAGGGGAGGCACGGGTGCTGGTGAGCCCGCAGGACGAGGACTTCCGCGACCGCGTCCGGCAGTGGCTGACCGAGAGCCTGACCGGCCGTTTCGCCGAGCTGCGCGGGGCAGGCGGTCCCGGCCGCGAGCACGAGGCGCATGCCGGGCGGCTGGCCTGGAACCGGCACCTGGCGGCCGCCGGCTGGACCTGCCTGGGCTGGCCGGCCGAGCACGGCGGCCACGAGGCGACGCTCGCGCAGCAGGTCATCTTCTACGAGGAGTACGCGCGCAGCGGTGCCCCCGCCCGCGTCGGCTACCTGGGTGAGGAACTGCTCGGGCCGACACTGATCGCGTTCGGCACCCCACAGCAGCAGCGCCGGTTCCTGCCCGCCATCGCAACGGTCGAGGAGCTCTGGTGCCAGGGCTACTCAGAGCCGGGCGCCGGGTCGGACCTGGCCGCCGTGGCGACCACGGCCGCACTCGACGGCGATCAGTGGGTGATCACCGGGCAGAAGGTGTGGACGTCGCTGGCGCATGTGGCCGACTGGTGTTTCGTGCTGGCCCGCACCCAGCCCGGCTCGCGGCGTGGCGAGGGGCTGTCGTATCTGCTGGTCCCGATGCGCCAGAGCGGGATCACCGTCCGCCCGATCCGCCAGCTCACAGGCACGTCCGAGTTCAACGAGGTTTTCTTCGACGGTGCCCGCACCGACCGGGACCTGGTGGTCGGCGAGGTCGGCGACGGGTGGCGGGTCGCCCGGGCCACGCTCGGCTTCGAGCGGGGCGTGGCCACCCTCGGCCAGCAGATCGGGTTCGAGCGTGAGCTTGGCCGGCTGGTGGCGGAAGCCCGGCGGACCGGCGCGGCAGCCGATCCGCTGCTGCGGGACAAGCTGGCCAGGGCGTGGATCGGGCTGGAGGTCATGCGGGCGCACGCGCTGCGGACGCTGGCCGCCGATCCGGGGGCACCGGCCGCGGGTGGGCCGCCGGCGGCTGAGGCATCGGTCATGAAGCTGCTCTGGTCACGGTGGCACCAGGACCTGGGCGAACTGGCCATGGAGGTGCTGGGCGCCCCGTCGATGGTGGCCCGCGGCGAGCCCTATGACCTGGACGACTGGCAGCGGCTGTTCCTGTTCAGCCGGGCCGACACGATCTACGGCGGGTCCGACGAGATCCAGCGCACCATCATCGCCGAGCGCGCACTCGGCCTGCCCCGCCAGGCCCGCACGTGATCCCGCCGCCAGCGACCCCGCCCGCCGGGCGGGAGCCGAGCGTCCCCGCCCCTCCCGCCGGGCGGGAGCCGAGCCGGCCCACCCCGCCCGCCGGGCGGGACCTGCTGGCTGGCAAGGTCGTGGTGATCACCGCGGCGGCCGGCACCGGCATCGGGTCGGCTGTGGCGTGCCGCTGCCTGGAAGAAGGCGCCCAGGTGGTGATCAGCGACCAGCACGCGCGGCGGCTGGCCGCTGCCCACGACGAGCTGGCGCAGGCGCACGGGGACCGGGTGTGGCCGGCGGGCTGCGACGTGACCGACGAGGAGCAGGTCGGGGCGCTGGTAGCCGGGGCGGTCCGGCGTTTCGGGCGGATCGACGTGATGATCAACAACGCGGGGCTCGGTGGCACCAGTTCGGTGCTGGAGATGACCGACGAGCAGTGGTCGCGGGTGCTGGATGTCACGCTGACCGGCACGTTCCGCTGCACCAGGGCCGCCTTGCGGCAGATGGTCGCCCAGGGTCACGGCGGCGCCGTCGTCAACAACGCGTCGGTGCTCGGCTGGCGCGCCCAGCCGGGCCAGGCACACTACGCGGCGGCGAAGGCAGGGGTGATGGCCCTGACCCGCTGTGCCGCGCTGGACGTTGCCGGGCACGGCATCCGGGTCAACGCGGTGGCGCCGAGCCTGGCCACCCATCCCTTCCTGGCCAAGGTGACCAGCGAGGACCTGCT
>DATKRG010000370.1:0-1066 GCA_035532275.1 Streptosporangiaceae bacterium | reverse complement strand
GGGAGCTGAGCAAGTTCGCCATCAACGGGATGGTGTAGCTGTCCTGCCAAGGAGACCACATGACCGCACCGGCCCCGCGCCTGGACCCGCCAGATCCCGCCCTCGCCTGCGAACTGCTCGTGGTGGGCTGCGGCAACCTGCTGCGCGGTGACGATGGCGCCGGGCCGGTGCTGGTCCGTCACCTCTGGGACGGTGGCGTGCCCGCTGGGGTCCGGCTGGTCGACGGCGGGACCGCAGGCATGGACGTCGCATTCCAGATGCGCGGCGCCCAGCGCGTGATCATCGTGGACGCGTGCATCACCGGCACGGACCCGGGAACCGTGTTCAAGGTTCCCGGCCCCGCGGTCGAGGACCTGCCGCCGCTGGCCGGCCTGCACACGCACTCGTTCCGCTGGGATCACGCGCTGGCCTTCGCCCGCTGGCTGCTCGGCGACGGCTACCCTGCCGATGTCACCGTCTACCTGATCGAGGCCGGCCAGACCGCGCCGGGCGGCGAGCTCAGCGCGCCGGTGCGCGGTGCCATGGAGCAGGTGCTGCGGCTGATCCGGGCCGAACCGGCGTTCGCGAGCTGCATCAAGCGGGGGGCCGAGCGCGACATCGAAGGACCGGTCCATGGCTGACACCACGCCACCGGGCCGCGCGCCGGCGCGGCCGCTGCCGATTGGCGCGTTCCCGCTGCCGTTCGGCTACCTCCTGCTGCCCGACGACGCCCCGTCGCGGCTGGTGCGCGACGACCTGCTGGCAGGCCGCCTGCCCGGCCGGTGGCCGCCCTCCCTGCGCGGCTACGAGCGTGCCCTGCGGGGCAATTTCGACGGCGCACTGGCCGCATTCACCGGCGACGACCTGATCAGCCGCTTCAACCGGTTCGTCATCGACACCGGCAGCCAGGAGCCGGGCCGGCTGCGGGAGGATCTCGGCCCCCCGCTTGGCGTGCTGGTTGACCTGGTGCTGTATGCCACCGGGCGGACCGCCAGCCCGCCGGACGCGGCTGGCCTGGACGGGGAACTGGCCGCCCTGGTGCTCGCGGCGCAGGCGAGCGCGGCAGCCGAACGGGGCGAGCCCGCAG
>DATKRG010000369.1:0-2434 GCA_035532275.1 Streptosporangiaceae bacterium | reverse complement strand
CCGGTCTGCCGGTTGCGGCTGTACGGGTCACAGAACAGCGACTGCGTCAGGCGGAGGGTGACCCGGCCGATCTCGTTCAGGCCGAGCCGGTCGACGCCTTCCTCCCGGTGCAGCGTGTTCACGTCCAGCCGGTAGTGCAGGTCGCGGACGAGCGCCTTCACGGTGCGGGTGGTGTGCTTGACGACGACCCGGCTGCGCGGCGTCAGGGCCACGGTATCGGACATCCAGCAGACCATCGCCTCCACGTCCTGGGTCACCATCGGCTGGTTGTGGGGCCGGCAGATGAGGTCCCCACGGGAGATGTCCAGGTCGTCCTCCAGCACCAGGGTGACCGACATCGGCGAGAACGCTTCCTCGACGGGTCCCCGGGCGGTGTCGATCCGGGCGATCTTGGTGGTCAGCCCGGACGGCAGGTGCATCACCTCGTCGCCGGGCTTGAGCACGCCACCCGCTACCTGGCCCGCGTAGCCGCGGTAGTCGTGCAGCTCAGGGTGGGTCGCCTGGTGCGGGCGGATGACGTACTGGACCGGGAACCTGACGTCGATCAGGTTCCGGTCGGAGGCGATGTGCACGTGCTCCAGGTGGCGCAGCAGCGGCGGCCCGTCATGCCAGGCCATGTTCTCGCTGCGCTGGACCACGTTGTCGCCGTGCAGCGCGGAGATCGGCACGAAAGATAGGTCGCCGATGTCGAGCTTGGCGGCGAACGCGGAGAACTCGGCGGTGATCTCCTCGAACACGGCCGAGTCGTAGCCGACCAGGTCCATCTTGTTCACCGCGAGCACCAGGTGCGGCACCCGCAGCAGCGTCGCCAGGAAGGCGTGCCGGCGGCTCTGCTCGGTCAGCCCGTTGCGGGCGTCCACCAGCACGATCGCCAGGTCGGCAGTGGAGGCGCCGGTGACCATGTTGCGCGTGTACTGGATGTGCCCCGGGGTGTCGGCGATGATGAACTTGCGCCGCGGGGTCGCGAAGTACCGGTAGGCGACGTCGATGGTGATGCCCTGCTCCCGCTCGGCGCGCAGCCCGTCGGTGAGCAGGGCCAGGTTGGTGTATTCCTCTCCCCGGTCCCGGCTGCTGCGCTCCACGGCCGCCAGCTGGTCCTCGAAGATCGCCTTCGAGTCGTAGAGCAGCCGCCCGATCAGGGTGCTCTTGCCATCGTCCACCGAGCCGGCCGTGGCCAGCCGCAGGATGTCGGTGTGCCGGTCCTTCGGCCAGGGGCTGGCCGCGGCCACGTCCTCAGGCACGCTGCTCATCAGAAGTACCCCTCCCGCTTGCGGTCCTCCATGGCGGCCTCGCTGGTCCGGTCGTCCGCGCGGGTCTGCCCCCGCTCGGTGATCCGGGTGGCCGCGATCTCGGCGATGACCGTCTCGATCGTGGCCGCTGCCGACTCCACCGCCCCGGTGCAGGTCATGTCGCCCACCGTGCGGTACCGCACCATGGTCTCGAACACCTGCTCGTCCTCGCCCCGGGGGATGTACGGGTTGTCGGCGAGCAGCATCCCGTCCCGCTCGAAAACGTTACGCGGGTGCGCGAAGTAGATGGAGGGGATCTCCAGCTCTTCGCGGGCGATGTACTGCCAGATGTCCAGCTCTGTCCAGTTCGACAGCGGGAACACCCGGATGTGCTCGCCCATCCTGATCCGGGTGTTGTACAGGCTCCACAGCTCGGGCCGCTGGTTCTTGGGGTCCCACTGCCCGAACTCGTCGCGGAAGGAGAACACCCGCTCCTTGGCGCGGGCCTTCTCCTCGTCCCGGCGGGCGCCGCCGAACACCGCGTCGAACCGGTGATCGCTGATCGCGTCCAGCAGGGTGGTGGTCTGCAGCCGGTTCCGGCTGGCCCAGCGGCCGGTCTCCTCGGCCACCCGGCCCGCGTCGATCGAGTCCTGGACCGAGGCCACCACCAGCCGGACCCCGGCCTGCTCGACCCGGCGGTCCCGGAACTCGATCACCTCGGTGAAGTTGTGCCCGGTGTCCACATGCATGACCGGGAACGGGATCCTGGCCGGCCAGAACGCCCGCTCGGCCAGGGCCAGCATGACGATGGAGTCCTTGCCGCCGGAGAACAGCAGCACCGGCCGCTCGAACTCGGCCGCCACCTCCCGCATCACGTGGATGGACTCGGATTCGAGCACATCGAGCTGGGAGAGCGAGTAGTCGGAACGCATCAAGGCCATCGGGCGGACTCCGGGTCGTCGGGCAGGACAGGTGGCGCTGGCGGGCGTTGAGCCCTACTCGGTCCCGGCACGCCGCACGGCCCCGATCGCGGTCAGCAACCGGCCCGCAAGCGCCTCCGGACAGATCAGGATATCCGGCTGCCAGGGTGCCGCCTTGTTGTACTCCAGCTTTGAGCCGTCCAGCCGGGACGCGTGCAGCCCGGCGGCCAGCGCCACCGCCACCGGCGCCGCCGAGTCCCACTCGTACTGGCCGCCGTCGTGGAC
>DATKRG010000368.1:0-7772 GCA_035532275.1 Streptosporangiaceae bacterium | reverse complement strand
TACTGCACCTTCGCGACCGCGCCCCGGCGCCTGCCCAGCTCCTACCTGTCACCGGACGAGGTGCTCGCGATCGCCACCGCGGGAGCGGAGGCGGGATGCCATGAGGCGCTGTTCACCCTCGGCGAGCGCCCCGAGGACCGGTACCCGGCCGCCCGGGAGTGGCTGGCCGCCCGTGGCTACCGGTCCACCGTGGACTACCTCGCCGCTATGTGCGAGCTGGTACTCGGCGAGACTGGGCTGCTCCCGCACGTCAACGCCGGAGCGGTGCCAGCCGCGGAACTGGCGAGACTGCGCACGGTCGCGCCGTCGCAGGGCATGATGATCGAATCACTGCGCCCGGACCTGGCGGCGCACCGCGGCGCACCGGACAAGGACCCGGCCCGGCGGCTCGCCACCCTCGAAACCGCCGGGGAACTCCGGATCCCGTTCACCACGGGCATCCTCGTCGGCATCGGCGAGACCGCGGGCGGCCGGCTGACGGCGCTGGAGGCGATCGCCGGCAGCCACCGCAGGCACGGGCACGTGCAGGAAGTGATCGTGCAGAACTTCCTGCCCAAGCCCGGCACCCGGATGCGGCACGCTCCGCCCTGCCCGCCCGCCGAGCATCTGCAGGCGATCGCGATGGCCCGGCTGGTGCTGCCACCGGACGTGCATGTCCAGGCACCGCCCAATCTCGCCGAGCCCGGCCAGCTGGCGGACCTGCTCAACGCCGGGATCGACGACTGGGGAGGCGTCTCGCCGGTCACCGCCGACCACGTCAACCCGGAGCGGCCATGGCCGGCGATCGGCGTGCTGCGCGCCGCCACCGAAGCGGCGGGGATGACCATTGCGCCGCGGCTCACCGTCTATCCCGAATTCGCCCGTGATCCGCAGCGATGGCTGAACCAGGCGGTACGGTTCGGTGTGCTCGACCGCAGTGACGCCGAAGGCCTCGGCCGCGACGACCCCGGGGCCGTATGGCCGGAACGCCACCAGGCCGCGGTCAATGCCGGCACCGGTGCGGAGGTGGTGCAGATCGGGCGGCGCTCCACCGCCTGGTACTGCGGGGCGGACACAGACCCGGTCGTCCTGCTCCTGGCGAACCCCCAGGCCGGCGGCGCGGTCGGTGAGGTACTCCAGGGGGTTCGCGCGGGCCAGGAACTCGGTGAGTCCGAACTCGTCACGCTGTTCTCCGCGCGCGGGCCGGAGGTGGCCGCGGTGGCCGGGCTGGCCGACGAACTGCGCAGCGAGACCGTCGGCGACACCGTCAGCTACGTCGTCAACCGCAACATCAACTACACCAACGTCTGCACGTTCCGGTGCGGGTTCTGCGGATTCTCCAAGGGACCGCTGTCGCTGAACCTGCGGGGCCGCCCCTACCTGCTCACCCTGGAGGAGATTGCCGCCCGCGCCCGCGAGGCGTGGGAACTCGGCGCTACCGAGGTCTGCCTGCAGGGCGGCATCCACCCGCACTTCGACGGCAACTTCTATGTCGACGTAACCACCGCGATCCACGCTGAGGTGCCCGGCATTCACATCCACGGCTTCACCGCGCTCGAGGTGACCGAGGGCGCACGGCGGCTCGGCGAGCCACTCGACAGCTATCTGCGGCGCCTGCAGGCGGCAGGGTTGCGCTCACTGCCCGGCACCGCCGCGGAGATCCTGGACGACGAGGTGAGAGCCGTCCTGTGCCCCGACAAGATCAATACCGAGCAGTGGCTGGAAGCCCACCGGACGGCCCATGCGGTCGACCTGCGCTCCAACATCACGATGATGTTCGGTTCCGTCGAAGGGCCGGTGCACTGGGCCAGGCACATCCTGCGGACCCGTGAACTGCAGCGCGAGACGGGCGGTTTCACGGAATTCGTCGGGCTGCCGTTCGTTCACATGGCCGCCCCGGTCTACCTCAAACGCGCGGCCCGCCGCGGGCCCACCTGGCGGGAAGCCCTGCTGGTGCACGCGGTGGCCAGGATCGCGTACCACGGCCTGATCGGCAACATCCAGGCATCCTGGGTGAAGCTCGGGCCCGCGGGCGCCCGCCAGCTTCTGCAGGCCGGGGTCAATGACCTCGGCGGCACGCTGATGGAGGAGAACATCAGCCGGGCAGCCGGCGCGGCGCATGGCCAGGTCATGAACGAATCCGCGTTCCGGCAGATAACCGAACCGCTCGGCCGCCGCCTCGTCCAGCGCACCACGCTCTACCAGCAGGCCGGCCCGGCTTGCCATCCTCGCGCGGCGGTGGCGTCATGACCAGCCCGGCGGTCGAGCGATGGACGGGGCTGCTGGGCAGCCGGGTCGGGATGAGCGCCGCGGAAATCGCTGACCTGCACCGTGAGCTGCTCACGTTCTGCGCCGAGCACCAGCTCGGCCCGGACGCCCTGCTGGAGAAATGGCTCGACTATCCGGAACTCACCGCCCGGCGCCGCCACGACGCTGGCACCCCGCCCAACCTGGCGGTCGAGAGCTTCCTCATCCACAACGGCGTCAACGTGTTCGGCGACATCGTCTGCATCCCCGGGCGGCCGGAAGATCTCGCCCAGCAAGGCGCGCAGTTCGTGCCGCCCACCGGCCACGAGCATGGTCGCTGATATGGCGGGCAGCGCGGCCCCAGAGATCGCGCTCACCAGCCTCGCACCCAGCCCACAGCATCGCGGCGTGCGGGTCCTGGCGGAGGCCGCACTGCCGACCAGCCACGGCCGCTTCACTGCCCTGGCTTTCACCACCGGGCCCGGCGGCACCGAGCACCTCGCCTTGCTGCACGGCCGTACGGGGACAGCGCAGGTCCTGGTCCGCATCCATTCTGAGTGCCTGACCGGCGAGGTTCTCGGCTCCCTGCGCTGCGACTGCGGAGAGCAGCTGGACCACGCGCTCAGCGCGATCTCGGCCGAGGGGGCAGGCGTGCTCATCTACCTGCGCGGCCATGAAGGCCGCGGGATCGGCCTGGCCCAGAAGCTGCGGGCCTACGCGCTGCAGGAGCAAGGCCTCGACACGGTCCAGGCGAACCTGGCGCTGGGGCTGCCCGTCGACGCCCGGGACTACTCGCCCGCTGTCGCGGCACTGCGCTTCCTGGGCATACGCAGCGTCCGGCTGCTCAGCAACAACCCGCGTAAGTGGGCGGCGCTGGCCGCCGGTGGCATCGGATGCAGCGAGGTGGTGGCGATGCCGGCCACGGTCACAGCGCACAACCGGCGTTATCTGGACACCAAGGCGCATCTGCTCGGCCACCGGGGCTTGCGGCTGCCAGCACCGGAAGCCGGACCAGGCTGACATGGGCGGCATCGGTGGCCGCATCGTCGGCCTCGGCGGCGGCATCGGCGCGTCACGGCTGTGGCGCCTGCTGGCGCAGGCGGCCGGGCCGGAGAACATGACCCTGGTGGTCAATACCGCCGACGACCTATGGCAGTTCGGGCTCAAGATCTGCCCTGACATCGACACCACCCTGTATGCCCTCTCCGGCCGGCAGGACACCCAGCGCGGCTGGGGCGTGCACGGCGAGTCGTTCCGGTGCATGACAGCGCTCAGGGACCTGAGCCCCGATGTATGGTTCAACCTCGGCGACCTGGACCTCGCGACGCACCTGTACCGGACTGGGCTGATCCGTGATGGCGTTGGCCTCGTGGCGGTGACCGCGCGCCTGGCTAGCGCACTTGGCGTGACGGCGCGGGTACTGCCGATGAGCGAGGACGAGGTCGCCACACTGATCGAGACCGCGGACGGGCGACTGCTGCATTACGAGGAGTATCTCATCCGCGATCAGTGCGGGCCGCAGTTGCGGCGCGTTCACTTCGAGGGACTCGACCAGGCTTCGGCCGCACCAGGAGTCCTGGCGGCTATCGAGTCGGCCGACCTCATCGTGCTGGCGCCCAGCAACCCAGTGGCTAGCATCCTGCCCATCCTCGGGCTGCCCGGCGTACGCGAGGCGCTGCGGCAGCGGCGGGAATGGGTCACCGCGATCGCTCCGATCGTGTCCGGCGTGCCGATCGCGGACCCGGGTGAACACCGCCGCGCTGCCAGCCGGGCGGCCTTGCTGGCCGCTGCGGGAGTGCCAGCAACGGCCGCCGGGGTGGCACACCTCTACCGGGACATCTGCTCGCGCTTCATCTACGACGCATCCGACAGCGGCGAGGCCGACCCGATCGCAGCAGCAGGACCCGAGCCAGTGCCAGCCGAACTTCTGCTGCATTGCGGTGCGTCTCCGGCATCGCTGCTGGCCGCGGTCCTCCACGCTTTCCCTCGGCCCGGGCATCGCCACCGGCTTACAGCCATCTGCTCGGGTCAGCCAGGATAAGCAGCCAAGCCGCATCTGAATGAGATGCAGTGGCGGCTGACGCCGGGCGCTCAGGCGCGGGCGCTGGGCCGTGGCGGAATCACCCTTCCGCCAGGCCCGTTCCGCTGGATCAGTGCGGTGCCGACGTGCCTGCGGAAGCCGATGCCGAACGCACGACGCGGCGGGCGGTCGTGCAGATCAGGGCCGCCCTGTGGTTCTTGCTCACTTTGATCAGCGTTCAACTCCATGTCGCCTGGCCATTGGATGCCGCCCGTAGGTTCGGCTGAGCTTCTCCCCGAACCTACCCGGAGGTTGCGCCCCCATGACCGACCTGTCCCGCAGGAATCTCATCCGTCGGGCCGCCGCCGTCACCGGAGCCGCGGTAGTGGCGTCCGTCACCCCGGCGACCGGCGCGCTCGCCGACCGTGCTGTCAAGCGCGGCCGGTACGGAGACATCCGCGACATCAAGCACGTCGTGATCCTCATGCAGGAGAACCGCAGCTTCGACCACTACTTCGGCTCCCTCAAGGGCGTCCGCGGGTTCGGCGACCGCTCCACCATCACCCTGCCCGGCGGTTACTCGGTGTGGCAGCAGCCCACCACCCCGCCCGGGCAGCCAGTCACGGGCACGCAGTACCCGTGGCAGCTGAGCTCCGGAACATTCTCCGGCGCGCAGCCGCCTAGCCCGGAGGTCGGCGCGCAGAACTACGGCGGGACCGGCCACAGCTGGGAGAGCCAGCACGGCGCATGGTACGGCGGCCTGATGAACGCCTGGTATTACGCCAAGGGCGGCCCCACCACGCTGGGCTTCCTGAACCGCGACGACATCCCGTTCCACTACGCCCTCGCCGACGCCTACACGACCGGCGACGCCTACCACTGCTCGGTGCTCAGCGCGACCGGCCCAAACCGCACTTACCTCTGGAGCGGGACGATCAACGCCGACCAGAAGCACGGCACCTTCGTCGCCTACAGCGGCGGCGACGAGCTCGGCAAGTTCCTGAAGTGGCAGAGCTACCCCGAGACGCTGCAGGCCGCGGGCGTCACCTGGAAGGTCTACCAGGGCAGCGACAACTACGGCGACAACGGCGCGGAGTACTTCGCCACGTTCGCCCAGTACGACCCCGAGCAGGGCGGCACGCCCGCTCCCGGCGTGGTGTGGTACGACAACGGCGTGGCCATCGTGCCGGAGCCGTATCCTGCCGAGGCTCAGAATGGCGACAACCTGGCCTTGGCGATCAGGAACGACGTCCTCGCGGGCACACTGCCGCAGGTTTCCTGGGTCGTCACCAACCAGCAGTACTCCGAGCACCCGGACGGCGCCCCGCACGACGGCGCCTACTACATCAACCAGGTGCTCAAGGCGCTCAACGCCGACCCGGACGTCTTCAACTCCACTCTCGTGATCATCGACTTCGACGAGAACGACGGCCAGTTCGACCACGTCCCGCCGCCGGTTCCGGCCCCCGGGACCACTGACGAGTTCTACCTGGAGACGTCGCTGGCTCCCGCACCGCTGCCGGTCGGCCTCGGCTTCCGGGTGCCGCTGCTGCTGATCTCGCCGTGGACCCGGGGCGGCTGGGTGACCTCGGAGGTCTCCGACCACACCTCGGTGATCCAGTTCCTGGAGAAGTGGACCGAGGCGCTCGGCAAGCCGACGATCTGCCCGAACATCAGCGCCTGGCGCCGCAGCGTCTGCGGTGACCTCACGGGCGCCTTCGACTTCGGCAACCCGGTCTTCGGGATGCCGGATCTGCCCGACCCCGGCGCGCCCATCGGCGAGCCCCGGTCGTACCACCCGGTCCCGGCGGACAACGTGATGCCGGTGCAGGAGCCCGGCACCAAGCTGGCCCGCCCGTTGCCGTACCAGCCCAACGCCAACCTCGACGGGTTCACGTTCGGCAGCAACGGGGCGGTCGAGGCGAACCTGTCGTTCAGCAACAACGGGCCGCACGTCCGCAAGGCGAGCCACTTCTCGGTCTACAACAACGCGGCGCCGGACGTAAACATCGCGGACTACCCCAGCAGCTTCCCGGGGCAGTGCACGATCGCCCCGTCGCCCGCTATCTGGAACACGACCGTCTCCGGTTCGGCCGAGATTGGCGCGGGCCACGGCGACGGTGCCTACGACCTGACCATCGTGGGCCCCAACCGCTTCCTTCGGCACTTCACCGGCGACGTCAGCGCCCCGGGCGCGACCGCGCAGGTGACGGCGGCGTACTACCAGGGCGGCTTCAGCCCCAAGCCCAAGCTCGCGCTCAAGCTGACCAACAGCGGCAAAGAGGCCGTGACGTTCACGGTCGTGTCCAACAACTACTCGAAGGAGCCCGCTCGGACGTACCACGTGCCCGCGCACCGCAGCGCGACACACGAGGTCGACCCGTGCGGCTCCACCGACGGGTGGTACGACCTGTCGGTCACGATCAGCGGCGACGCCTCCTGGTCGCGCCGCTACGTCGGCCACCTCGAAGACGGCAAGGTCAGCATCACCGGCTGACCTATCAGTTTCTCTTACGGGTCGCCGCCCCTGCCGGTACGACTGGCAGGGGCGGCATTTGCCGTCATGCCCCCTTTCTCGCGCTGGGCCGGGCTCGGCCCAGTCGATGCCGCCTGCCAGCGGGCACTGGACCAGGACGTCGTCAACATCACCAAGATCGCCTCGATGCTGGAAAAGGCCGCTGGGAACATACCCCCGCCGCCCCGCACGGCGGCCGCCACCGGTGCCCCGTTCGCCCGTGACCCGGCCGAATACCGGCCCAGCACCCAGCTGACCCTCATCGGCGACGGGAAGGAGGGCACCCCATGAGTGCCACCGTTCGCGATGTGATCAGCCCGGACCTGCGCACGACGCTGCGGGCGCTCAAGCTCGGGCGGATGCTGCCTACACTCCCGGACCGGCTGACCCTGGCCCGCCAGCAGAAGATGGCCCACGCCGGCTTCCTCGAACCGGTCCTGGCCGACGAACACGCCCGCCGGGAAGCCAAGTACGCCTCGCTGCGGGCCTGCGCCGCCGGGCTGAATACGGGCATGCGGCTGGACACCTGGGACGAGACCGCCGCCGTCATTTCTGCGTGCATACATACGGGCCAGAAACGGGACGCGGGCCAGGCCAGACTCCTCCGAGCACCGAGGATCCTCATGTTCACGCAGCCGTAGCCGGCTCTACGAGCACATAGGGACGTGCCTCCACCACAGCAGAACGGGGCGCCGCCGCAATAGCCGTCCCAGCTGTCAAGGGACAGCTACGCGGACGCCGTCCTCCTCGACGGCCACCGCACCGGGCACCCGAACCAGGCACTCGACACCGCCTGCACCCTCTACCTCGCCAGCCCCGGCGACCAGCCAGCCGAACCCCTCAAGGACTTACGCGGCGCTGCACTACCTAGTGGACGGTGATGATCTGGTGATCCTGCAAGCCCGATTCCACTACAAGTAAACGGCTGCCAGTGACAGAAGTGAGCGGATGCACCCGCCCGAATCTGCCGCGATGAGGTACGTCGGGACTGGGCGACTGCGACCGGGTTTC
>DATKRG010000367.1:0-15471 GCA_035532275.1 Streptosporangiaceae bacterium | reverse complement strand
CGCTCGTTGCCGACGGGACGGACTCCGGTCCGAAGGGATGCCCGGGCCCTCTCCAACCAGGCAATGTATTGCCCGGTTATGCGGAACGTAAAGGCATTCCTCCTGGGCATGCCGCAAGTCTCACCTTGGCCACCGGTGCGGGCGGGCGGGGTACCCTGCGATGACGTCCATGGGGGAAATGCCGGGCGGCCCTGCCCGGCGTTGCGCGAAGGCAGGAACACGTGAGCAGTACGTCCGGCAGCGCCGTCGGTCCGGTGGCCGTCATCGTGCCTACCTACAACGAGCGCGACAACATCGAGATCATCGTGGGCCGCGTCCGCAGTGCGGTGCCCGGCGCTGACCTGCTCGTGGTGGACGATAACAGCCCCGACGGCACCGGCGAGATCGCCGACAAGCTGGCCAGCGAGGACTCCCACATCCACGTCCTGCACCGGGCCGGCAAGGCCGGTCTCGGCGCCGCCTACATCGCTGGTTTCCGCTGGGCGCTGGAGCGCGGCTACGAGGCGGTCGTGGAGATGGACGCGGACGGCTCGCATCAGCCCGAGGAACTTCCCCGGCTGCTCGACGCGCTCACCGATGCCGATCTGGTGCTGGGATCGCGCTGGGTTCCGGGCGGGTCGGTGCTCAACTGGCCCAGGTCACGGGAGCTCCTGTCCCGCGGTGGCAACACCTACGCCCGGCTGCTGCTCGGCTTCAATCTCAAGGACGCGACCGGGGGATACCGCGTCTTCCGGGCGGCGACCCTGCGGCGCATCGCGCTCGACGAGGTGGAGTCGCAGGGGTACTGCTTCCAGATCGACCTCGCGCTGCGGACCATCCGGGCCGGGCTGAAGGTTGTGGAGGTGCCCATCACGTTCGTGGAACGCGAGCGGGGCACCAGCAAGATGAGCCAGGCCGTGGTCGCGGAAGCGTTCTGGCGGGTAGCCATCTGGGGAGTCACCGGCATGCGCCCAGGCCGGGCCCGGCGGGCCCAGGCTGGCTGAGCCGCTGCCCGGCCGCCTGGCTGAGCCGCTGCCCGGCCGCTAAGCGCTCTTGCGCTGGCGGGTCCGGGGCTCCTTCACCTCTGCCGCGTCGAGCCCGCGCTCGCCGCGGATCAGCGCAAGCCGCTCGGCGAGCACCTGCTCCAGGTCAGCGATCGAGCGCCGCTCACGGAGCATGTCCCAGTGGCTGCGCGGCGGCTTTGCCTTCTTCGGGCTGGGCTGATCCCCGGCGGCGGTGAACGCGACCGACCCGCAGACCCGGCACTCCCAGGTGGCCGGAACGTCCGCTTCGGCGGCGAACGGCACGCTAAAATGATGGCCCTTGGGGCAGTCGAAAGCTATCTCCTGGCGTGGGGCCAGGTCCGTGTTCCGGTCGTTCTCATAGCTCGTCGCCCCGAGCCGGGTGCCGCGAAGTGCGCGTTCGGCCATATGGCATTGCCTCCCAGGCGCTCAGCCTTCCACGTCCGTCAACGCTGAGTACCCGGACAAGATTCCCACTGTGCCCCGTTTCCAACCCCGCCCGGCTGGTCGCTCTTCGCCGGGCGGGGTGACCCGTGGGCCTGTCCCACCGTGCTACCCCACCGTGCGGGGATGCCACTGCCCCCGGCCGGTCAGCACATCACGCAGCGCCACGGTCTCGTCGGTCATGATCCCGTCCACGCCCAGGTCGAGCAGGCTCTCCATGGTGGGGCGGTCGTTCACGGTCCACACGTGCACCTGCAGGCCCAGGGCGTGGGCGCGGGCGATGAAGGGCCGCGTCGTGACCGGGGCGGGTACCTGGACGCACCGCACCCCGGCCCGCGCGAGGCGCTCGGCGAGCGGCCCCGGTGGCCGCTCGCCGGCCGTGGGCGGCCGCCGGGCACCCATGGCCGAGCTGCCCGGGCCTGGCGTGCCCGGGCCGGCCGTGCCCGGCCGGGTGTCCAGGAACCGGTAACGGTGCGGGCCACGAGTGTCGCGCACGCTACGCGGCCCGCCGAACCGCACCACGGCCGTGCCCAGCGGCGAGGCCGCCATGCAGACGGGGCGGTCGAGCACCCGCCGGGTGGCCCGGAGCCTGGTGGCGGAGAAGGAGACCACACAGACCCGGTCCCAGGCATTGGTCCGCCGCAGCACCCCGGCCAGCGGCACGATGGCGGGAGCGTCCTTCACGTCGATGTTGAAGCGCACGTCGGGCCAGGTCCCGAGCAGGTCCTCCAGCACCGGGATCGGCTCGGTCCCGCCGATGCGGGCGCTGGCGAGGTCCGCCAGCGTCAGCCGGGAGACCCGCCCCGGCTGGCCGGTGACCCGGTCCAGCGTGCGGTCGTGGAACGCGACCAGAACCCCGTCCGCTGTCGCCTGCGCGTCAGTTTCCAGGTACCCGTAACCGAGCCCGACCGCGTGCTCGAACGCACGCCAGGAGTTCTCTGGTGCGTGCGCGGCACCGCCACGGTGGGCGAAGGCCAGCGGGCCCGGGTAGTCAAGGAATGCCGTCGGCATGTATGTGAGTATGCGCCACGCCCGTGACCAGGGTGGAAACGGAGGGTGCCGGAGCGGCGAACGCCCCGCGCAGCCTTAGCTCACAGAGTGCTAGCTCACGGTGCTAGCTGACAGCGGGGGCGGGGGCGGCGGCCAGCGCGGGCTCGATGTAGCGGTGGCTGATGCGGCGCTCGACCACGAACGTCATCACCGGGATGGTGCCGGCCAGCAGCACCGCCACCGTCGGCCACGGAGCCAGCCGCAGCCTCCGGGTCAGCGGGAAGGAGACCAGCAGGTAGACGATGTACAGGGCACCGTGCACGGTGCCCACGGCGTTCACCGCCGCGCCGTCGGACACGAAAACCTGCAGCACCGCGAGAACGCACAAGACGATGAGCACCACACCGGTGATGTAAGCCATCACCCGGTACAAGGTGACGTTCAGGCGCACACGATCCTCCTCCTGGGGTGCACTCGGGCTGCCCGGCCCGCTATCTGAGGCCGTGCCACCTGCCGTGACCCCTTACTTCCTTGGTCAGCCGGGCCAGGTAGGCGTTGTAGGCGGCCAGTTCCTCGTCGTCGGGGTCGCCGTCCCCGCCATCGGCCCCGGGCTGCCCGGCGCCAGCCGGAGCGGGCACACCGGTGGGCAGCGCCACCTCCTCGGCGTCCGCGGCGACGGGGGGATTGAACTCGTCACGGATCGTCTTCACCCAGAAGACCACCGCGAAGATCGCGAAGAGCGGCCACTCGAAGGTATACGCCCAGCTGAGGGCATTGCCCGCTTGCGCACGACGCAGCTGCCAGTCACCAAGCCAGAGCATTCCCAGCACGCTGACGATCACCAGCAGGTGCCAGCCGAGCCACCTGGGGGAGATCAGGAACCTCCACCGGGAGGCTGCCTGGTTGCCGGACATGCGCCGAGTCTAGTGGGGAAACAGACAACGGCCCGCGAGTCCCGGCGTTAGCCGCCGCGGGCGGGCGGTGATAATCGGAGCATGCCCTTGACCGATCTACTCCTGCCCGGGCGATCCGGCCGGGCCGGGCGCCTGCCCGCCAGCCTGGCCGAGCTGCATGGGCCCGAGCAGGGCGTCGTGGTGCTGCCACGGCACCTGGCGTGGCCCGGTCTCCGCGAGTTCGACCTGTCCGACGACCGGCTGCGCCGCAGCCTGTACGGCATCGTGCTCGCCCAGGGGCGGCGCAACGACATGGCCCGTTTCGTCAACGCACGGCTGCTGCAGGCCGACTGGCCCCTGCTGCGCACCTCACTGGACCCCCGGGTCCGCAAGGGCTGCGAGCGCCGGCTGCGGCTGGGAAATCTGAGCTGGCCCACAGAAATCTGAGCTGACCCACAGGAGGAGACCGCATGACGGTGATCGCGAACGGCCTCGACGAGCTCAAGGCCCTGGCCGGGACCGACCTCGGCTACACCGGCTGGCTGGAGGTGACCCAGGACCGGGTCAACACGTTCGCCGACGCCACCGGCGACCACCAGTGGATCCATGTGGACGCCGCCAAGGCCGCGGCCGGGCCGTTCGGCGGCACCATCGCCCACGGGTACCTGACCCTGTCCCTGGTCATCCCGCTGTTCGGCGAGCTGGCAGAGGTACGCGGGGTGAGCATGGGGATCAACTACGGGCTGAACAAGGCCCGTTTCCCGGCGCCGGTGCCGGTGGGGTCGAAGATCAGGCTCGGGGCCAGGCTCGGCGCGGTCGAGGACGCCGGTGTCAACGCCGTGCAGGCGGTGGTGGACTTCACGATCGAGGTGGAGGGCGCCGAGAAGCCCGCCTGCGTGGCCCAGGCGGTCTACCGCTACTACGCCTGAGCCGCCAGGTCACGTTATGCGCAAATACGTCATCATGGGTGTGCAGGGCAGCGGCAAGAGCACCCAGGCCGCGATGCTCGCGGCGGGCCTGGACCTGGTGCACATCAGCGTCGGCGACATCTTCCGCTGGCATGTGCAGCAGCACACGAAGATGGGTGCCCAGGTGCGGCGCATCATGGCCGCCGGGGAACTCGTCGGGGACGACATGGCGGAGGCGGTGACCGCCGAGCGGCTCAGCCAGCACGACTGGAACTACGGGTTCGTGATCGACGGCTTCCCCCGCAACGGGCGGCAGGCGGAGTTCTTCCTGGAGAGTTACGACATCGACGGGGTGATCCACCTGGACCTGCCCGACGCCGAGGTCCGCCGCCGGGTGCTCGCCCGCCGCCTGTGCTCGGGCTGCGGCATGGACTACAACCTGATCGCCGGCCGGCCCGCCGTCGAGGGCACCTGTGATGTCTGCGGCGGCACCCTGGTCAGCCGCGAGGACGACACCGAGGAGGCGCTGGCGGTACGGCTGCGCGACTATCACGAGAAGACCAACCCGGTGCTGGACCTGTTCCGGCGCAAGGAGTACGTGGCCACCATCGACGCGCGGCCCGGCAAGGATGAGATCCAGCAGGCCATCCGCGAGCACCTGCACCTGCCGGACCATCAGTCCCCGGCCGCCCCATAGTGCGCACCGTGCGTGAGATCGCCATCTTCAGCGGCAGCGCCCACCCGGACCTGGCCGCGGAGATCTGCCGGGAACTCGGTGAGCCACTGCTGCCGGTCCGGCTGCAGCGCTTCGCCAACGACTGCCTGGAAATCCAGCTGCAGTCCAACTGCCGGGAACGGGACGTCTTCCTCATCCAGCCCCTCACCCCGCCGGTGCAAGAGCACCTGGTGGAGCTGCTGCTCATGCTCGACGCGGCGCGGGGCGCCTCGGCGGCCAGGGTCACGGCCGTCATCCCGCACTACTCCTACGCCCGCTCCGACAAGAAGGAGGTGCCGCGGGTCTCGATCGGCGGCCGGCTGGTCGCCGACCTGCTGGTCACCGCCGGCGCCGGGCGGGTGCTGACGATGACGCTGCACTCGCCGCAGGTGCACGGCTTCTTCTCGGTCCCGGTGGATCACCTGCATGCCCTGCGCGAGCTGGCCGGCTACTTCCGCGGCAGCCTGAAGCCCGATTCGGTCGTCGTCTCGCCCGACCTCGGCTACGCCAAGCCCGCCGCGGCGTTCGCCCGGCTGCTGGGGCTGCCGGTCGCGGCGGCCGCCAAGCAGCGTTTCAGCGACCAGGAGGTGAGCATCACCTCCATCATCGGCGACGTGACGGGCCGGGACGCAATCGTGCTCGACGACGAGATCGCGCGCGGCACGACCGTCCTGGAGCTGCTGGGCCAGCTCCGCGAGCACGGCGTGCCGTCGGTCCGGATCGCCTGCACGCACGGCCTGTTCAGCGACGGCGCGCTGGACCGGATCGCGGCCGAGCCCGAGGTCACCGAGATCGTCTGCACCAACACGGTGCCGCTCCCGGACGGGCCGCGGCACAGCAAGCTCACTGTGCTGTCGGTGGCCCCCGCCCTGGCCGAGGCGATCCGCCGGATTCACGAGGGGGAGTCGGTGAGCGCCCTGTTCGGCCAGCGCCGAGCTGGCCAGCACTGAGCTGGCCCGCACTGCATTGGCCAGCACTGAGCTGGCCGCTAGACCGCGCCCGGTGACGCCCGGTCAGCTCTCCTCGATGGCGCGGGCGACCTGCTCCCGGGTGAGCGGCAGGTCACGCACCCGCACCCCGACCGCGTCGGCCACGGCGTTGCCGATCGCGCCGGCCACCGGGCCCTGCGCGACCTCGCCGGCGCCGGTCTCCCGTTGCCCGGGCGCGTCCACGATCGCGACCTCCACCTGCGGCACCTCGGTGAACCGCAGGATCGGGTAGGTGTCCCAGCTGAGGGAGGTGATCCTGGCCCGGTCGAAGCTGACCCGCTCGCGCAGCGCCCAGCTGGCGCTCTGGACCGCGCCCCCCTCGACCTGGTTGATCACCCCGTCCGGGTTGATGACCCGGCCGACGTCGGCCGCGAGCCAGATATGGGTCACCCGCACGTCGGTGCCGGCTTCCACCCGGGCCACGGCCGCGCAGTAGCCGGCCAGGCCCTTGTACCGCGCGTACCCGATGCCGTAGCCCACGCCATCGTCGTCCCCCGGGCGGCGTGCCCACCCGGACAGCTCGGCGGCCCGTTCGACCACCCGCCGGGCCCGCGGGTCGGTGAGGTGGGCGAGCCGGAAGTCGACCGGGTCCATCCCGGCCTCGGCGGCCAGCTCGTCCATGAACGACTCGATGGCGAACACGTTGAGGAACGCCCCGAGCGAGCGAAGGGAGGAGGTCCGGATCGGCATCACCAGCAGCCGGTGCCGGGTGACCACCAGGTCACCGATGTCGTACCCCGGGACGGCATTGCGGGTCGAGCCCATCGCACCGGTCGGTGGGCCGTCCTGGGCCGGGCTCATCGGCTGCGCCCCGGCCAGGTGGCTCAGCGCGAGCAGCCGCGGCTCCCCGCCGGTGGCCGGCCGCCCGATGAACCCGTTGCTCCAGACGTCCTGGCGCCAGCTGGCGATCCGCCCGCTGGCATCGAGCCCGGCCGTGAGCCGGGCCAGCATGGCCGACCCGAGCGGCGCCCAGCTCATCTCGTCCTCGCGCGACCACAGCACCCGCACCGGGTGCCCGGGCACCGCCCGGGCCAGCAGGACGGCGTCCAGCGCCACGTCGTCCGCGCCGTTGTGCCCGTAGGCGCCGGCCCCCTCGACATGGTTCACGGTCACCTGGCCCGGCTCCAGGCCCAGCCCGGCCGCGATCGCGGCCCGCAGCGCGAACGGGCCCTGGGTGTGGCTCCAGACGGTGACGCCGGCGCCGTCCCAGCGCGCGATCGCGCAGCTGGGTGCCATCGAGGCGTGGGCCAGGAACGGCCGGGTGAACTCGGCGGTGAGGGTGCGGGTGACCGAGGCCGCCGCCTGCTCGTCGTGCCGCTCGTGCACCGTCACCGCCTGCGCGGGCGAGGAGAGCAGGAACGTCTTCAGGTCACGCTCATCGGGCAGTGAGTCGCTGACCTGCCAGCGGGCCGCCCGGGCCAGGCTGGCCGCTGCCGCGAGCGCGGCCCGGTCCGCCGCGGCGACCACCCCGAGGAAGGACCCGTCACGGACGGTCACCACGTCGCCGGGCAGGCCGGGATCGTCCAGGCCGGCCAGTGACGCCGCCGGGGCGGGCGGGCGGACCACCCGCCCGTACCTCATGCCCGGCAGGACCAGGTCGTGCAGGAACCGGGGCCGGCCGGTCACCTTGTCGGGGATGTCCAGCCGGGGCGCGCTGCGCCCGGCGACCGACCAGCGGCCCGGCTGCTTGGCTGGGCGTGGGTCGCCGGCCAGCCGGTCGAGCAGCCCCGGGCCAGCCAGCGACCAGTAGGTCAGGCCGGTGCCGCCCGCGTCGGTGGTGATCTCGCCGTCGGCGACGCCCAGCGCCCGCGCGCCGGCGCCCAGGGCGTCCGCCGCGGCGGCCAGGAACACCTCACGGGCCTGCGCACATGCCTGCCGCAGCGCCGAGCCGGACTCCTCGATGGAGCGGCTGCCGGAGGTGATGCCCTCATCGGGGCTGGTCGCGGTGCTGACCGGGGCGACCCGGACCCGCTCCAGGCTGACGTCCAGCTCCTCGGCGGCGACCTGGGCGAGCGCGGTCCACACCCCCTGGCCGTACTCCACCTTGCCGGAGGAGATGGTGACCACGCCTGGTTCGGTGAAGTCGAGCCAGCCCGCCAGCACCGGGTTGGCAGCCAGGGTGACCGGCAGATCGGGCGGCAGCTCCGGGGGAGTGCTCATCCGGCGGCCTGCCCGGCCTCCTGACTGGCGTGACCCTGGCTTGCGGCCTTCAGCACCGCGCTGACGATCCGGCGGTGCGCACCGCAGCGGCACAGGTTGCCATCGAGCGCCTCCCGCGCCTCCCGCTCGCTGGGGGAGGGGTTGCCGCGCAGCAGGGCGACCGCGGTCATCACCATGCCCGAGGTGCAGTACCCGCACTGGGCGGCCTGCTCGTCGATGAACGCCTGCTGGACCGCGTGCAGCGTCTCACCGTCCAGCAGCCCTTCGACGGTGGTCACCTGCCGGCCTTCAGCCGCCCAGGCGGGAAAGTCACACGAGGACCGCGCCTGGCCGTCGATCAGCACGAAACAGGCGCCGCACAGGCCGAGCCCGCAGCCGAACCGCGGCCCCGACAGGCCCAGATCGTGGCGGAGCACGTCGAGGAGCGGGGCGTCCGGCTCGCACGGCAGGGTGCGGCTGGCGCCGTTGACCGTCACGTGCAGCTCGTGGTGCCCCATCGTCTCCCCTCAGCTTGACCGCGCCTATCCCAGAGAGTATGCATTCGTTTGCAGGATCTGGCCAGCGAGAGCCGGGAGGATTAATGGATGACCGGGTAAGCATGGCGATCTCCCACTGGGCGCCGAGGTTCACGATGAACGGCGTGACGGCCGGGGACTTCGAGCGGATCACCAGCGGGCTGGCGTCGTGGGACGACTGGTGTGCCGGGTGGAGCGCGGTGGCGGCCGAGCACGAGCAGCTGGGGCGCGACGCGCTCACGGCCGGCCGGGAGCTGTCGGCAGGTGCGCACCTGTCGCAGGCCGCGGTCTACTACCACTTCGCCAAGTTCTTGTTCGTCAACGACCTCGGCCAGATGCGGGCCGCCCACAGCAAGGCCGTCGCCTGCCTGATGGACGCCCTGCCCTACCTGGACCCGCCCGGCCGCCGGATCGAGATCCCGTTCGACGGCTCGCACATCGTCGGCGTCCTGCGCCTGCCGCCGGGGGAGGGCCCCCACCCGGTAATGATCATGATCCCGGGTCTTGACTCCACCAAGGAGGAGCTGCGCAGCACCGAAGAGCTCTTCCTGGCCAGGGGCATCGCCACCGTCAGCGTCGACGGGCCCGGGCAGGGGGAGGCCGAGTACGACCTCGCGATCCGGGGTGACTGGGAGGTGCCGGGCGGGGCGGTCATCGACTACCTGCAGGCCGAGCCGTCGCTGGATCCGGCCCGGATCGGGGTCTGGGGGGTCAGCCTGGGCGGCTACTATGCGCCCCGGGTGGCCAGCGGGGACGAGCGCGTCAAGGCCTGCATCGCGCTGGCCGGGCCGTACAACTTCGCCGACAACTGGGACAACCTGCCAATCCTCACCCGGGAAGCGTTCCGGATCCGGTCCAAGACGCCCGACCTGGAAACCGCCCGGGCCACGGCGGACACGCTGTCGCTGGCCGGCCGGGCGGAGCTGATCCGCTGCCCGCTGCTGGCGGTCATGGGCAAGCTCGACCGGCTGATCCCCTGGCAGCACGCGCAGCGCCTGGTGGATGAGGCAGCCGGGCCAGCCGAGCTGCTGCTGCTGGACAAGGGGAACCACGGCTGCGCCAACCTGGCCCCGTTCCACCGGTACGCGGCCGCGGACTGGGCCGCCGAGCAGCTCGGCGCCCAGGTCAGCAGGGGCCAGGCCGCCCGGGCATGAGCGGGGACACCCTCACCGCGAGCAGCCGCGGGCTGCGGGTGCTCGCCCACCACGACCTGGCCGGCTACGGCGACGGCATGCAGGTCATCCGGCACGGCGACGCCCTGTACGTCGGGCACATGGGCACCACCGGCATGGGAACCACGATCCTGGACGTCGCTGACCCCGCCCGGCCGGTGCTGGTGACCCAGTGGCGCGCTCCCGCGCACACCCATACCCACAAGGTCCAGGTGGCGGACGGCCTGCTGCTGGTCAACCACGAGAAGTTTCCCTACCGCAGCGAGGCCGGGCTCTACTCGGCCGGCCTGGCCGTCTACCGGCTCGACGACCCGCTGCGGCCGCAGCAGGCCGGGTTCTGGCCCAGCGGCGGGCGCGGCGTCCACCGGGTGGTCTGGACCGGCGGCCGGTACGCGCACATGTCGGTGATCCCCGGCCATTTCCGCGACCGCATCTGGCTGGTGCTCGACCTGGCCGACCCCGCCCACCCGGCCGAGGCCGCCCGGTGGTGGTGGCCGGGCCAGCACGAGGACGAGCAGCCCGGCTGGCCCGCCGGCGAGCGGTACGCGGCCCATCACGCCCTGATCGCCGGCGGCCGCGCCTACCTCGGCTACGACGACGCGGGCATGGTGATCCTGGATGTGACCGACATCACCAGACCGCACCAGGTGGGGCACGTGCAGTGGGACGGCGGATCCACCCACACCTGCCTGCCCCTGCCCGGCCGGGGACTGGTGGCCGCCACCGACGAGCAGGTGACCGACGGCCCGGGCGCGCCGCAGCGGGCGATCCGGATCATCGACGTGTCGGGCGCCAGCCCGGCGGTGCTGGCCATGTGCCCGCACCCGGAGGGCTTCGGCGGCCTTCCGCTCCGGTTCGGTGCCCACAACCTGCACGAGAACCAGGCCGGCTCCTACCGCAGCGAGCGGATCATCTTCGCCACCTACTTCAGTGCCGGGCTGCGGGTCTTCGACCTGGCCGACCCCAGCCACCCGGTGGAGGTCGCGCACTGGGTTCCCCGGCCGCCGCCGGGCCAGCCGGTGCCGCAGATCAACGACCTGTTCGTCGATGCAAACGGTCTCATCTGGGTCACCGAGCGGATCGCCGGCGGGGTGTATGTCCTGCAGCCGGAGGAAGCGCTGGCGGCGCTGATGGAGCAGGCACGGGTTACAGCTGGGTGAGGATCCGCGGGCCGTCCTCGGTGATGGCGACCGTGTGCTCGGCGTGCGCCGCCCGGCTGGCATCGACCGTCCGCAGCGCCCACCCGTCCCGTGCGATCAGGTAGTCGCCGCCGCCGCCGGCCATCAGCATCGGCTCGATGGCCAGCACCAGGCCGGGCCGCAGCCGCATGCCCCGGCCGGGCCGGCCGTCATTGGGGACATGGGGATCCTCGTGCATGTGGCGGCCGATCCCGTGCCCGCCGAACCCGGCCGGGATGCCATAGCCTGCCGCGTGGGCGATCGCGCCGATCGCCGCCGAGATGTCCCCGATCCGCGCCCCGGCCACCGCAGCGGCGACCCCGGCGGCGAGTGCCTTGTCGGCCGTCTCGATCAGCAGCAGGTCGGCCACATCCGGTGCGCCCACGGTGAAGCTGATCGCGGCGTCCCCGGTCCAGCCGCCGAGTTCGGCCCCGCAGTCGATGCTGACCAGGTCACCGTCGCGGAGCCGGTAGGCGTCCGGGATGCCATGCACGATCGTGTCGTTGACCGAGGCACAGATGACGGCCGGGAACGGGGTCGGCGCGAACCCGGGGTGGTAGTACAGGAAGGGGGAGCGGGCGCCGGACTCCCGGATCACCCCGTGCGCCACCTCGTCCAGCTCCAGCAGCGAGGTGCCCACCGCCGCGCTGCCGCGCACCGCGGCGAGCGCGCGGGCCACGACCCGCCCGGCCTCGCGCATCGCCGCCACCGCGGCGTCGCTCTTGAGCTCGACCATCGATGGCTACTCCTGCGCCCGGCCGCCGAGGTGGCGGGCGAGGAACCGTTCCGCCGCCGCGTAGAAGCGCAGCCGGTTCTCGGGCTTGGCGAACCCGTGCCCCTCATCGGGGAAGAGCATGTACTCGTGGTCGATGCCGGCCTCCCGGAGCGCGGCGACGATCTGCTCTGACTCGGCCTGTTTCACCCGGGGGTCGTTGGCGCCCTGGGCGATCAGCAGCGGCGTCCGGATGCTGGCCGCGCGGGACAGCGGGGAGCGCGACCACAAGAACCCGGCGTCCTGCTCGGGGTTGCCCACCCGGGTGTGGAACAGCGCGATCATGGGAGCCCAGTAGGGCGGGATGGTCTCGATCAGGGTCTTCAGGTTGGAGGGGCCGACGATGTCCACCGCGCAGCAGAACGCGTCGGGGGTGAACGCCGCACCGGCCAGGGCGGCGTAGCCCCCGTACGAGCCGCCGTAGATGGCGACCCGGGCCGGGTCGGCCCAGCCTTCGCCGACCGCGTGGGCGACCGCGTCCAGCAGGTCGTCCTGCATCTTCCCGCCCCACTCGCGGTCGCCGGCGTTGACGAACGCCTTGCCGTAGCCGGTCGAGCCGCGGAAGTTGACCTGCAGGCACAGATAGCCGCGGTTGGCCAGCCACTGCGCCTCGGAGTCGAAGCCCCACGCGTCCCGCGCCCACGGCCCGCCGTGCACATTCAGCACCATGGGCAGCCCGGACCGGCCCGCTTCCGGCGGGAAGGTCGCATAACCGTGAATGATCAGCCCGTCACGGGCGGTGAAGGAGAACGGCTCCATCGGCGCCAGCTGGTACCGGGACAGCTCGGGCTGGTGCTCGAACAGGAGCCGGCCTGCGCGGCGCTGCCGGTCGTAGGCGAAGTAGGGCACAGGGCCGGTGTCGTTGGTGAAGCCGACCAGCCAGATGCCGTCGCTGTCGTCACCGTCGCCGATGTCGGGATCGCCGGGGTGCAAAGCGCGGATCGCGGCGAGGTCGGCTTCGACCGAGGCGTCCAGCGCCAGGTACTCCGACCGGTCCTTGAGGAAGGTGACGATCTGCGGCTCCCGGGTGTCCGGGTGCAGCCGGACCCCGGTCACGTCCGCGTCCGGGTCCTCCGCCAGCACCTGTGCCGCACCACTGGCCAGGTCGATCCTGACCAGCGCACCGGTGTTGACGCCGACCGAGCTCATCGCCAGCAGTGAGCGGCCGTCCGCGCTGATCGCGACCGGGCCGCTGGTCAGCGCGTCCTCCGCGGCGACGGTCAGCAGCGGCTGCCACTCCGCGCCGCTGCCGTCCCGGACCATCAGCACCATGCCGCCGTCGGGCTGCGGGGCGATCCCGCACCGGATGACCAGTTCGGCATCGGCCACCCAGCCGACGAACCCGGGATTCTCCACCTCCTTGACCAGCTCACCAGTGACCAGGTCGAGCCGGTAGACGTCGTGGAGCTGGGGGTTGTCGCGGTTCAGGGCGACCAGGACGTCGGTGGGGAACTTCTTCTCGGTGGCGATGATCTGCGCCTGGACCCCGTCGAACGGCGTCAGGTCCCGGCGCACCATGGTCGCCAGGTCGACGTCGTGCAGGCGCCAGTTCTCGTCGCCGCCGGTGTCCTGCAGGTACAGCAGGTGCCGCCCGTCATGCGCCCAGTCGTAGACGCGGATGCCGCGGTCGGTGTCGTCGGTGACCACGCGCGCCGCGGCCCAGTCGACCCCGTCCGGCCCCATCGGTGCCGTCCACACGTTGAGCACCCCTTCGTGCGGGGCGATCCATGCCAGCGTGCTGGCGTCCGGGCTGATGCGGGGGCTGGTCCGGTCCGGGTTACCGAAGAGGACCCGCCGGGGGATGAGTTCGGCCATGGGCCATGCCTACCATGAGCGACGCGCTGTTCAGTAGCATCAGCCGGGTGGTCCGGGCCTCGCCGCGTTCGTCCCGCCCGCGGCGCCAGCGCGGTTCCTTCGTCATCCGTGGCGGCTATGTGCTGACCATGGACCCGCTGGCCGGCGATCTCCCCGCCGCCGACGTGCAGGTCACCGACGGTGTGATCGCCGCGGTGGGGCCGGATCTGGCGGTCCCGGCCGGCACGCCCGAACTCCCCGCGCAGGGCCTGATCGTGGCCCCCGGGCTGGTGGACACGCACTGGCACATGTGGAACACCCTGCTGCGGAGCATGTCGGCGGACTGGCCCGAGCCTGGATACTTCCGCGTGTCGGTGCAGGCGGGGCGGGCCTTCGGGCCTGGTGACATCTACCAGGGCACCCGCCTGGCTTGCGCGGAGGCGATCAGCTCCGGGATCACCACGGTGCACGACTGGTGCCACAACGTGCGCGGGCCCGCGCACGCCGAGGCGGGGGTGCGGGCGCTGGGGGAGTCCGGGCTGCGGGCCCGTTTCTCCTACGGCTACGCGGCCGGCCACCCGAACGACGAGCCGATGGACCTGGCGGGCCTGGGCAGGCTGCACCGGGACTGGGAGAGGGTCAGCGACGGCGGGCGGCTGACGCTGGGCATGGCCTGGCGCGGGCCCGGCGGCAGCAACCCGGCCATGCGGGTGGCCCCGGCGATCTACCGGCAGGAGATCGAGACCGCCCGCGGCCTGGGCATCCCGGTCACCGTGCACGCCTGCGGCCCTCGTTCGGCGCAGGGCCAGATCGCCGCCCTGGCCCGGGCCGGCCTGCTCGGCCCCGACCTGCAGATCGTGCATGCCAACTGGGCCACCGCCGCCGAGATCGCGGACATGGCGGCTGCGGGCACACCCGTCAGCGTCTCGCCCTACAGTGAGCTGCTGATCGGTTACGGAATGCCACGGACCGCTGAGCTCCTGGCGGCGGGCCTGTGCGTCGGGCTGTCGGTGGACACCACGGTCCTCACCGGCAACGCCGACATGTTCGCGATCATGAAAGTGACCCAGGGGATCGCGAACGCGCAGGCCCACGACGAGTTCGCGCTGACCCACCGGCAGGCGCTGGCCCTGGCCACCATCGACGGCGCGCGCTCGCTCGGGCTTGGTGAGGTGACCGGTTCCATCACGCCCGGCAAGCAGGCCGACATCATCTGCGTCAGCACCAGCGAGCCGAACCTGGCCGTGCTGACCGACCCGGCGCACTTGCTGGTGACCGCCGCGCAGCCAGCGAATGTCGACACGGTCATCGTGCACGGCCAGGTGCTCAAGCAAGGCGGCGTGCTGACCACGATGAACCTGGCGGAACTGCGCGCCGCGGCCAGCCAGGCGCTAGCCGGCGTAAGGACGCGCGCAGGCGGCTAGCAGGCAGTTCGCAGGTGACCAGGCCGATCAGGAATCGAGAAGCGCGGGTCACCGAGCCGCAGCTAGCGTGACAGCCAAGGCTTCCCGTTCGTCTTTAAGCCCGGCAAGACACGCCGGGTCGATGTGACTCACGACTTCAGGAGTGATCATGACCGGCTCTTCCACCCAGGGAATCAAGACCGTGCTGCATCCGGTGTCCGACCTGGCGGCGGCCAGGGCGGTGTACGCCGCCCTGCTCGGCGTACCGCCGCTGGAGACACGATGAGCATGGCCACGAGGACGGACACGCAGTCGCCTGCGCCGCACGTTGGTGACAGCCACGATCTGATCCGCGTGCACGGCGCGCGCGTGAACAACCTCAAGAACCTCAGCGTCGAGATCCCGAAGCGCCGGCTGACCGTGTTCACCGGCGTCTCCGGCTCGGGCAAGAGCTCGCTGGTGTTCGGCACGATCGCCGCGGAGTCGCAGCGGCTGATCAACGAGACTTACAGCGCCTTCGTGCAGGGCTTCATGCCG
>DATKRG010000366.1:0-4972 GCA_035532275.1 Streptosporangiaceae bacterium | reverse complement strand
CCCAGGTAAGACCCAGCCCTGCTGGGCACCGGGCTGTGAAACAGGAACCCGGCACCGCACACGCGGGCCAGACCGGGACCGCCGCCGGGCAACTGGCGGCTGCGGGACAGGAGCCTACTCATGCTCACTGACTCGCAACGGGTGCATGACGGTTAGCCGGCCGGAACCGTCGGAACCCCGGATTGCTGAACGCCTGCGGTGGCGATCACCGCCGCCGCCAGGGCGGCATCGTCCTCGGGGAGCACCGAGCGCAGGTCCAGCAGCAGGCGGCCGCCTTCGGCCCGGCCGACCACCGCGGGCACTAGGCCCGCCCGGACCGGCTCACCGGCCCGCAGCGGCAGCGCCAGCGAGGTGGGCAGGCTGACCGCGGCACTGGGCAGGATCACACCCGGCGCGCCGCCGCCGCCGACGGCGGCCTGGCTGCTCACCGTGCACGCGTCCAGCCCGGCCGCGGTCAGGCTGCCCGCCAGCCGCTGCGCGCGGCGGGTGAGCTCCTCTTCGCCCGCGCCGAGCGCGCCGGCGACCGGGGTGAGCGGGCCGGTCAGGGTCGCTTCCAGCGCTGCGATGGTCAGCTTGTCCACCCGCAGCGCCCGCGCCAGCGGGTGCCGGGCGAGCCTGGTGACCAGATCGGCCCGGCCCATGATGAGCCCGGCCTGCGGCCCCCCGAGCAGCTTGTCCCCGCTGGCGGTAACCAGCGCGGCGCCGGCCCGCAGCCAGCTGTCGGCATCGGGCTCGCCGGGCAGCGCCGGGTGCCGTGCCAGCAGCCCGGAGCCGATGTCGCCGACCACCGGCACCGGCAGCCCGGCCAGTTCCGCGACCTCCACGCTGGCGGTGAAGCCCTCGATCCGGTAGTTGGAAGGATGCACCTTCAGCACGAACGCCGTCCGCGGCCCGACCGCCGCCGCGTAGTCGGCCAGCGTCGTGCGGTTGGTGGTGCCGACCTCCCGGATGGTCGCGCCCGTGGACTCCAGCAGGTCGGGCAGGCGGAACCGGTCCCCGATCTCGATCAGCTCACCGCGGCTGACCACGATCTCCCGGCCGGCCGTGCCACCGTCGGCCGTGCCACCGCTGTCCGTAGCCTCGCCACCCGTGCCGGCGCCTGCGCCCCCACCCGCCGTCAGCGCGGTCGCCGCCAGGACCAGCGCCGCCGCGTTGTTGTTGACCACGTGGACGGCCTGCGCCGCCGGAACGGCGGCCGCCAGCGCGGCCAGGGCGCCGCGCCCCCGGCGGCCCCTCGCCCCCGACTCCAGGTCGAACTCCAGGTCGGTGCAGCCCGCCGCGGCGAGCACGGCCTCCCGGGCGGCCGCCGACAGCGGTGCCCGGCCGAGGTTGGTGTGCAGCAGCACCCCGGTCGCGTTCAGCACCGGGGTCAACGTGGTGGCGCGGGCCGGCAGCACCGCGACCGCCGCTTCGGTCACGTCGCCCGGGCTGATCTCCCCCGCTCTCGCCTGCTGCTGAGCCTGGGTGACCGCTGCCTTCACCCGTGCCTGGCCGAGGCGCTGAGCTGCTGCGGCAAGCCGCGGGTCGGCCAGCACCGAATCGGTGCGCGGCACGAACCGGCGGGCATCCACGCAGGTGACCTTACCCGCCGTAAGGGTGGCCAGCGATGGCACGGCGGGCCGGGACTTCGGCCGGGACCTTAGCCCCTCGTCCGCCCCCACCAGGTCCGGCACTCTGGCCCTGACGCCGGAGTGTGCCCGGGGGTGATCTGGTGGCGGGCGGGGGTGGGACGGGGCCGGTCATCTGCGTGACCGGCCTGACCAAGCGCTACGGCGCCACCCCGGCAGTGGACGGGGTGTCCTTCGAGATCGGCCGCGCGGAGATCTTCGGGCTGCTCGGGCGCAACGGCGCGGGCAAGACGACCACCGTGGAATGCCTGCAAGGGCTCCGCCACGCCGACAGCGGCGAGATCCGGGTGCTCGGCCTTGACCCCGGCACCCAGTCTGCCGCGCTGCGGCGCAGGATCGGCTGCCAGCTGCAGGAGTCCGCGCTGCCGGCCCGGATCAAGGTCTGGGAGGCACTGGAGTGGTTCGCGTCGTTCTGCCCCGGCCGCGGCGACTGGAACGCGCTGATCGGCGAATGGGGCCTGGCGGGTAAGCGCAACGCTCATTTCGGCGACCTGTCGGGCGGGCAGCGCCAGCGCCTGTTCGTGGCCCTGGCCCTGGTCAACGACCCAGAAGTGGTGTTCCTCGACGAGATGACCACTGGCCTGGACCCGGCGGCCCGGCACGTCGCCTGGGATCTGATCGAGGCGATCAGGGACCGGGGGACCACGGTCGTGCTGGTCACGCATGCGATGGACGAGGCCGAACGGCTCTGCGACCGGCTCGCCGTCATGGACGCCGGCAAGATCGTGGAACTGGACACCCCGCATGACCTGATCGCCCGGCACACCAGCGAGATCACCGTCCGCTTCAGCGCCGCCCATCAGGACGTGTCCTGGCTGCGCGAGGTGCCGGGCGTGGCCGCGATGGCGCACCACGACGGCCAGGTCGAGGTAACCGGCTGCGGGCCGGTGGCCGTCGACGTCGCCGCCGCCCTGGCCGCGCACGGTGTCCGGCCCGCCGATCTGTGGGTGGACCGGCCGTCACTGGAGGACGTCTTCCTGCGGATCGTCGGGCGCAGCCTGGACGAGGGATAGGCCCATGCACGCACTGGCCAGATCGACGTCGATCGAGATGAAACTGTTCCTGCGGGAGCCGCTGACGGTGGCGTTCACGATGGCGCTGCCGCTGCTGTTCCTGTTCGTCATGGGCGGCATCTTCGGCAACACCCCCAACCCGCACTACTACCGCGGGGTGGGCGCGCTCGACTTCTACGTGCCCGGGTACTGCGCGCTGGTGTGGGCGGCGGTCGGGCTGCTGGCGCTGCCCGTGCACCTGGTGCGGTACCGCGAGGACGGGGTCCTGCGCCGCCTGCGGGCGTCGGCGGCCCCGCCCTGGACCCTGTTCGGGGCGCAGGTGGCGGTGGCCTTCCTCATCTCGCTGGCGGGCTCGCTGATGGTGATCGGCCTGGCCAGCGTCGTCTACGACATACATTTCCCGCACTCGGTCGCCGGGTTCGCGGGTGCCTGGCTGCTGTGCGGTGTCCTGTTCTGCGCGCTGGGACTGCTGCTGTCGGCGATTCCCTCGTCCCGCGGCGCGCTGGGTGCCGGGCTGGGCCTGTTCTTCGTGATGATGATGCTGTCCGGCGCGGGCCCGCCGCCTGAGGTGCTCACCGGTGCCATGCACTGGGTTCGCAACCTGCTGCCGCTGACCTACATGCTGCGGCTGCTCCAGGATCCCTGGCTTGGCCTGGCCTGGAGCATGGCCGACACCGCCGTGGTGGCGGCCTTCATCGCCGCCGCGGCGGTCGCCGCCCGGTTCGCCTTCCGCTGGGAGTAACGCCCTGCTGGGAGTAACGCCCCGGAGGGAGTAACGCCCCGGAGGATTGAACGCCGAGCCGCCCCGGGCCTACCCGTGCTTGGTGAGGCGATCCATCGTGCGCCGGATCTCCTCCTCGCCGAAGTCCTGCCGCCCGTACACGTCCCAGGCGTTCAGCACGACCCCGATACCCCAGCCGACGATCACGAACACCGGCCAGAAGAAGCCGTGCGGGTCCGTGACCGCCCAGATCACCACCAGGAACGCGTTGACCAGCACATAGACCAGCAGATGCCCGCGAAAATCGCGCTTCTTCTTCAGCTGCTTGACCGCCTTGTCGCGCAGCGCCTGCTCCTGTGCGGAGTCGTCAATGGCCATGGCCGCAACCCCCCTCCTGATACCACGATCGCGCGGCGGACGCGCAGGTGGAGGAGGCATTCGGCCCGTGGCTGCGGGGACTTGGTCCCTGCTGCTGCCGTGGTTGCTGCTCTGGTTGCTGCGGTAGCTGTCGCTCTGTGCTAGCCGCTGCTGAGGGGAGCACCCATCGGGCCGGCCAGCTGGCCGTTGTTGGTGTCGGCTGAGCCGATCACCGTGCCCGTGGCCGCCGGGCCGGCGGCGACGATGGCGGCCAGTACCGGGGCCGTGGTCCCGCCGGTCAATGCGCCGAGCGTCAGGCAGATGGTTATCGTTCGCCTCATGCTGTACCGCCTTTGCTGGGCCTGCTGTGGCCGGTAAAACGATGATGCATCATGCGGGGAGACACCAACAGTAGGCACCCGCCATTGTGTTCAGTACCTGTGTGTTCAGTACCTGTGTGTTCAGTACCTGTGGTGTTCAGTACCTGGAAACGGCACGCCGCCACCTCTGGTTCAGTGACCGGTGGGCCAGTTCGGCGGAGGCGGACGGGAATCGAACCCGCCGACGGCGCTGAGCGTCGTCCACCGGTTTTGAAGACCGGGGGGGCCACCAGGCACCCAGACGCCTCCGGTCCCGACCTTATCCCGGGTCAGCCGGAGTACAGCGAGTCGATGTCGTCGGCGTACTTGGCGTGCACGATGCGCCGTTTGAGCTTGAGGGTGGGGGTGAGCTCCTCGGTGTCCGCGGTCCACTCCACCGGCAGCAGCCGCCAGCGCTTCACCTGCTGGACCCGGGCCAGCCGCCCGTTCGCCACGCTGACCGCGGACGCCACCTCTGCCAGCACCTGCGGGTGGGTCGCCAGGGCAGCCAGCGAGTCTGCCTCGATGCCGCGCGCCTTCGCCCAGGCGGGCGCGACCTCGCCGTCCAGCGTCAGCAGCGCGACCACATAGGGCCGCAGGTCGCCGAAGGCGAGCGCCTGGCCGACGAGCGGATGGGCGACCAGGAGGGTCTCGACCGCGGCCGGCGAGACGTTCTCCCCGCCGGCGGTGATGATCAGTTCCTTCTTGCGGTCGACGACGGACAGGAACCCGTCCTCGTCCAGGCTGCCGATGTCGCCGGTGTGCAGCCAGCCGTCGGCGTCGATGAGGGCAGCTGTCTGCTCGGGCAGGTTGAGGTAGCCCGGGGTGGTGAGCGGGCCGCGGACGCAGATCTCACCGTCTTCGGCTATCCGGACCTCCATGCCGGGGAAGACC
>DATKRG010000365.1:0-7128 GCA_035532275.1 Streptosporangiaceae bacterium | reverse complement strand
CGGAGCTTGATGAGCATGTCTTCGAAGGCGGGCTCGGTCTTGGTGCGGTACCAGGGCTGGGCGGCGCGGCGGTCGTCGATGTCGGCGGGGTCGTGGCCGTAGCGCGTGTACCAGATGACGATGAGGGTGTACGCGAGCATGGCGAAGGGGACGGTGCGCTCGACGGCGCGCTTGACCCGGTTGCGGGCCTCGCCGGCGCCCAGCACGTTGCGGGCGTCGGCGAACGCCTGCTCGATCGCCCACCGGGCGGCATACCGCATGACCAGCGTTGCCGGCGATGCGGCCAGGCCGGTGGTGACCAGCGCCAGGTCATAGCCGCTGGCCGTGTGCTCGTCGCGGGTCAGGATCAGCCGGACGGTGCGGGTGTGCCAGGAGCCGTACCACAGGCAGGTCACCTCGGCGGCGTGCTTGACCTGGTCATGGCCGTAGCAGGTGACGGTGACGGTGGCCCAGGCGGCGGTGGCGGCGATCTCACCGGGGGTGCCGAGCCGGTCTCCCTTGGTGCGGGGCCGGCCCCGCCTGCCGGTGCGCGGCGGGGCCAGGTCATACAGCACCGCGTTGCGGGGAATCCGGCAGGTCCAGGTCACGTTGCCCGGCAAGGTGCGCAGCGCCGGGCCGTGATAGGCGGCATCAGCCACCACATGCACCATCCGGCCAGGGAAGGCCAGCGCGAGCTGGCTGACCAGGGCGGCAGCCACCTCTACCTTGCCGGGACCGTTCCCCTTGCCGGGCAGGTGCAGCCGGGCCAGCACCGGCAGGCCCACCTCGCGGGAGCAGAACGGCAGCCGGACCACGATGGCCGCGGCCACGAAGCAGTTGCCGTAGCTGAGCTTGTTCACCGACCGGGAGCTGCCGTCATGCTGCCACCCGGCACCGTGCACCTTGCGGCCGGCCCTGCGGAACACCGAATCATCGACCGCCACCCGCAAGTCCGCGCCCGGCGGCACCAGCAGCGTCACCGCCACCTGGGCGACCGCCAGGCCCAGCTGATCCAGCTCCCACCGGGCGCGGGAGAGGAAATAGTGCGCCCGGTCATGCGGCCAGGAATGCTGCAAGGCCGCGCCCAGCAGCATGCCCACCACGGTACGGCGGCGTACCCGCCCGGCCAGCCCGGCGACCAGCCCGCAGAACGTGACGAACCCCGGCGCGGTGAAACACGGCCGCAGCACGGACAAGATCTCCAGCAGCGAAGCGGGTAGGTTCAATGACGGAAGCATCGGCGGGTTCCCTCGGCAAGAGGCGGACATGATCACCGCCGATGCTTCCGCCTTCACCCTCCAAGATCACGCACTAAACCCCGCAAGCCGGGACGTGTCGCGAACCGCCCGATCCGCGCCGCTCCCGGGCAGCCGCTGACCCTCAAAAGTGCGAAACTTCAGCGGGCCGCGACGAGCGAAATAGTCCTTGCCGGCGCATCAATCGTCCCAGACCGCTTGCGCGCGCGGCCGAAATCCGACACGGTTGGCAATCGGTACACAACTCACAGTCACGACCGGCTGATGCCAGAACGCCCCAGACCGACGGAGTGTGCTGCGTCAGCCGGGGCTGAACACTGCCAGGAGGGGGAGCCTGAGATTGAGCGCAACCGCCCACGGCGAGGACCAACCCATCCGGGCCGAAAAACCCTGGGCCGACCCCGGGCTCGCCCTGCCCGACCTGGCCGATCCCGACCTGGCCGAGCCGGACCTGGCCGATCCAGATCTGGCCGAGCCCGAGCTCACCGGGCAGGACCCCGACCGGGCCGGACCCAGGCTCGCCGGACGGCACCGTACCCAGACCCGGGCGCGGCCCCGTTATGGCGACCTGTTCGCTATCCGGGAGTTCCGCGCGCTGTGGTCGGCGCAGACACTCTCCTACGCAGGCGACCAGATCGCGCAGGTGGCCATCGCCATCCTCGTCTACGCGCGGACCGGGTCACCGTCGCTGACGGCCCTGGCGTACGCGCTCACCTACTTGCCGCCGATCATCGGCGGGCCGCTGCTGTCCGGGCTCGCCGACCTGGTCCCCCGCCGCCAGCTGATGATCGCGCTGGACCTGGGCCGGGCCGGGCTGGTGACGATCATGTCGATGCCCTACGTCCCGCTGGCACTGATGTGCACGCTCCTGTTCGCGACCGTCCTGCTCGGCCCGCCTTTCGCGGCCGCCCGGGCAGCCCTGCTCCCCGAGGTCGTGCCGTCCGGCACCCTGGTGCTGGGCTTCACGGCCGGCAACATGACCTTCCAGGCCGGCCAGGCCGGTGGCTTCCTGGTCGGCGGCACCCTGGTCGCACTGCTCGGAGCGCACCGCGCGCTGGCGCTCGACGCACTCTCGTTCTGCCTGTCAGCGGCCGTCATCGTGGGCTGGGTCCGCAACCGGCCGCTCGCGGAAACCGCCAGCGCGCCCCAGCGCTCACCCGCGGCCGCCGCCTGGTCAGCGACCCGGGGCGGCGTGGCGGTCGTCTTCCGCCACGCCGGCTTACGGACGCTGGTCCTGCTGGGCTGGCTGGCCGGATTCGCCGTCGTACCGGAAGGACTGGCCGCGCCGTATGCGCACACACTCGGCGGCGGGCCGCTGACGGTGGGCCTGCTGATGGCCGCCATGCCGGCCGGGATGGTGGCTGGCGGAATGCTGGTCAGCCGGACGACCAGTCAGGACCAGCGGGTCCGGATGATCGGCTGGCTGGCCGCACTGTCGTGCGCGCCCCTTGTTTGCAGCCTGCTGCGGCCTCCGCTGTGGCTGCTGGTGCCGCTCCTGGTGCTCGCCGGAGCGGCCGGGGCGTACCAGCTGGCTGCCGCCGACGCTTTCGTTCAGGCGCTGCCTAACGCGGTGCGGGCGCGGGCGTTCAGCGTGGCGCAGACGGGACTGCTGGCGGCGCAGGGACTGGGCATCCTGGCCGCGGGCATGACCGCCACCCGGCTGGGGCCGCAGTCGGCGGTCGGGATAGCCGGTGTGCTTGGCGTGGGAACCGCGGCAATCCTGGCCACCATCTGGACCTCAGCGGCCAGCACCGTGATCCGGCCTCGGCCCCGCGATCGCAAGCGCTAGCGCTTTTCCCGGCAGCCGCCGGCGTGCCGCCGCTAGGCTTTCTTGTTCTTGTCGAGATAGTTCTGGGCGATCGACTTGTCCTCGCCCTCCTCGGGCACAACGGCCCAGGCCACCAGGTACACCAGGGCGCCCGCGCCGACGCTGAAAATGGTGAGTACCGCGAACAGCAGGCGGACGATGTTCGCGTCGAGGCTGATGTAATCGCCGATCCCGGCGCACACCCCGGCGACCATGCGGCCCTGTTGCGGACGGATCAGCTGCTTGCGCTCATTCGTTCCGTTCATACCTTCGATCATGCCCTGCCCGGGGGTACCCAGACAGCCGGTTCTGGCCCGCATACGCTGAAGAGTGCCCCGCCCGTCCGGGCGGCCGGAGAGAGGATCTGCCGATGCCGCCGCGCTCCCCATCCCAGCCAGGCAGCCTTGACCTGCTCCAGATCGACGACCAGCTGACCGCCGAGGAGCGGCTGGTCCGCGACACCGTCCGCAGCTACACCGCGGACCGGGTGCTGCCGCACATCGCGGACTGGTTCGAGGCCGGCCTGCTCCCCCGCGAGCTCGTCCCCGAACTCGGCAAGCTGGGCCTGCTCGGCATGCACCTGACCGGCTACGGCTGCGCGGGCATGGGGCCGGTCGCCTACGGCGTCGCCTGCCGCGAGCTCGAAGCCGCCGACTCCGGGCTGCGCAGCCTGGTGTCCGTGCAGGGCTCACTCGCGATGTACCCGATCTGGCGGTACGGGTCCGACGCGCAGAAGGAGGAATGGCTGCCCAGGATGGCGGCGGGGGAGGCGGTCGGATGCTTCGGCCTCACCGAGCCCGACCACGGTTCCGACCCCGCCGGCATGAAAACCTTTGCGAAGCCGAACGATAGCGGCTGGGTACTCTCGGGCACCAAAATGTGGATCACCAACGGGTCGATCGCTGACGTGGCGCTGGTCTGGGCAGGTACCCCCGACGGGATCCGGGGCTTCCTGGTGCCGCGCGGGGCGCGTGGCTTCACGGCCAGGCCCATCCACAAGAAGATGTCGCTGCGCGCCTCGGTCACCGCGGAGCTCCACTTCGACGAGGTCAAGCTGCCAGCCGACGCGGTCCTGCCCGGCGTGACCGGGCTGCGGGGGCCGCTGTCGTGCCTGAGCGAAGCCAGGTTCGGCATCATCTGGGGGGTCACCGGCGCGGCGCGGGCCTGCCTGGAGTCGGCGGTCGGGTACGCGCGGACCCGCGAGCAGTTCGGCCAGCCGATCGGCGGTTTCCAGCTGACGCAGTCCAAGCTCGCCTGGATGCTGGCCGACCTGACCCGCGCCCAGCTCCTCGCACTGCACCTGGGCCGCCTCAAGGAAGCCGGCAAGGTCTCGCCGGAACAGGTCAGCCTGGCCAAGATGGCCAACGTGCGGGCGGCGATCGAGATCGCGCGGCAGGCGCGCACCATCCTCGGCGCGAACGGGATCACGCTGGAGTACCCGGTCATCCGGCACGCGAACAACCTGGAGTCTGTGCTCACCTACGAGGGCACCGAGGAGATCCACGCGCTGGCCGTCGGCCACGCCCTCACCGGCCTGTCCGCCTACCGCTGACCCGGCCGCTGATTCGGCGCAGCTGGAGAGCCCGGCGGGCTAGCCATCCCGGTGGCGAGGCGGATACGCTAAGTAGCTGCCCTGTTACTTTCTCGCACTCCGGGACAAGGTCATGGACCGGGCGTACATCGACTGGCTCGCGCTCGCGGTGATCCTCGCGATCCTCGGCTGGGTGGCGTACCAGTTCTCGCGGCGGACCTACCGGCTCACCGTCGGTGTGGCGATCGTCGCGGGCGTGATCGCCGTCACGGGCTACGGGCTGCGCCTGCCCGGCAAGCACCCGGACTTCGTCAACGGGCTCATGGCGGGCGGCGACGCGCTGTCGCAGCACATGTTCGGCCCGTTCATACCTGCCAGCCTCCAGCACACGCTCGTCCCCGGGCTGGTCGGCTGGCTGCTCCTGCTGCTGCTCACCGGCGGGCTGCTGGTCGCGTTCGACACCCTGTCCACCCGGCGGCAGCAGCCCACCGTGCACGTGGGCACCGTTCCGCCGACCAAGCTTCCCGACCCCGACGTGACGGCCCGGGCCACCATCGCCGAGGAACTGAAGTTCCGGCTGCCCGCGGTCGCGGTGCGGGCGCCCGCGTCCATGCCGGGCGGCTCCACCCTGGTCAGCGTGGCGACCGTCGTCTCCGAGTCCGGGCTGCAGGGCGGCAAGCTCACCGGGGTCATCATGCAGGCGGTGCACGCGCTGGAGGCCCGGCCCCGCACCTACGAGGTGCAGGTGTTCGTCGACCACTGCCAGGACGACGGCACTGTGGACCCGCTGGGGCCGCATCTGATGGTCACCGTGGATCTGCGCGACGCCCGCAGCGGGCAGACCCTCGCGACCAAGATTCTGGCGCCCTGCTCGGAACAGGACGCCGCGGAGATGATCGCCGGGTTCACCGCCCGGCAGGTGTTCCGCGGCGACCCGTCCACCCCGGCCTGGGCGACCGGCTCCTGCGACGGCGACGACCTGTCGGCCTACCTGCTCGTCCAGGAGATGCGCCCGGTCGCGCGAACCTACAACGCGCTGGCCGACTGCCGGAAGCGCCAGCGGGACATGCTGGCGAAGGTGGTCGGCCGCAGCACGAACGCCGGCCTGGTGCAGTACGAACTCGCGTCACTGGACGACCTGGATGGCATGACCGCCGAGGCGCTGCGGCTGCACCTGGACAACCGGGTGCACAACCCGCGTTTCCTGCCGGCCAGGTACCGGCTGGCGATCTCGCTCGGCGCCGTCACTGGCCTGATCCGGGACGGCGAGGCAGCCGGGAACCCGCTCGGCATCGGCGAAGACCTCCTCTTGCAGCTCCAGTGCTCCGGGCTGCTGCGGAAGATCCGCGGCCGTCAGTTCCGGGAGCTGCGGCTGGTCGGCGGCCATGTGCCCACGCGTTATGCGCCGCAGGCCTCGGTCAGGCAGGAGCTGATCACCAGGCTGCTGGCGGCCGAGCACCCGGACGCCGCTCAGCTCGGCCGGATCAGCCAGGTGCTGCTGGCAATGGCCTGCTGGGAACTGCGGGCCTACCGGCGGCGGATGCGGGCGCCCTGGCTGCTGGCTGGCGCCCTGGCGCACCGGCCCGAACGTGCCGCCTACCTGGAGCTGCTGCGCGCCGGGCCCAGCTGGTGGCGGCACCCACGGCGGCGGCTGGCGGCACCCCGGGTGGCGCTGGCCGGGGCCCGGCACCGGCTGCGCTACGTCGCCGAACCAGGCACGGCCGCCCGCGCCCTGCACACGGCGCAGACCCGGATCCGGCGCCAGCTCGGCCTGGGCAAGGTGCTGGACCGCGGGGGGCCGTGGAGATACGGCAAGCTGCCCTGGCAGGCGGTCTACAACGCGGCCTGCCTGTACGCACAGCCCGGCGCGCCCGGGACCGAACTTGGCGCGCCCGGGGCCGGACCTGGCGTGCCCGGGGCCGGACCTGGCGTGCCGGCGATCGGGCCCGGCGAGGCCGAGGTCAGGGACGCGGTGACGCTGCTCCGGCTCGCGATCACCGACCCGTCCTGCGAACTGGACCGGCCGTCGGAGTGGATCGGCGCCGACCCCAGCCTGCGCGCGCTGCGGCACAGGGACGCCTTCGACGCTTTCGTCCGCGAGCAGACCCACAAAGATTTCACGGCCGCCCCGGAGAACCGCTGCCCCGATGAGTGGTTCCGGAACCTGCTGCCGACGTCCGCGCAGCCCGCGGACCAGCAGCCTGGCGACCTGCGCCAGCTGGAGCCCGGGCAAGTGCCATCAGCGCGCCTGCCAGCCGAGCAGCCACCAGCCGAGCAGCCGTCGGCCGAGCAGCCGGCCGCTGGGCCAGCGTCGGCCAGGCAGCCGCCCGCCGGCCAGCCACCCGCCGGCCGGGCGTCTGCGGGACGGCCCGGGCCGAAGGCGGACGGCCCCCGCGCGGACGGGCATCGTGTGGGTGGCTGTGTCAAGCTCAATTGGCCCCACTTGGCTCCTTTGATCTGGCCCCACCCGGGCGGTGCGCAGGGAGCGGTGTAGCACTTTGATCTGGCCCCGCTTCAGGGGTTCAGGTTCGGGGGGCTGGGGTGGTTTGCTTGCG
>DATKRG010000364.1:0-17337 GCA_035532275.1 Streptosporangiaceae bacterium | reverse complement strand
CCGGCGCAGGTGGCCTGCGCCCGGGTACGGCCGACGCCGTAGATGTAGGTCAGGGCGATCTCCAGCCGCTTTTCGCGGGGGAGGTCGACTCCGACGAGGCGTGCCATCTGGCATGCTCCTTGTGTTTTCGCGGAGGTCTGGCGCGGTACCGTTCCTGTTCTGTCGGCCTGTCGACTAACACAGCGCTGCACAGTGCAGAAAGGTCCCCGGCCTCCGTGCCGGGGGTGGCGTCCGCGGCCGGGGTGCGGCCGCGGGGTCGGGATACCGCGCTCTTACGGGTGCCAGGCGTCGGTGTGACGACGGCGAACAAGCGCGGGCAAGTGCGAAAGGAAGGCCTCGGGGGCCGAGCAGCCGGGACTAACCCTGGCGCTGCTTGTGGCGGAGGTTCTCGCAGATCACCATGACCCGGCCGTGACGGCGGATCACCTTGCACTTGTCGCAGATCTTCTTGACGCTCGGCTTGACCTTCATGGTGGAGGTCCCTTTCGAGCAATCTGGATCGCGGTGGGAATTGCCTCGGTACTGCTATTTGTAACGGTAGACGATCCGGCCGCGGGTCAGGTCGTACGGGCTGAGCTCGACGACGACCCGGTCGTCCGGGAGGATCCGGATGTAGTGCATCCGCATCTTCCCGCTGATATGGGCCAGGACCTTGTGCCCGTTGTCCAGCTCCACGCGGAAGAAGGCATTCGGAAGTGACTCGACGATCGTGCCTTCGATCTCGATGGCGCCATCCTTTTTGGGCATGTCCTCCGCGCTTCGCTCTCGTTCCGCCAGTGGCCGGCCGGAACCGGTCACTCGCAGGGGTTTCGTGTTCCATGGCCGCGCCCTGGTGCCCGCGGCCACCTGACTGACCTCATGCCCACGTAGTCTCGTGACCTCACGGATGCGGGGCAGGCCCAGCAGAAGGCTGTCCCATGCCTGGCATGCAAACCAGCCAGGGACAGCTCACGAGCCGCAACGAAGTCTACGCGACATGAGCTGACAATGCGAACCAGTGCCAGGCCGTCAGAATTCCCGCTGGCGCCGGGTTCCCGGTGGCGCCTGGTCAGGATACCCCACGGCCGCGGCGGCGCCGGTCCCGGTGCGGATGGCTGCCGCTGACCCACCGCCCCAGCAGGATCAGCCCCCACGGGCCGACCGCCCACAGGAACCACAGGTTGTCTGGATGCCCGGTGAGCAGCCAGACGAAGAAGGTGATCAGGCTCACCGAGAGCCACGATCCCCAGGCCCCCCGCCAGGCCGGGGACAGACGGCTGATCGCCCCCGGTGCCATCAGCCACGGCAGCGGCGGGCCGCCCGGGCCGCGCCGGTTGCCCCGCTGAAGCGAGGCGTCGGGCAGCTGGTAGAGGTCGATGCCCGGCAGGTCCGCCAGCAGCTCGTCCAGGTCGCCCAGGGTCTTGGCCGCGTAGGTCTTGTCGAGGCGCTCGTTGAACTCCTCGGCCGTCAGCCGGCCCGCCGCGTGGTGCTCGCGCAGCAGCGCCGCGGTCCGGTCCCGGTCCGCGTCGCTCGCGCGGATCCTGGGGTCGCTCGCCATCGGCGTCCTCCTCAGCTGGTCGGCCGGGCCAGTTCGCGGGCGGGCCGTTCACCGGCTGGCTGGCCAGCCAGCCGGGCGAAGCCATCCGCGCCGCCATCGGCCGCTGTGAGCACCCACGGCCCGGTGGCCGTGATCGCCACCGTGTGCTCGAAGTGCGCGGACGGGCTGCCGTCCTCGCTCACGACCGTCCAGCCATCGTCCAGCAGCCGGGTGCCGGGGCCGCCGAGCACCAGCAGCGGCTCGATGGCCAGGGCCATCCCCTCCACGAGCACCGGCCCGCGGCCTGGCCGGCCCAGGTTGGGCACTGGCGGATCCATGTGCATCTCGCTCCCGATGCCATGCCCCACGTAGTCCTCGACGATCCCGTACTCCCCCGCCGAGCGCACGTGCGTCTGGACCGCGTGCGAGATGTCACCGACCCGGGCACCTGCCCGGGCGGCGGCCAGCCCGTGCCACAGTGCCTGCTCACAGGCGGCCATCAGCCGGGCGAGCTCGGCGCTCGCCGTGCCCACCGGCACGGTGAGCGCGGCGTCGGCGTGCCAGCCGCCGACGATGGCGCCACAGTCGATGGACACCACGTCGCCCGCCCGCAGCCGCCGGGCCTGGTCGGGGATCCCGTGCACGATCTCGTCGTTGACACAGACGCAGATCGTGGCCGGGAACCCGTGGTAGCCCAGGAACGAGGGGGCCGCGCCGGCCGCCCGGATCTCACCGGCTGCGATCGCGTCGAGGTCGGCGGTGCTGGCCCCGGGCGCCGCCGCGGCCGCGGCAGCACGCAGCGCCCGGGCAACCACCTGCCCCGCTTCGGCCATGGCGGCCAGCTGGGCCGCCGTCTTGACCTGAATGCCAGGCTTCCGCCTCATCCGCATCGCGCTCCGCCACCCTGTCGCCGACCGTCCCGGTCGCCAGATCCCCCTTAACGGTACCCGCCGCGGTATCAGCGGATGAACCGGCGCAGGGCGCTCAGCGCACGCTCGGTGATCTCGTCCACCGGCCCGGTGGCGTCGATGCCGAGCAGGATGCCCTCGTCGGCGTAGAACGAGACCAGCGGCGCGGTCTGCTGCTGGTACACCTCGAGCCGGTGCCTGATCGTCTCCTCGCGGTCATCGTCGCGCTGGAACAGCTCGCCGCCGCAGTCGTCGCAGATGCCCAGCCGGGCCGGCGGGTCGAAGGTGGCGTGCCAGACCCGCCCGCACCGCCGGCATGTGCGCCGGCCCGACAGGCGGCGGACCACCTCGTCGTCGTCCACCACCAGCTCCAGCACCACCTCCAGCCTGGTGTCCCAGGCCGAGAGCATCTTCTTGAGCGTCTCGGCCTGCGGCACGTTGCGCGGGAAGCCGTCCAGCAGGAACCCGGCGCCGGTGTCGTCGTCGGCCAGCCGGTCGGTGACCATGGCGATGGTGACCTCGTCGGGAACCAGATCGCCCCGCTCCATGTACGCCTGCGCCCGGCGGCCCAGCGCCGTCCCGGTGCTGACGTTGTCACGGAAGATGTCACCTGTCGAGATCTTCGGGATGGACAGGTGCGACGAGATGAACTGGGCCTGTGTCCCCTTGCCCGCGCCGGGGGGGCCCACGAGGACGAGACGCACTACCGCAGGAAACCCTCGTAATTACGCTGCTGGAGCTGGCTCTCGATCTGCTTCACCGTGTCCAGCCCGACACCCACCGCGATCAGGATGCTGGTGCCACCGAACGGGAAGTTCTGGGTGGCGCCGACCAGTGCCAGCGCGATCATGGGGATGAGCGCGATGACACCGAGGTAGACCGAGCCTGGCGCGGTGAGCCGGGTGAGCACGTAGTTGAGGTATTCGGCGGTTGGCCGGCCAGGACGGATGCCGGGGATGAAACCGCCGTACTTCTTCATGTTGTCGGCGACTTCGGTCGGGTTGAAGGTGATCGCCACGTAGAAGTAGGTGAAGAACAGGATGAGCACGAAGAACGTGAGCATGTAGATCGGCGAGTCACCCCTGACCAGGTAGGTGTTGATCCAGATGTACCAGCCCTGAGGGTGCGTCTGGTTCCCGAAGATGGTGCTGGCCAGTTGCGGTATGTAGAGCAGCGATGAGGCGAAGATGACCGGGATGACACCGGCCTGGTTGACCTTCAGCGGGATGTAGGTCGACGTCCCGCCGTACATCTTCCGCCCGACCATTCGTTTGGCGTACTGGACGGGGATGCGGCGCTGGGCCTGTTCCATGAAGACCACGAAGGCCACGATCGCGACACCCACCAGCAGCACGATCCCGAACGTGAAAGCGTGCTTGCTCCGGTAGATGTTGAGCATCTCACCGGGGATGACGGCGATGACCTGGGTGAAGATCAGGATCGACATGCCGTTGCCGACACCGCGGTCGGTGATCAGCTCGCCCAGCCACATGATCACCGCGGTACCCGCGGTCATGCAGATCACCATCGTGCTGATGGTGAAGATCGAGTCGTTGGGGATCAGCGACTCCGTGCAGGTGCTGCCGAACAGGTTGCCGGACCTGGCGAGGGCCACGATCCCGGCGGACTGCAAGATGGCCAGCCCCACGGTCAGGTACCGGGTGTACTGCGTGATCCTGTTCTGGCCGGCCTGGCCCTCCTGCCGCAGCGTCTCCAGCTTGGGGATGACGACCGCCAGCAGCTGCAGGATGATGCTCGCCGTGATGTAGGGCATGATGCCGAGCGCGAACACCGACAGCTTGAACAGCGCACCGCCGCTGAACAGGTTGACCAGGGCGAAGACGTTGTTTCCCGCCTTGCTCGCCAGCCCGATGCAGGTATGGACCGCCTTCTCTGAGATGCCGGGGGTAGGCAGCGCCGCGCCCAGCCGGAAGATGGCGATGACGAAGATGGTGAAGAGCAGCTTCCGGCGCAGGTCTGGCGTCCGGAACGCCCGGAGGAACGCGGTCAGCATGCGCCGTCCTCAGCTCGATGGGTCAACGTCGGGGCGCGGCGTCCGCCAGGCGGGAAGCCGCCGCGGGATGACCGCCGCAGTGTAACGCGCTCGCTGCACTGTAACAGCCAGCCAGCGGCGGCGGCGCCAGCGCAGCCGACCCGGGGAGCCAGGTCAGGCTTCCCGGGAGCGGCGCGGAGGCCGGTATGGCCTGTGATCACTTCGGCCCATTCCTCACAGCTGCGTGACGGTTCCCCCGGCAGCGGTGATCTTGTCCCGCGCGGAGGCAGAGAAGGCGTGCGCGCTCACCCGGAGCGCCGCTCCTGCCTCACCGTTGCCGAGCACCTTGACCAGCTCGCCAGCGCGGATCGCGCCGCGGGCCGCCAGGGTCTCGGGGGTGACCTCGCCGCCCTCCGGGAACAGCTCGGTGAGCCGCCCGGTGTTGACGACCTGGTAGCTGGTCTTGAACCGCAGGTTGGAGAAGCCCTTCAGCTTCGGCACCCGCCGGTGCAGTGGCATCTGGCCACCCTCGAAGCCCGCCGCCACCTGGCCCCGGGCCTTGGTGCCCTTGGTGCCGCGGCCGGCCGTCTTGCCCTTGGAGGCCTCGCCACGGCCCACCCTGGTCGCCGGCTTGTGCGCGCCGGGGGCGGGACGGAGGTGGTGGATCTTGAGGCCGGCCCGGCCGCCTGGAACCGCCGTGCTGGCGGCCGCCTTGCCGCTGGCAGCGGCCTTGCCGCCAGCCGCAGCCTTGCCGCCAGCCGCGGCCTTGCCACCGCCTGCGCTGCCGCGGCCCTTGCCCGCGCCTGCCATGATCAGTCCACCTCCTCGACGGCCACCAGATGGCGCACCGCCTGGATCATGCCCCGGAACTCGGGCCGGTCGTCCTTGATGACCACGTCACCGATCCGCTTCAGCCCGAGCGAGCGGAGCGAGGCCCGCTGCTGGGCAGTGCCGCCGATCCGCGACTTGGTCTGGGTTACTTTCAACTGTGCCATCGAAGCGCTCCCGGTCAGCTGTTGCCCGTTGCGGCAGCGGCTGCCGCCGCGCGAGCGCGCAGCATCGCCGCAGGCGCCACGTCCTCGATCGGCAGGCCACGCCGGGCCGCGATCTCCTCCGGGCGGTTGAGGCTCTTCAGCGCGGCCACGGTCGCGTGCACCACGTTGATCGGGTTTGACGATCCCAGCGACCTCGACAGCACGTCGTGGACGCCGGCGCACTCCAGCACGGCGCGCACCGGCCCGCCCGCGATGACCCCGGTCCCGGGGCTGGCGGGCTTGAGCAGGACCACTCCGGCCGCCTCCTCCCCCTGCACCGTGTGCGGGATGGTGCCGCCGATCCGGGGCACCCGGAAGAAGTGCTTCTTGGCCGCCTCGACGCCCTTGGCGATCGCCGCCGGCACCTCCTTGGCCTTGCCGTAGCCCACGCCGACCATGCCGTTGCCGTCGCCCACCACGACCAGCGCGGTGAAGCTGAACCGCCGCCCGCCCTGCACGACCTTGGCCACACGGTTGATGGTCACCACCCGCTCGAGGTAGGCGGTGCCCTTGTCGGCTCCGCCCCGGCGGTCGTCACGGCGCTCCCGCCGTTCGCCACCGCCGCTGCCGCGCCGCGGAGTTGCTGCCATCAGATGTTCCTTCCAGTGTTGGCCCAGGAGAGCACGCTCACAGCGTCAGCCCGCCTTCCCTGGCGCCGTCGGCGAGCGCCGCGACGCGGCCGTGGTAGGCGTAACCACCACGGTCGAAGACCGCGGCGCTGACCCCGGCCTCCTCGGCGCGGCGGGCCAGCAGCCCGCCCACCTGGCGTGCCTTGGCCGTCTTGTCCCCGCTGGCGTCCCGGATGCCCGAATCCAGGGTAGACGCTGCCGCGAGTGTGCTGCCCGCGGCGTCGTCCACCAGCTGGGCGAAGATGTGCCGGGCCGACCGCTTGACCACCAGCCGGGGCCGGCCCGCGGTGCCGGTGACCTTCTTACGGACCCGCAGATGCCGCCGTGTGCGCAAGGCTGTCCGGGCGGTGGTGTGCCCATGGCCCTTCGTCCTGGTAGCAGACATGTCTTACTTCCCAGCCTTCCCGACCTTGCGGCGGATCTGCTCGCCCTGGTACCGCACGCCCTTGCCCTTGTACGGGTCGGGCTTGCGGAGCTTGCGTATGTTCGCGGCCACCTCGCCGACCTGCTGCTTGTCGATGCCCTCGACCACCAGCCTGGTGGGGGTCTCCACCCGCAGCGTGATCCCCTCCGGCGGGCTCACGGTGACCGGGTGGCTGTAGCCGAGCGAGAACTCCAGGCTCTCGCCCCTGGCCTGCACCCGGTAGCCGACCCCGACGATCTCCAGGGTCTTGCGGTACCCCTCGGTCACCCCGGTCACCATGTTGGCCACCAGGGTGCGGGACAGGCCGTGCAGCGCCCTGACCTTGCCCTCGTCGTTGGGCCGGGTGACGGTGATGACGCCGTCGTTCTGCGACACCTCGATGGGCTCGGCCACCTCAAGCGAGAGCCGTCCCTTGGGCCCGCTGACGGTGACCTCGCGGCCCGCGATGGTGACATCCACGCCGCTGGGGACGGGGAGTGGCATCCTTCCGATACGTGACATGGCCGTCTCCTCACCAGACGAAGGCGAGGACTTCCCCGCCCACGCCACGCTTGACCGCCTGCCTGTCGGTCATCAGGCCACCCGAGGTGGAGATGATGGCGATGCCCAGCCCGCCGAGTACCCGCGGCAGGCCGTCCTTCTTCGCGTACACCCGCAGGCCCGGCTTGGACACCCGCTTGAGGCCGGCGATCGACCGCTCCCGGGTCGGCCCGTACTTGAGCGTGATGATGAGGTTCTTGCCGACTTCGGCATCCTCCACCCGCCAGCTGGCGATGTAGCCCTGCTGCTGGAGGATCTCCGCGATGTGGACCTTGATCGTGGAGTTGGGCATGCCCACGGTGTCGTGGTATGCCGCGTTGGCGTTGCGCAGACGGGTCAGCATGTCTGCGATCGGGTCGGTCATCGTCATGGCCTGGTGGCCCTCCTCACCGTGGTTTCCCTGCGGACCTGCGGTGTGGTCGGTGGGCGCCGGTGGCGCCCAGGTCGGTCGTTGCCCGGGTGATCACCCGGGCGGGTTGTGCTGGTGCCGGGAGGCCCGTCACCAGCTGGACTTGGTGATGCCGGGCAGCTCGCCCCGGTGGGCCATGGACCGGAAACAGATCCGGCACAGCCCGAACCGGCGGTACACCGCTCGCGGGCGCCCGCACCGCGAGCACCGGGTGTACCCGCGCACCTTGAACTTCGGCGTGCGGTTCGCCTTGACGACGAGTCCCTTTTTCGCCACTTGTTCAGCTCTCCTTGAACGGGAATCCGAGCCGGCGCAGCAGCGAACGGCCCTCGGCGTCGGTGGTGGCGGTGGTGACCACGGTCACGTCCATGCCGCGCTGGCGGTCCACCTGGTCTGGGTTGATCTCGTGGAACATGAGCTGCTCGGTGAGGCCGAAGGTGTAGTTCCCGCGGCCGTCGAACTGCCGGTCGGACAGCCCACGGAAGTCACGGATCCGGGGCAGCGCCAGCGTGAGCAGCCGGTCGAGGAACTCCCACATCCGGTCCCCGCGCAGCGTCACGTGCGCGCCGATCGGCATGCCCTCGCGGAGCTTGAACTGGGCGATCGACTTCCTCGCCCGGGCCACGGCCGGCTTCTGGCCGGTGATGATGGCCAGGTCCTTGACCGCGCCCTCGATGAGCTTGGAGTCCCGTGCCGCCTCACCGACGCCCATGTTCACCGCGATCTTGGCCAGACCGGGGATCTGCATGACGTTGGCGTAGCCGAACTCCTCGCGCAGCGCAGGCGCGATCTCCGCCAGGTAGCGCTCCTTCAGGCGGGGCCTGGCGTGCTCGGCCGGTGCCCGGTCCTGTGTCGTAGCTGTCATCAGATGTCCTTACCACCCGGGCGCGCGATCCGGATCTTCTTGTCGTCCTCGTCGAACCGGTAGCCGGCCCGGGCGGGCTTCTTGGAGTCCGGGTCGATCAGCGCGACGTTGCTCACGTGGATGGCCGCTTCCTGGGTCACGATGCCGCCCTCCTTGGCCCCGCGGGCGCCCTGGAAGTTGACCTTCGTGTTCTTCCTGATGACGTTCACGCCCTGCACCAGCACCCGCTGCCGGTCCGGGTAGGCGGCGATCACCTTGCCCTCGCGGCCGCGGTCCCGGCCAGCCAGGATCACCACCGTGTCGCCCTTTTTGATCTTCATGGCGGCCGGCTTGCGGCTCGTCAGTGGCTTCTTGGCCATCACAGCACCTCCGGCGCGAGCGAGATGATCCGCATGAACCGCTTCTCGCGCAGCTCACGCCCGACGGGGCCGAAGATGCGGGTCCCGCGCGGGTCGCCGCCGTCACGGATGAGCACGGCCGCGTTCTCGTCGAAGCGGATATAGGACCCGTCGCCGCGGCGGCGTTCCTTGCGGGTGCGCACCACCACCGCCTTGACCACGTCGCCCTTGCGCACCCCGGCACCGGGAAGGGCGTCCTTCACAGTGGCGACGATGACATCGCCAATGCCCGCATATCGCCGACCGGAGCCGCCGAGCACCCGGATGCACAAGAGCTCCTTGGCTCCGGTGTTGTCGGCGACCTTGAGCCGCGACTCCTGCTGGATCACGTCAACTCCTGCTTCCTGACGCCGGCCTGCGCGCGGGCCAGGCCGGTCGTGGGTGGTTCTGGTGGGGGGTCCCCGTGCTTACTTGGCCTTTTCCAGTATCTCGGCGACCCGCCAGCGCTTGGTCGCCGACAGCGGCCGGGTCTCCACGAGCCGGACGCGGTCGCCGACGCCACAGGCGTTCTCGCCGTCGTGCGCCTTGTACTTCTTGGTGCGGCGGATGACCTTGCCGTACTTGGGGTGCTTCACGCGGTCCTCGACCTCGACCACAACGGTCTTGTCCATCTTGTCGCTGACCACGTAGCCTTCGCGGACCTTGCGGTAGCCGCGGGTGACGGTCTGTGCCTGCTGCTCACTCACTGTCTTCCGCCTCTTCCGCCACGGTCACGATTCCCAGCTCACGCTCGCGCTTCACCGTGTAGATGCGGGCGATCTCCTTGCGGACGGCGCGCAGCCGCCCGTGGCTCTCCAGCTGGCCGGTGGCGGCCTGGAACCGGAGGTTGAACAGCTCGGTCTTCGCCTCCGCCAGCTTGCTGTCGAGCTCTTCCTCGGTGGAACTGCGCAGGTCGGCGGCAACCAGGCCCTGAGCCATCACGCCTCACCAACCTCTCGCTTGACGAACTTGCACTTCATTGGCAGCTTGTGCATGGCCCGGCGCAGCGCCTCCCTGGCCACCGGCTCGGCCACGCCCGACAGCTCGAACATGACGCGGCCCGGCTTCACGTTGGCGATCCACCACTCCGGTGAGCCCTTGCCCGAGCCCATCCGGGTCTCGGCCGGCTTCTTGGTCAGCGGGCGGTCCGGGTAAATGGTGATCCAGACCTTCCCGCCACGGCGGATGTGCCTGGTCATGGCGATACGTGCGGCCTCGATCTGGCGGTTGGTCACGTAGGCGTGCTCAAGAGCCTGGATGCCGTACTCGCCGAACGCCACCCTGGTGCCGCCCTTGGCCGCACCGTGCCGGTCCGGCCGGTGCTGCTTGCGGTGCGCTGTCCTGCGCGGGATGAGCATTGTCCTCAGCCCTCCTCGCTCACGGTGACGACCGCCTCGGCGGAACCGGCACCGCGTGCTGTCTCTTCCGGCCCGGCTCCCTCGCCGGGGCCGCCACGGCGCCTGCGGACGGGCGGCCGGTCCCGGTCGCGCCGCTGGCCGGCCCGCAGCGCCGCCGCGAGCGCCTCCCGCTCGGCGCGGGTGGACGGGGCTTCGCCACGGTAGATCCAGACCTTCACCCCGATCCGGCCGAACGTGGTGCGCGCTTCGTAGAAGCCGTAGTCGATGTCGGCGCGCAGCGTGTGCAGCGGCACCCGGCCCTCGCGGTAGAACTCCGACCGCGACATCTCAGCACCACCGAGCCGGCCCGAGCACTGCACCCGGATACCGCGCGCACCGCCCTTCATGGCCGTCTGCATGGCCTTGCGCATCGCGCGCCGGAACGAGACCCGGCTGGACAGCTGCTCGGCCACGCCCTGGGCAACCAGCTGGGCGTCAATCTCGGGGTTCTTCACCTCAAGGATGTTGAGCTGGATCTGCTTGCTGGTGAGCTTCTCCAGGTCGCCACGGATGCGGTCGGCCTCGGCCCCCCGGCGCCCGATGACGATGCCGGGCCGCGCCGTGTGGATATCCACCCGGACCCGGTCCCTGGTGCGCTCGATCTCCACCTTGGAGATCCCCGCCCGCTCCATGCCGCGCTGCAGCATCCGGCGGATGGCGACATCCTCGGCGACGTAATCCTTGTACAGCTTGTCCGCATACCACCGGCTCTTGAAGTCGGTGGTGATGCCGAGCCGGAACCCGTGCGGGTTCACTTTCTGCCCCACTAGCGGGTCCTCCTCTTGGTCTCGTCCGAGACGATGACGGTGATGTGGCTGGTCCGCTTGTTGATCCGGTAGCCACGGCCCTGGGCGCGGGGCCGGAACCGCTTGAGGGTGGGCCCTTCGTCCACCCATGCCCGGCTGACCACCAGCGCGCCCGCGTCGAGCTGCTGGTGCTGGCCCGCGTTCGCGATGGCGCTCGCCAGCACCTTGCCGACCGGGTCACTCGCCGACTGAGGTGCGAACGCAAGGACCGCCTGCGCCTCGGCCGCGGGCATGCCGCGGATGAGGTCGACGACCCGGCGGGCCTTGCGCGGGGTGACGCGGACGTACCGCGCCATTGCCCTAGCCTCCATCACTTCTTCTCCGTCTCTGTCCGTCTGTCTGCGCGCGTGCCCGGCCTACCGCCGGCTGCGGCGGTCGTCCCTGACATGGCTGCGGAACGTCCGGGTGGGTGCGAACTCCCCGAGCTTGTGGCCGACCATCGCCTCGGTGATGAACACCGGGACATGCTTGCGGCCGTCGTGGACCGCGATGGTGTGGCCGAGCATCGCCGGGACGATCATCGAGCGGCGTGACCACGTCTTGATCACGTTCCGGGTGCCCTTGTCGTTCTGGACGTCCACCTTTTTGATCAGGTGGTCGTCGACGAAGGGGCCTTTCTTCAGACTACGAGGCATCGTGAGGTGCTCCTACCGCTTCTTCTTGCTGCGCCTGCGGGTGATCAGCCGGTCGCTCGGCTTGTGTGCCTTGCGTGTGCGCCCTTCCGGCTTGCCCCACGGGCTGACCGGGTGCCGGCCACCGGAACTCTTGCCCTCGCCACCGCCGAGCGGGTGGTCGACCGGGTTCATCGCCACCCCGCGCACCGACGGACGGCGTCCCTTCCAGCGGTTGCGGCCCGCCTTGCCGAGCTTGATGTTGCCCTGCTCCGCGTTGCCGACCTCACCCACGGTGGCCCGGCAGGCCGCGTCCACCCGCCGGATCTCGCCCGAGGGCATGCGCAGCTGCGCGAACCCGCTCTCCTTGGCCAGCAGCTGGACGCCCGAGCCGGCCGAGCGGGCGATCTTGGCGCCGCCGCCGGGCCGCAGCTCGATCGCGTGCACCACGGTGCCGGTCGGGATGTTGCGCAGCGGGAGGCAGTTGCCGGGGCGGATGTCCGCGCCGGGTCCGTTCTCGATCCGGTCCCCCTGGGCCAGGCCCTGCGGAGCGAGGATGTAGCGCTTCTCGCCGTCGGCGTAGTGCAGCAGCGCGATCCGGGAGGTGCGGTTCGGGTCGTACTCCAGATGCGCGACCTTCGCTGGCACCCCGTCCTTGTCCGCCCGGCGGAAGTCGATGAGCCGGTAGGCGCGCTTGTGGCCGCCGCCCTGGTGCCGCGCGGTGATCCGGCCGTGCACATTCCTGCCACCGCGTGAGTGCAGGGGGCGGACGAGTGACTTCTCAGGCTCGCCGCGCGTGATCTCGGCGAAGTCTGCGCCACTCGCGCCACGCCGGCCCGGGGTGGTCGGCTTGTACTTGCGGATACCCATGTGTGCTCAAGCTCCTGTCGATCTGGCCAGCCGCTAGCTGACCGGTCCGCCGAAGACGTCGATGCGTTCCCCTTCGGCGAGGCTGACGATGGCGCGCTTGGTGTCGGGCCGCTTGCCGAAGCCGAACCGCGTCCGCCGCCGCTTACCCGGCCGGTTGAGCGTGTTGACGCCGGTCACCCGGACGCCGAAGACCGCCTCGACCGCCTGCCGGATCTGGGTCCGGTTGGCGTGCGGGGCGACCACGAAGGTGTATTTGCCGTCGTCGGCCAGCCGGTAGCTCTTCTCCGAGATCACCGGCCGCAGCAGGATGTCCCGCGGGTTGGCGCTCTTGCTCACTGCTGCTCCTCCTCCGGCTCAGCGCTGGCGGCCGGCTCGGCCTTGGCCGTGCTGGCCTCGGCCGGCGCGTCCTCAGCCGGTGCGTCCTTGGCCGGGCTGGCCTCAGCCGGCGCGTCCTCAGCCGGCGCGTCCTTGGCCGGGCTGTCCTTGGCCGGGCTGGCCGTGGCTGGCGCCTTCCTGGCCGGTGCGGCCGCCTTGGCAGCAGGTGCCTCTTCCACGTCACCGCTGCCGGTGAGCTCCGCCAGAGCGGCCTGGGTGAACACGACGTGGTCGCTCACCAGGACGTCGTAGGTGTTGAGCTGCCCGGTCACGAGCAGCCGCACGTGGGCGGCGTTGCGCAGGCTCTTGCGGGCCAGTTCGTCGGCGGCGGTCACGACGACGAGCACCTGGCGGGTCAGCCGGGCGCCGGCTTCACCGATCGCGGCCCGCAGCACGGCGAGCGCGCCGGAGGTGCTCGGCTCCTCCCCCTCGACGAAGGTGCTGACGACCGACACCCGGCCGTGGCCGGCCCGGTCCGTCAGTGCCCCGCGCAGCGCGGCGGCCTTCATCTTCTTGGGGGTGCGCTGGACGTAGGAACGTGGCACCGGGCCGTGGACAACGCCGCCGCCGGTGTACTGCGGCGCGCGGAGCGAGCCCTGGCGGGCGCGGCCGGTGCCCTTCTGCCGGTACGGCTTCCTGCCACCGCCCCGGACCGCACCCCTGGTCTTGGTGGCGTGGGTGCCCTGCCGGGCCGCCGCCTCCTGCGCCACCACCACCTGGTGCATCAGCGGGATGTTGACCTTGGCGCCGAAGATCTCGGCCGGCAGCTCGACGTCCTTGCCGCCCTTGCCGGACGGGGTAACGACACTGACCGTGGTGCTCACCGGGCCTCCTTCACCGCTGGCTGCTTGGCGGCGCTGCGGACCAGGACCAGGCTGCCCCGCGGGCCGGGAACGGCGCCGCGGATGAGCAGCAGGCCGCGCTCGGCGTCCACCGCGTGGACGGTCAGGCGCGGCACCGTGGTCCGGACGTTGCCCATCCGGCCGGCCATCCGCATGCCCTTGAAGACCCGCCCTGGCGTGGCACAGCCGCCGATCGAGCCGGGCGCGCGGTGCTTGCGCTGGGTGCCGTGCGAGGCCCCGAGCCCGTGGAAGCCGTGGCGCTTCATCACGCCGGCGGTGCCTTTGCCCTTGGTCTTGCCGGTGACGTCCACCAGCTCGCCGGCCCCGAACGTCTCCGCCGTCACCTCCTGGCCGAGGGTGTACTGCGAGGCGTTGTCGGTGCGCAGCTCGACCAGGTAGCGGCGGGGTGTGACGCCGGCCTTGGCGAAGTGCCCGGCGACCGGCTTGTTCACCCGGCGCGGGTCGATCTCGCCGAAGGCGAGCTGGACCGCGGAGTAACCGTCGGCGTCCGGGGTGCGGACCGCGGTCACGACGCACGGACCAGCCTCCACCACGGTGACCGGGACGATCTTCCCGTCATCGCCGAAGACCTGGGTCATGCCGAGCTTGGTGCCCAGAACGCCCTTGATGTCCTTGCTCATTTCGCTGCGGTCCTCAGAGCTTGATCTCGATGTCGACACCGGCCGGCAGGTCCAGCCGCATCAGCGAGTCGACGGTCTTGGGGGTGGGATCGATGATGTCGATCAGGCGCTTGTGGGTGCGCATCTCGAAGTGCTCGCGCGAGTCCTTGTACTTGTGCGGCGACCGGATGACGCAGTACACGTTCTTCTCCGTGGGCAGCGGGACAGGCCCGGCCACCCGCGCGCCGGTTCGCGTCACCGTGTCAACGATCTTCCGCGCCGAGCTGTCGATGACCTCATGGTCATACGCCTTCAGCCGGATACGGATCTTCTGTCCCGCCATGTGGCTTCCCACGTCCTTCGGATGCACTGTCTTCGGGTCGTACTGCTTCGCCTGCGTTCACTGCCCGGCCAGTCCCGCTGCCGCGCAGTGATGCGGGGGGCCTGGGGCCCCCCGCATCGGTGCTACTTGATGATCTTTATGACCCGGCCGGCGCCGACGGTACGGCCGCCTTCGCGGATCGCGAAGCGCAGGCCTTCCTCCATGGCGATCGGCTGGATCAGCTCGACCTTCATCTCAGTGTTGTCACCGGGCATGACCATCTCGGTGCCCTCCGGCAGGTGGACCACGCCGGTCACGTCGGTGGTGCGGAAGTAGAACTGGGGCCGGTACCCGGTGAAGAACGGAGTGTGGCGGCCGCCCTCCTCCTTCTTGAGCACGTAGACCTCGGACTTGAACTTGGTGTGGGGGGTGATCGAGCCGGGCTTAGACAAGACCTGACCACGCTCGATGTCCTCCCGCTTGACGCCTCGGAGCAGGCAGCCGACGTTGTCGCCGGCCCGGCCCTCGTCGAGGATCTTGCGGAACATCTCAACGCCGGTGACCACGGTGTTGCCCGTGTCCTTGATGCCCACGATCTCGACCGTCTCGCCGGTCTTGACGATCCCCTGCTCGATCCGGCCGGTGGCCACCGTGCCGCGGCCGGTGATCGAGAACACGTCCTCGACCGGCATCAGGAACGGCTTGTCCACCTCGCGGGCGGGCTCGGGAATCGAGTCGTCGCAGGCGGCGAGCAGCTCGATGATCTTCTCGCCCCACTCGCTGTCGCCCTCGAGCGCCTTGAGCGCGGAGACCCGGATCACCGGCAGATCGTCGCCGGGGAACTCGTACTGGCTGAGCAGCTCGCGGACCTCCAGCTCGACCAGCTCGAGGATCTCCTCGTCGTCGACCATGTCGGCCTTGTTCAGCGCGACCACGATGTAGGGCACGCCGACCTGCCGGGCGAGCAGCACGTGCTCGCGGGTCTGCGGCATCGGCCCGTCAGTGGCCGCGACCACCAGGATCGCGCCGTCCATCTGCGCGGCACCGGTGATCATGTTCTTGATGTAGTCCGCGTGACCCGGGCAGTCCACGTGCGCGTAGTGGCGCTTCTCGGTCTGGTACTCCACGTGCGAGATCGAGATGGTGATCCCGCGCTCCTTCTCTTCCTTCGCGTTGTCGATCTGGTCGAAGGGCGTGAAGGGGTTCACATCCGGGTACTTGTCGTGCAGCACCTTGGTGATCGCCGCGGTCAGCGTGGTCTTACCGTGGTCGATGTGCCCGATGGTGCCGATGTTCACGTGCGGCTTGGTCCGCTCGAACTTGGCCTTCGCCACTGGAATCTCCTCTTACGATTCCCCCACCGAGGTGGGGCCAGGCTCCCTGCGGGTGCCCTTTCTCCTGACGTATGGACTGCTGCTACTCGCCTCGGGCCTTCGCGATGATCTCCTTGGCAATGCTCGGCGGGACCTCGGCATACGAATCGAACTGCATGCTGTAGTCCGCCCGCCCCTGGGTCCGGCTGCGCAGGTCCCCGACGTAGCCGAACATCTCCGACAGCGGCACCAGTGCCTTCACGACCCGGACCCCGGAACGTTCCTCCATGGCCTGGATCTGGCCCCGGCGGCTGTTCAGGTCACCGATGACGTCACCCATGTAGTCATCGGGGGTCCTGACCTCGACGGCCATCATGGGCTCGAGCAGCACCGGGTCGGCCCGCCCCGCCGCCTTCTTGAAGGCCATCGATCCGGCGATCTTGAAGGCGAGCTCGGAGGAGTCCACCTCATGGTAGGCGCCATCGGTCAGGGTGACCCGCACATCCACCATCGGGTACCCCGCCAGCACACCGAACTCCGCCGCCTCCTGGCAGCCAGTGTCGACCGACGGGATGTACTCACGCGGGATGCGCCCACCGGTGATCTTGTTCTCGAACTCGTAACCGCCGCCGTCGCCGCCGGTCGGCTCCAGGTTGATGACCACCCGGCCGTACTGGCCGGCCCCGCCGGTCTGCTTCTTGTGCGTGTACTCGACCTTCTCCACCTTCCGGCGGATGGTCTCGCGGTAGGCGACCTGGGGGCGGCCGATGTTGGCCTCCACCCGGAACTCCCGCCGCATCCGGTCCACCAGCACCTCGAGATGGAGCTCGCCCATCCCGGCGATGATGGTCTGGCCGGTCTCCTCGTCGGTGCGGACCTGGAAGGTCGGGTCCTCCTCGGCGAGGCGCTGGATGGCCGTGCCAAGCTTGTCCTGGTCGGCCTTGGTCTTCGGCTCGATGGCGACGTTGATGACCGGCGCGGGGAACGTCATCGACTCCAGGATCACCTGGGCCGAGGTGTCACACAGGGTGTCACCGGTGCTGGTGTCCTTGAGCCCCATGACCGCCACGATCTGCCCGGCCACCGCGGACGGGCGCTCCTCGCGCTTGTTCGCGTGCATCTGGTAGATCTTGCCGATCCGCTCCTTGCGGTCCTTGATCGAGTTCAGCACCTGCGTGCCGGTCTCAAGGGTTCCCGAGTAGATGCGGATGTAGGTGAGCTTGCCCAGGTGCGGGTCCGCCATGATCTTGAAGGCCAGGGCGGAGAACGGCTCCTCTGGGTCAGCGTGCCGCTCGACGATCTGGTCCTCGTGGCCAAGTGCGTGGCCCTTGATCGACGGGATGTCGATCGGGGACGGCAGGTAGGCGACGATGGCGTCGAGCATCGGCTGCACGCCCTTGTTCTTGAAGGCCGTGCCGCACAGCACCGGGTTGATGGCGCTTGACAGCGTCGCCCGGCGGATCGCCGCGACGAGCTGCTCCTCAGT
>DATKRG010000363.1:0-4949 GCA_035532275.1 Streptosporangiaceae bacterium | reverse complement strand
CCGGTCCGGGTCCACGTCGGCGGCTGCGACCAGTGGCGTGACCTGCCCAGCTGGCCGCCGCCGCAGGCGCGCAGCCAGCCCTGGTACCTCAGCGCGGGCGGGCAGCTGAGCCCCGTGCTGCCAACCACCGTGCCGCCAACCACCGTGCCGCCGGAACGGCCGCCGGTGTCGTCCCTGCACTACGACCCGGCGGCGCCGACGCCGTCGGTCGGCGGGCCGCTGCTGGGCTCGCGCACCTCGGGGATCCGCCGCAACGACGCCCTGGAGGCGCGTGCTGACGTGCTGACGTTCACCAGCGCGCCGCTCACCGGGGCGGCCGAGGTAATCGGCCCGGTCAGTGCCCGGCTGCGGGTCCGCGGCAGCAGCCCGCACTTCGACGTGTTCGCGCGGCTGTGTGACGTCGACCCGCGGGGGCATTCACGCAACGTCTGCGACGGGCTGGTCCGGCACCGGCCCGGCGACGGGGACGGGGACGGCTGGTCGACGGTCACCGTGGCCATGGGCGCGGCCGCCTACCGGTTCGGCGCCGGGCACCGGCTGCGGCTGCAGATCTCCGGCGGCGCCCACCCGCGGTTCACCCGCAACACCGGCACCGGCGAGCCCCCGGCCACCGCCACCCGGCTGGTCCCGGTGGACATCGAGATCAGCCACGAGACCGGCTCGCCCGCAGCCCTCTCGCTGCCCCTGGTGACCAGCGGGGTGTTGACCAGGCGCTGATCCGCCCGGACAATCGCTGTCTCGAAGGCCCGCCGCGGCGAAGGGGTGTGCGGTGGCTGACATCAGGGACGCTGAGGTCACGATCGTCGGTGGCGGGGCGGTCGGCTGCGCCGTCGCCTACACCCTGGTGCGGGCGGGCTACACCGACATCCAGGTGCTGGAGCGGGGCGAGCTCGCCGGCGCCACCTCCGGCCAGGCCGCGGGGCTGGTCGGGCAGGTCCGGGCCACGGTGGAGCGGTGCCGGCTGGCGATGGCGTCGGTGGCGCTGTACTCCCGGATCGAGCAGGAGACCGGCTACACCGCCGACTGGCGGCAGACGGGCAGCGTGCGGATCGCGATGACCGGCGAGCGTACCGCCGAGTTCGCGGCGCTGGCCTCGGTGGCCGGATCCGCCGGGCTGGAGGTCGAGCTCATCACCGGCGCCCGGCTGGCGCAGCTGTGCCCGGTGCTGGACACCACGCAGGCGAAGGCGGCGCTGTGGTGCCCGACCGACGGCTACCTTCAGCCCAACAGCCTGGTGATGGCCTACGCCGGCGCCGCACGCGAGCGCGGGGTCACGTTCGCCACCCACACCACGGTCACCGGCATCCACGCCGCAGGCGGCGAGGTGACCGAGGTGGAGACCGACCGGGGGCCGGCCGCGACCGGCATGGTGATCAACGCGGCCGGCCCGTGGGCCGGCGCCGTGGCCGCCCTGGCCGGGGTGGACCTGCCGATCGTGCCGGTGCGCCACGAGTACTTCGTGACCAGGCCGGTCGCGGGCTGGCACGGCGGTCTGCCGGTGCTGCGCATTCCCGACATCCGCCTCTACGCCCGGGCCGAGGGGCCGGGGATCCTGTGCGGCGGCTGGGAGGCGGGCGGGCTGAGCCTCGACCCGCGCGGGGTCGGCATCGGGCAGCCGCTGGCGGCCCAGCCGGACTGGGACGTGCTGTCCGGGTTCGCGCGGGACTTCGCCGCCTTCGTGCCCGCGGTCACCGAGGCGGGCATCCGCGAGGTCTTCCGCGGGTTCCCGGCTTTCTCCCCGGACGGCCGGTTCGTCGTCGGGCCGGTGCCGGGCATCCGCGGCTTCGTGATGGCCGCCGCCTGCAACGCGCACGGCGTCTCCGGGTCGGCCGGCCTGGCCGGGCACGTGCTGGAGAGCCTGCGGCCCGGCCCGTCCCCGTACGTCCGGTCGCTGAGCCCGGCCAGGTTCCTGCCCCGCGACTGGGACTGGCAGTCCGCACGGGAGCGGGCGCAGCGGCGTTACGAGGACTACTACGCCCTGCCGCCCGGGCAGGGCGGGTGATGGGCGCGGGCGTCAGGCCGGGGCGCCCGGCGTGGCTGAGACCGCCACCTCCACCGGGTGCACGAGTGTCTGGTAGACGACGCAGTAGCGTTCGGTCAGCTTCAGCAGCGTCGCGAGCTGCTCGTCGGTGGCCTCGGTCTCCAGCTCGAACCACAGCCGGATGGCCGTGAACCCGACCGGCGCCTCCTTGCTGACCGCCATCGTGCCCCGGAAGTCCAGGTCGCCCTCGGCGTGCACGGTGCCGGCCGGAACCGGGATCTGCAGCGAGGTGGCCACCGATCGCAGGGTGACCCCGGCGCAGGCGACGAGCGCCTGCAGCAGCATGTCGCCCGAGCACGCCAGCGAGCCGTCCCCGCCGCTGGCGGGATGCAGGCCCGCGACCGCCAGCGCCTGGCCGGTGGCCACCGAGCAGCTGATCTCCTGCGCTCCGAGCTCGCCGCGAGCCCGCAGGGTGATCACCGCTTGCCGCGGATCCTCCCGGTAGGTGTCCTTCAGGGGTTTTTGCAGGGCACGCAGCTCAGTGCTGTCCATGGTCCCTCCCTCACCCGCCGTTCCCGATGCCGTGCAGGAAGCCGATCAGCCCGGCGTAGTAGGTCTGCTGGTCGTCGTACATGGTCAGGTGGCTGCCGTGCGGGCAGTGCAGGTAACGGCCCGCTGGCAGGCGGCCGGCCATCATCTCCAGGTGGGCCGGGTCCATCGTGTCGTAGCGGGCGCCGATGACCAGGGTCGGCACCGTGATCGAGGCGAGGTCGTCCGTGCGGTCCCAGTGCGCGAGCTTGGCGTCGGCACTGATCCCCAGCTCACTGGGCCCCTGCATCGACACGTAGATCGCCGGGTTGATGTGGGCGAAGGCACGCTGGACCGGGTCGGGCCAGTCCGCCACCGGCATCCGCAGCACATGGTGGATGTAATGCTGCTCGTTCAGCAGTTCCATGTACCGGGGGTTCTCGATGTCGCCGCTGGCCTCCAGCGACTTGATCTCGGCCAGCGCCGCCTGGTCCATCGCCGGCATCAGCGCCTGCTCGGCATAGGCGTTGTAGGCGGGCACGCTCGCCATCATGTTGGAGATGACGAGCCCGCGCAGGTGCTGCTGGTAGCGCAGGGCGTACTCGATGGCGAGGATGCCGCCCCAGGACTGGCCGTACAGCACGAAGCTGCCCGAGTCCAGCGCGAGCGCGCGGCGCACCTGCTCCACCTCGTCGACGAAGCGGTCAAGCTCCCACAGCGACGGGTCGGCGGGCTGGTCACTGAAGCCCGACCCGAGCTGGTCGTAGTAGTAGTACTCGATGCCGGCGGCGGGCAGGTAGCTGTCGCACGCCTCCAGGTACTCGTGGGTGGCCCCGGGCCCGCCGTGCAGCAGCAGCACCCGCAGGCCGGGGTTGTTCCCGACCCGCTTCACCCACACCCGGAACTGCCCCGCCGGGGTGCTCACCGGGATCATCCGCGAGCCGCCGCTCAGCACATCGTCCCGGCCGGAACAGTCCAGATAGCTCATCTGCCGCACCCGCTCCTCCCACCACCAGGGTCGGTAGTCCCTCGTAGCTTAAGCAGGCCAGGTGCGGGTCAGGCCCCAGCGGTCCGGTCGACTCCCTCGCGCAGCGCCGTCAGGCTCGCGCTCCGGCCGGCACCTGTCCCGCTCCGGCGCGTTCAAGCAGCGCCTCGTAATGGCCGGTCAGCTCGTCGCACCGGGCCGGCCAGCTGCGGCCAAGGACGCCGCGCCGGGCCGCCCGGCCCTGCGCGGCAGCCAGCGCCCGGTTGGTGACAAGCGTAGACACCGCGCTGGTGAGCGCGCCGGCGTCGCCGGGGGGGACCAGGAACCCGGTCACCCCGTCCGCGACGATGTCGAGCGGGCCGCCGGCCGCGGGCGCGACCACCGGCAGGCCGCTCGCCGCCGCCTCCTGCAGCGTGTTGCCGAAGGTCTCGTGCGGCCCGCTGTGGACGAAGACGTCCAGGCTGGCGTAGAGACTGGCGAGGTCATCGCCCTGCCGCTGGCCGAGGAACAGGGCGGTCGGCAGGGCCCGCCGCACCGCCGCCTCGGCCGGCCCGCTGCCCACGACCACCAGCCGCACCCCCGGCAGCCGCGCCACCCCGGCGAGCAGGTGGACACGTTTCTCCGCGGCGAGCCGGCCCACATACCCGACGATCGCCTCACCCCCCGGCGCCAGTTCCGCCCGCAGCCGGTCGCTGCGCTTGGCCGGGTGGAACCGGCCGACGTCCACCCCGGGGCCCCACTGCCAGACCCGCTCGAAGCCGTGGGCGCGCAGTTCGGTGGCTGTCGCGGTGGACGGGGCCAGGGTGCGGTCGGCGGTGTTGTGTATCCGGCGCAGCCGCCGCCAGCACGCCGCCTGCCCGGCGATGCCGGTGTGGTAGGCCCGCGCGTACGCGGCCATGTCCGTCGAGTACGAGGCGATCATCGGCAGCCGCAGCTGCCTGGCGGCGGCGCAGCCAGCGGCGCCGAGCACGAACGGCCCGGCCAGGTGGACCAGGTCGGCGCGGTGCGCGGCCACCGCTGCGCGCAGCCGCGGGCTGGGCAGGCCGACCCGGAATCCCGCGTAGAGCGGCAGCGCCACCGACGCGATCCGGACGACCGGGTAGCCCAGTGAGGCGTCCGGCCGGGGCAGCCCGCCGGCGGGCTCGGGAGCGATGACGAGCGGCTCATGGCCATGGCTGGCCAGGTGCTCGGCGATACGAGCCGCAGTGTGCGCCACACCGTTGACGTCAGGCGGGAAGGACTCTGTGACATACGCGATTCGCACGCTTCAACGCTCGCTGATCTTGCGCATCTGCCGGACGCGACGCCATGACCTGCGGGCGAACAGTGGATGACATATGCCGTGTGAACGCACGGTCAAGCGCCAGGCCAGCGGCCAAGGCCGGCCGGGCGCCCCGGCCGGGTTCACGGCGTCCGGCAGGTTGCCGGAGCCTCAGAGGAACCCGGCGAGCCGGT
>DATKRG010000362.1:0-20635 GCA_035532275.1 Streptosporangiaceae bacterium | reverse complement strand
GCGGCAAGTTCAGCCAGATCGCCTACCCCGGGGCCGCGATGACCCAGGCGTTCGGGATCAACGACAAGGGCGAGGTCGTGGGTGCCTACACCGTCGGCACCGGCAACAAGGCCAAGTCGCACGGGTTCACCTGGCAGGCCGGGCACGGGCTCACCACCGTGGACGACCCGCACGGCGTGGGCACCACCCTCCTCAACGGCGTGAACAACGCCGGTGACCTGGTCGGGTTCTACACCGACGCCAAGGGCAACACCGACGGGATGCTCGCGGTGCCCGGTCACTGACTCACCGGCACCCGCTAGCGCGACGGCGGGCCGGGCCCACAGGCCCCGCACCGCCGTTTCCCCGCGCCGCCGTTCCCGGGACCGCCGTTCCCGGCACGCCGCCTGAACCGCCGGTCCCCGTGCGGCCGTGGGGGAGGATGGGAACCTGCCGAGGAGGGCGGAAATGGGCGATCTGACGGGACGGACGTTCCTGGTGACCGGTGGCAACACCGGGATCGGGCTGGCCACGGCGAAGGAACTGGCCCGCCGGGGCGGCCGGGTGCACATCGCCTGCCGGTCGCAAGAGAAAGGCCGGGCGGCCGTCGCCGCCATCGCGGCGCAGACCGGCGGTGACGCGGCCGGCTTCCTGCCGCTCGACCTCGCCGACCTGGCCTCGGTCCGCGCCTGTGCCAGCGCCTTCCTCGCCCTCGGCGAACCGCTGCACGTGCTGGTCAACAACGCGGGGGTGGGCGGGGTGCGGGGCCTGACCGCCGACGGGTTCGAGCTGGCCTTCGGCATCAACCACCTGGGGCACTTCGCGCTGACCGCCGCCCTGCTGGACCACCTGGTGGCCAGCGCCCCGGCCCGGGTGGTGACCGTGGCCAGCGACTCCCACTACCAGGCGAAGGGGGTCGATTTCGAGGCGCTGCGCCGGCCTACCCGCAGCCGCACCGGGCTGCCCGAGTACGCCGTGTCCAAGCTGTGCAACGTGCTGTTCAGCCAGGAGCTCGCCCGCCGCACCGAAGGCAGCGGGGTCACCACCTGCGCGCTGCACCCGGGCGTGGTCGCCTCCGACATCTGGCGGCGGGTCCCGTGGCCGCTGCGCCCGCTGGTCACGATGCGGATGCTCTCCACTGAGCAGGGGGCGCGCACGTCTGTCTACTGCGCCACCGCCCCCGAACTGGCCGGGGTCACCGGCCGCTTCTACGACAACTGCCGGGAACGGGACGCGAGCGCGGTCGCCACCCCCGGACTCGGCCGGGCACTGTGGGAGCGCAGCGAGGCCTGGACGGTTGCCTGAGCGCCAGGGGTGAGACACCGGCCGCCCGGGGTGAGACACCGCTAGCCTCCGGATCTAGTGCCTTCGGGCCGTTCGTGGCCCATTGTTCTGATATGCGCTTAGCCGCCCTGCTAACGTGCCCGTGCCAGCTGAAAGGGGAGGCCCCGTGGCCGGGATGATCTTCTTTACCGACAACTACCAGGACCGCAGCACCAACGACGGATACCAGTTCGAGTTCTACTGCCGGCGTTGTGGCAACGGGTACACCTCGTCGTTCCAGCATTCGGCCACCGGGTTCGGCGGCCGGCTGCTCCGGCTGGGCGGCGACCTGGTGGGTGGTGATGTCGGCGCGAAGGCCCAGCAGCTGGGCTGGGACGCCGAATGGATGCGCGACGGTGCCCGCGGGTCGACCCGCGACAAGGCGCTCGCCAAGGCCGTCGACGAGATGAAGCCGCACTTCCACCAGTGTCACCGCTGCGGGCAGTGGGTGTGCGGGCAGGTGTGCTGGAACGCCGAACGGGGCATGTGCGTGACCTGTGCCCCCAAGCTGGACCAGGAGATCGCCGGCATGCAGGCCGCGGCGCAGATCGACCAGCTGAACAAGAAGATCCAGAGCCAGGACTGGACCGGCGACATCAACTACCGCGACCAGGGCACGGGCATGTGCGCGTCCTGCGGGCAGGAGAGCGGCGGCGGGAAGTTCTGCCAGCACTGCGGCGGCGTGCTGGCCGCGGCGGAGTCGGCGAAGAAGTTCTGCGGGAGCTGCGGGACCGCCCTGACCGGCGCGAAGTTCTGCGGCGAGTGCGGGACACCCGCCGGATAGCCGGCCGCCACCGTGAGCGCAGCCCAGTACCGGATACTGTCCGCCGCCGGTGACGAACGCGAGGACGGCCGCGCCGACGTCGAAGTTGCCGACGGTGCGCTGGTTGTCGCGCCATCAGACGGCGCCGTGCTGCGGATCCCGTTCAGCCACATCTCGGCGGTCACCGAACCTGAACCTTTCGCGGTGCGGATCACCCTCGCCGACGGGAATCTGATCGACCTGACCCAGCTCGGCGTGATGCGCACCCAGCTACTCGCCGAGCTGCGCGACGGGCGCGGTGACGACGCCGCGTCGGCCGCGGCGGCGGTCGGAGACGCCGCGGTCTTCTCCGGTACCAGCGGGGGCGAGCCGGTGCAGGTGCGGGTCTACGACGACGCCCTGCTGATCATCGGTGCCGCTGGCAGCGAGCGCATCAGCTTCTCGTTCGCCGGCCCGGTCCAGGCCGCCGGGCATGTCCTCACCGTGGAGGTGGCCGGCCGGGAGCCGGTGACGCTGGAGCGGCTCGGCTCCCGCACCGACGAGCTGGCCCGGCTGCTCACCGACCGGCTGCGTGAGGCGCGCGGCCGGACCGCGGCGTTCCTGGCCTCGCTGCTGCCCGGCCTGGACCCGATGGCGCTGCGCCAGGCCGCCGGGCTGCTGCGGGACGGGGTGGCGGTGCCAGCGAGCACGCTGGACGGCATCCACCCCGACCTCACCAGCACCCTGCTGGAGATCGCGGTCCTGCCCGGCCGCCGGGACGCGGTCGCCGAGCTGGCCCGGCGGACCGACATCGCGATCGGGTTCAAGCAGCTGGTGTCGGTGCGCCAGGAGGCGACCGGGGTGACGCCGTGGCAGGACCACGCCGCCGCCCCGCACATCGGTGAGCACGAGAGCCCCGGCGGCGCGTTCCAGCCCGGGCTGATGGGCATGATGGCGGCCGGGGTGATGTCCGGCGGCCCGCCGATGGGGCCGGGCGGGTTCGCGGGACCAGGCGCGTTCGGCGGGCCCGGCGGGTTCGGGGGCCCGGGCGGTCTTGGCGGGCCGGGCGGTCTTGGCGGGCCGGGCGGGATGTTCGGGTACGGCGCGGGCTACGGCATGTACGGCGGCTACTGGGCGTTCCGTGCGCTCGGCGCCGGGATGAGCTCCCGCGGGCAGCGCCCCATGGCGGCCCGGCCCAACGTCACCCGGGGCCAGCTGACGCCTGCCACCGAGGACCTGTCGGCTCTGGTCGCCACCGGCGAGGACCCGACCGTGCTCGCGTTCGCCCTCGGCGCCGCCCCTGGCCGGGTGGCCTACGAGGTGCTCAACCAGCCCGAGCCGATGACGTTCGTGTACCGGGCGGACACCGCGGGCGGGCTCGCCGCGATCAACCGGGCACTCGACGACGTCGGCTTCCAGGCCGCGGCCGTGCACGCCGGGGGCCTGGCCGCCCCGGCCCGTGCCGCCGGGCGCCCGCAGGTGCTGACCGGGTCGCTGGCCGGCCAGGTCCCCCACGACGCGCAGTGGCCGGACCGCATCGCCGAGCTGCTGGCCGGCTGATCCAATCGGCAGTTCGGGTTCGTGCCCCTCGGGGGGCAGATAACCGAACCGCTGTTCATGTCAGCGGAAAGGACCACCATGACAGAGGCCAGTGGCGGGATCCGGGCGTCCGACGCCGACCGGGACCAGGCGGCCAGTGCGCTGGCCGACGCCGTGGCGGCCGGCCGGCTCTCGCTGGCCGAGCACAACACCCGGCTCGACGCCCTGTTCGCCGCCGTCACCCAGGACCAGGTGTCCGCGGTGACCGCGGACCTGCCCGCGCTCCCGGTCCAGCGCGGGGCGCTGTACCGGGCGGTCGATGCCCACCGGTGCGTGGTCATCGGCGGGTCCGCCCAGCGGGTCGGCCGCTTCGGAATCGGGCGGTTCTGCACGGTGACGGCCGCCTTCGGCGGGCTCGACCTCGACCTGCGGGCCGCGGTGCCCAGCCAGGACGAGATCACCCTGTCCGTCTGGGGCCTGGCCGCCCGGATCGCCATCACCGTGCCAGCCCGCTGGCGGGTGACCAACCAGGTGCTCGTGCTCGGCAGCCGCCAGGCCATGGACGACCGCGAGGGCAGCCCCGCGGAGCCGCTGCTGCGGCTGCGCGGGACCTGCCTCGGCGGGTCGTTCCAGCTCACCCAGGGATGAGCTAGCCCGCCAGGTTGTTGCGCCGGCGTGGGGTGTCCAGCGGCGCCGTGGCCGCGACGGGCTGGAGCGCGGCCGGGCTGACGAACCTGCTGCCGTGCGGCCCGGCCTTGACGGCCTCGTGGGTCGCGCTGCCGCGCAGCAGCTGCTTCCAGGACAGGAACCACTCGGTCCACCCGTCGTCCCAGATGCCCGCGGCCGGGCTGCCGGTGACCGTGACCGGGTCGCCGGGGACGGCCAGGTTGTAGTAGACCTGCGCGTGGTAGGGCGACAGGTTCACGCAGCCGTGGCTGACGTTGGTGTACCCCTGCTCGCCCACCGACCAGTACGCGTCGTGCATGTAGTCGCCGCTCCAGGTGAAGCGGACCGAGTAGGGCACCGGGAAGTCGGTGTACCCCGGCCCGCTCATGAGCACCGGGTTGGCCTTCTCGATGGTCAGGTAGGTCCCGTTGGCGGTGTCGTCGCCCGGCGCCCCGGTGCTCACCGGCCACGTCCCGAACAGCTTGCGGTGGTAGTAGATCTTCGCGTAGTGGTTGGCGGTGCTCACCACGGCGATCAGCGAGCTCCCGATCCGGAACGACTGGGTCAGGTCAGACGTCCCATACACCCCACGGGCCACTTCCAGGCCGGCCAGGTGCGCCACGAACCGCACCCGGGTGTGCTGGGGCCAGTAGGTCCGGGGCCGGAACACCAGGGACGTGCTGCTGTCCCAGTACCAGGCGCCGGTGATCGGCTTGGAGGTCCACATCTGGATGGAGCGCTCCACCGCGGCCCGGCGGTGCACCGGGCGGCTGAACGTCAGCATGATCGGGATGCCCACGCCATAGGTCTGGTGGTATCCCTCGAAGATCTGCACCTGGAAGGTATGCGCCGGCCGCGCGGTGCGGAACGTGATGGTCTTGCTGACCGCCCGCTGGTTCGCATCCAACGCCGTCGCGGTCACGCTGTACGGGCGGCCCGGCCGCAGCGGCCAGGTGCTGCGCCAGATCGTGTGCGTGGCGTTGAGCCGGCCGCTGACCGGGTCCGGGCCCTGGATCACGCTGACGTTCGCCAGCGTGCCACGGGACACCGCGACGGTCACGCTGCCGCCCGGGCTCACATGCCGGGCGCCGGCCGCGGGTGTGATGGTCAGCTGGGCAGCAGAGACCGGTGCCGGCTTGTGCTGGGTGCTGTGGCTGGTCGTGCTGCCCGAGCAAGCCGCGATGAGCAGGCCGATCACTACCAGGCAGGCCGTGACGGCCAGCCGCCGGCGGCGGCCAGCCAGGGTGCCCGGCCGGCCAGAATCGGTTCGGTGAGTGTCCCGCACTGTTCATCTCCCCCTCGGCGAAGGCCTCGCTTCTGGCCGGCCTGCCCGGATGTGGCTCACCTGGCCGGCCCGTTCGGGAGGGGAGGAGAGCATGCACCCAATGCGGATTCGGGGGGTACAGGAATCCGCTCCGGGCATGCCCCCGCACGGAGACGGGCCGGGTGTCCCGTTCACCGAGATCATCTGGACGACCGGCCGTTATCAGCGGGTACCCCCGGCCGGCTGGGGGGTAACCGGGGACCGGGGAATTTCACCCGGCAGGCAGCCCAGTTCACCCTCGGTTGCCAGCGGGTTGCTGGCGTTTTGCCCGGAAGGCCGCGTCTGCGGCGGGCCTGAGCCGGCCCGCTACCGGTAGTCGGGGTTGTCGAAGTCGAAACGGCAGCCCGCTTCCCACTGCGACGAAGCGCCACGGCAGCGTGCTGGCGGTGCCTGAATCCGTCATCGTCCCCTCCCGGTCCCGGTCGCTGATCATTGTGTCCCATGACGGGCCCGGGCCCGGGCGGGTCCGGTTACCGGTGGGCGGGCTCCGTCGGGCAGGCTGGGGACATGACACAGCCCCTGACCCTGATGGCGGTCCACGCTCACCCCGACGACGAGTCCTCGAGCACCGGCGGCGTGCTGGCCGCCTGCGCCGATCGCGGAATTCGTACCGTGGTCGTGACCTGCACAAACGGCGAGTTCGGGGATGCCCTCGGCGGGGTCAAGCCGGGCGATGACGGCCACGACGCCCGGGAGGTGGCGCAGCTGCGGCTGGCCGAGCTGCGCGCGGCGTGCACCATCCTCGGCGTCACCGACCTTGAGCCGCTCGGCTACCACGACTCGGGCATGCCCGACTGGGACTACAAGAACCGGCCCGAGGCCTTCTGCAACGTCCCCACGGCGCAGGTGGCCGCCCAGGTCGCCGGCCTCATCGAACGGTACCAGCCACAGGTCGTGGTCACCTATGACGCCAAGGGCCCCTACCAGCATCCCGACCACGTGCACGCGGCCGAGGCGGCGGTGATGGCCGCGGCTGACACCGGCATCCCGGCCAAGCTCTACCTCACCGCGATGCGCGGCAGCGACTGGCAGAAGATCTGGCAGGCGCTGCGTGAGGCGGGTGTCGATGTGCCCGACCGCACGCCCACCCCGGAGATGAGGCGGCTGATGGCCGAGACCGAGCAGCGCATCACCACCACCGTCGACATCCGCCCGGTGCTGGGCCGCAAGCGGGACGCCCTGATGGCGCACGCCAGCCAGATCCAGGACTCGTGGTTCAGCAAGATCCCGCCGGAGATCGCCGAGTCGGCGTTCGGCCGGGAGAGCTTCATCCGGGCCAGCGACACCACCGGTGCACCGGTGCCCGAGGACGACCTGTTCGCCGGGCTCCGCCCGCCCCACGTTGAGCATGAATGACACATCCATGCCTATCTACCGGCATGAAAGCCACATCCATGCCTAACGAAGGTGTTCGACTTCATCGCCTTCGGTGGTGATACTGCTGGCATGGGCGAGCGCAATGTCCTCGGCGGGGAACTGGAGCCATGCGGCACCGACCCGGTCACCGGGTTCTACCGCAACGGGTGCTGCAGCACCGGGCCCGAGGATCTGGGCAGCCATACGATCTGCGCGGTCGTCACCGCCGAGTTCCTGGCGCACCAGCGCCGCATCGGCAACGACCTCACCACGCCGATGCCGCAGTTCCGGTTCCCGGGCCTCGTCCCCGGAGACCGCTGGTGCGTGACAGCGGCGAACTGGCTGCGGGCCCACCGCGACGGTGCCGCCGCACCCGTGGTGCTGGCGTCAACCCATGAGCGGGCACTCGACATGGTGCCCATGGCCGCCCTCGCTGAGCACGCGGTCGACGTGCCCGCGGATCCCAGCGCCCTGGACAGCTGACCGGCCGCGGCCGGTCACAGCCGTTCGCCGGCGTTCACCGGCACGCTGATCGTGTTGCCGGGCGGTGCCAGCGGGCACTGCCAGGAGTCGGCGTACCGGCAGGAGGGGTGGTACAGGAAGTTCAGGTCGATCACCAGGGTGCCGGCCGTCCCGCCGAGGTCTGCGCTCTTGGCCGTGTCGAGCAGGTACCGTCCGCCCCCGTAGCTTGTCCGGCCGGCGGTGCCGTCGCGCAGCGGCACGAACAGCCCGCCGGCGTACTGCTCCAGCCACCACACGTCGATGGCCGCGTCGACCGGGGCGGGCAGCCCGACCCGGCCGATGAGCCTCAACGTGGTCGTGCCGTCGGTGCCGGCGGGCAGGGACAGCTGCGCCGGCTCGGTCACCGGCAGCAGCGGCAGCAAGAACCGCAGCCGCGGGTCGTATGGCCAGTACGGCAGGCCGGTGGCCCGGAGCGGGTCGCCAGGCGGCAGCGGGCTCTGCGGATGCTCGCGGAAGAGCGCGTCGCGGCCGGCCCGCCATCGTGCGTGCCCGCGTTCGGGATCGTCCTGCGCCCGGACGGCCGCGTACAGTTCGCCCACCCGCCGCCGCCAGTCGGCCAGCTCAAGCCCGGTCATCCGCACCCCTGCCCGTGGCCGCGGCTATCGGGGCGGCTGGGCCGGGATGGCATAGCCGGGCACCGATGGCCAGCGGACCGTCATCAGCACCGATTCCTCCTCGGCATGCCAGGAGTGATCGACGCCGTGGAACACAACGTAGTCGCCCGGCTTGGCGAGCAGCACGCTGCGGCCGGTCAGCTCCACCCGGAACCTTCCGCTGATCAGGATGAGCAGTGCCGAGCGCTTCTCGCCGCTGACCCACCGCGCCCGCCGCTCGCCGGGAGCATGCATCCCCCACTTGATCTCGACATCCTCGCTGTGCCGCGGGTCACCGGCGGGCCGGAAATGGCCGAGCAGCCAGCCACGGTCGGTGAGGCCGTCGACCGCCGCGCTGCCGACGTAGATCTGGTCCGTCACGGATCGCGACGTTATCACCGGCGGTCTTGGGGACCCCCAACCCCGTCCGCCGGGACCTTGGACCGTGGCGCGCCGACCGCCCGCCCGGCGATGCTGGGAATGGCAATTCGTCTGACACGGAAAAGGGGGTGCGGGCGATGATGCTGACCTGGAAGGACGCGGTCGCGACATTGTTCACGGGGGCGATCGTGGCCGTCTATCTGGCGTTCCTCAACGGAACGAATCTGTGGCTGATCTCCAGTGCGCGGGGCACCACGACCGCGGTGCTGGTGCTCGGCTCGGTCGGTGGCTGCGCTCTCGGCGGGGTGGCCGACGCGTTCACCGGGACCCCGTCCGTGGCGACCCGGGGCTTCCTGACGGTCGCCAGCGTCCTCGGCGCGACCGCGCTCGTCGCCGGGGTGGTGGGACTCATCACCGGCGGCACGACCGCGCTCGCGGTCCTGGTCGCCGCCACGGTCGCGCTGTGGCTCACCTCCACCGTGCGGCACGTGTTCACCCATGCCGGGGAGCCGGGCGGGCACGGCGCCGGGCCGGTCACCCAGCACGGGCGGCCAGCGACGCGGTAACCCGCGGCCGTGGCCGGCGCACCCGCGCCGGCCACGCTCTCCCCGGCGCCCGCCGGGACCCGCGCCCTATCGCGGCCCGGGCCCGGGCGGATACGCTGCGGCCATCCTGAGCGCCGCGCCCGGCACCCAGCCCGGGACCTGGTCCTGGCCGGGCATTTCCCCGGCCTGGGCGGGTCACCCGGGCGTCAGGGAGAGACGCATGAACGTCACGATCAGGGCTGCCGCTGCCGCCGGATGCCTGCTCGCGGTGGCGCTGGCCGGATGCTCGGCGCGGCCGGCCAGCACGGCCCGCCCGTCCGTGCAGGCCTGCACCGCCTACGGGATCACCGCCATCGAGCGCCATGTCACCGTCACCACCAGACCAGCGGCGTGCCGGGGGCTGAGCCGGGCACAGATCAACTTCGCGATCGGCCGGGCGATCTTCGCCGTCGCCGGGAGTGGCCACCGCAAGTCCGCCTGGCGGCGCCGGGCGGCCGCCGACGGCGCGCTGCTCGCCGGGCTGATCACCGCGCCCCAGGCGCCGCCAGCCGCCCCGCCGCAGCGGGCACCAGCGGGGGCCGCCGCGCCTGCCGCGGGCCGGAGCCGGGCACTGGCGATCGCCACCCTGATCAGCTGGCTGCTCGCGGTGGGCAGCGGCGGCTACATGCTGGGCAGGTGGCTCATCCGCGGCGGGCTGCGGCAGCACCGGGTCAGCCGGGAAGGGCTGGCCCCCGCGGTGATCTTCGGGCATTTCGGCCTGGCCACCGCCGGGCTGGCGGTGTGGTGCTGCTATCTCGTGGCGGGCTGGACTGCCCTGGCCTGGGCGGCAGTCGCCCTGCTCCTGCCGGTGACCGGGCTTGGCATCTCCACGGTCATCCTGTGGGTCCCGTACCCCACGGCGGGCAGCCCCGGGGCTACGGGCGGCCGGCTCGCCGCCCCGGCGCAGGACGTCATCGCCAGCAGGCTGAGCGACGCGGTGCTCACCCGGGCGCTCACCGACCAGGCGCTCGCCAGCCGGCTCGTCGACGACGTGGTCGACGGCGCGCAGGCCAGTCCGGCCCGGGGTACCCGCCGGTCCCGGGGCCACGCGGCGGCCCTGATCCCGGCCGGTCACGGCCTGGCCGCGATGGCCACCATCCTGCTGGCGGTGCTTACGGCGGTAGGCACGTAAGAAGCCGCCGGCAGGGCCGCCGGGAGGGCTGTGCTGCCGTGGGCCGGCCCCGCGTTCGTTCCCGCCGGCCTGAATCCGCGCGGCCGGTGTCAGCTCACTTCGTCCAGCTTGCCGGTGGCGACGTCGAAGACGAAGCCGCGGATGGCGTCCTTGTGCGGGATGAACGGGCTGGCTTTGATCCGGGCGATGGACTGGCGGACGTCCTCGCCGAGGTCAGGGAAGGCTTCGGCGGACCAGGTGGGCTTGATGCCGGTGTCGTCCTGGATGGCGCGCTTGAAGGTGTCGTCGCTGAAGGTGAGCATGCCGCAGTCGGTGTGGTGGATGAGGATGATCTCGCGGGTGCCCAGCAGGCGCTGGCTGATGGCCAGGGAGCGGATCTGGTCGTCGGTGATCACACCGCCGGCGTTGCGGATGACGTGTGTCTCGCCCTCGTTCAGGCCCAGGATCGCGTAGACGTTGAGCCGGGCGTCCATGCAGGCGACGACGGCGACATTGCTGGCTGGTGGCATCGGCAGCGGGCCGGAGAAGGTCTGCGCGTAGCGGGCGTTGTTGGCCAGGTAGTCGTTGGTGACGCTCATGGGGGCTCCTTCGCCGTGTCGTGAGGGCTGGGTTGATCATCAAACCCGGCCCTTGTATCCCCGCTCCGGCCATACGGCACACGCCGCCATGATCGGTTCCTATCGCCGGAAACCGCCGGGGGCGCGAGGTGAAAGCCGTGACCGACGTCTGGGCCCTGGCATGACCTGGTCCCTGGCGGGCTGTGCCCGCCAGGGACCAGGCATCGGCGGGCTGGTACGTCACAGGCCCTGGTACATCACAGGTGCAGCGGGATGGCGTGCACCGCTGGGATGGCCCCGTAGCCGGATGGCAGCAGGACCCATCCGCCACCCAGGCGGTAGATCACCTGATGGCGGTAGTAGGCGATGAGGGCCTGCGGGTCGTGGCGCAGGCGGCTGGCGTAGCGCCGCACCGCGTCGACGTAACGCCAGCTGGGGTTGTAGGCGTACAGGGCGGAGCCGATGTCGCGGGCCCCGCCGCGCGCGGCCAGGAGCCGGGCGGCGGCCAGGATCGCGTTGCGCGGGCGGTGAATGTCACCGTGGCCGTAGATAGCCCAGGTTGCCGGCATGAACTGCATGGGTCCTTGCGCGCCGGCGCTGCTGGGGCCGGCGATCCGGCCGAAGTCGGTTTCCACGAAGTTGATGGCCGCCAGGTAGGACCACCCGACTCCGGTGGCGGCCTGCGCGGCCCGGTAGTCGGCTCGCAGCGCCGCCGGGCTCTGCGCCGGGACGATCCGCCAGGGAGGAAGCTGGGCGCCTGGCGGGGTCAGCGCCACCAGGTCCGCGGTGGCGGCGATGTCGGCGGTGGCCGCGGCGCGCTCCGCCGGCGCCACCCGTGCGGTCACCGCGGCGCCCCATCCGGGGTGGGCCGCCAGCCGCAGGCAGGCCAGCTGCACGATCAGCGCCTGCCTGGCCAGGGCCGCCGGGGCGGCCGCACCGGCGGCCAGCACCGTCTCGGCGGTGGTGAGCTGGCCAGCGAGCCGCGCCGGGCCACCGCCGATCACCGGCATGCTGGCTGGCACGGTGCTGGCTGGCACGGTGCTGGCCGTCGCCGTCTGGCCGGGGGACGGCCGGGACGGCTGACGGGTGGCGTGCCCGGCACTCGTCCCGCTGGGCAGCGGCGGATGCCCTCCGCCGCCGACCGCCGCGCACCCGGCCACCAGCGAGGCCACCATCAGGCAGGCCACCGCCAGACTGGCCAGCGGTACGGCGGCGCGGGTGATGACGCTCCCCAGCCTGGCTGCCGCTAGCCCTGGCGGTGGCGCCTGGACAGCAGCGACACAACGGTGAAGACGGCGACTGCGATCAGCCCGATGATGAAGAACGTCTTGAGCATGGCGAAGATCCAGCCAATGGCCATGAAGACGAGCCATATGGCGAGAATCGCGCCGATGATTGTCAATGTCATCCGGCCCATACGTCCAGGATATCCCCCGCGGGCGGGCGGTCTTGCTGACCGGGGGAACCCCACGGCGCTGACGGCTGGGTGGCCTGCGGCGGCTGACTCGTTTCCAGCGTTCGCCTCTGGGGGGCTTGACAGTCGGTAGGATAACCGTTATCTATATAGCTAGCCGTTAGGGAGAGAGGAGAGCCGTGCAGCAGGAAGTGGTGCTGGCGATGCTGGCCAAGGAGCCGTCGCACGGCTACCAGATCCGCGCGCGGCTGCAGCAGGCGCTCGGCCCGGCGGGGGACGCGACGAACGCCGGGCAGATCTACGTCACCTTGTCACGGCTGGAGAAGGCGGGCCTGGTGACCTGCGAGCGGGCGGCCGGCCTGCCGGACCGGCCGGACCGCAAGGTGCACGCGCTGACCGCGGCCGGCCAGCAGCGGGTCACCGCCTGGATCGCGGATGTGAGCTGGCCCGGCCCAGGGCTGGCGGAGTTTCATCTCAAGCTGATCGCGGCCGCGTCGGCCAGGCTCGCCGACCCGCTGGCGGTCATCGACGCACAGCGCCGGGAACTGCTGCGCCGGCTGCGGGATGCCCAGCGCGCGGCGATGGCCGAGCCGGACCGTTCAGACGCGGCGCTGCTGCTGGAGGGCATCGTGCTCAGGCTTCAGGCGGATCTGCGCTGGCTGGAGGCGTGCGAGCGGAACTGGACCGGCCGGGAGGACGCAGGATGAACGAGACAGACGGCACCTGGGTGCTGAGCGCCCGCGGGCTGCGCAAGGAGTATGGCAAGGACGCGGGACTGGTCCGGGCGGTCGACGGGGTGGACCTGGACGTCGCGCCGGGCGAGACGCTGGCGGTGATGGGGCCGAGCGGGTGCGGGAAGTCGACGCTGCTGCACCTGTTTGGCGGGCTGGACCGGCCCACGGCCGGGGAGATCTGGCTGGCCGGGCAGCGCGTGGACCGGCTCACCGAAAGGGCGCTGGCCCGGATGCGGCGTGACGCGGTCGGGTTCGTGTTCCAGGCCTTTCACCTGATGGACGAGCTGACCACGGTGGAGAACGTCGAGCTGCCCGCGCTGCTGGCCGGGCGCTCGCCGCATGCGGCCCGGCGGCTGGCCTTGGAACTGCTGGAACGGGTCGGGCTGGCCGACCGCGCCACGTTCCTGCCCACGGCGCTGTCCGGGGGCCAGCGCCAGCGGGCTGCCATCGCCCGGGCGCTCGCCAACGAGCCCGCAGTGGTCCTGGCCGACGAGCCGACCGGCAACCTCGACAGTGCGGCGACCCTGGAGTTGCTCCGTCTCTTCGAGAGCCTGCACGCGGCCGGGCAGACCCTGATCATCGTCACCCACGACTCCCGGATCGCGGCCACCGCCGACCGGATGATCTCGATGCGCGACGGGGCCTTCATCGATGAGACGAGGCTCACGGGCGGAACGAGAGGGAACCTCGCTGACCTCGCCGGGCTGGGAGGCTGACCGATGGGGAAGGCCCTCCTCGTCTGCCGCCTCGCGGTGAAAGACATCCGTCACCGGCCAGCCCAGGCGTTCCTCCTGCTGCTCGCGATCGCGGCCGGGTCAGCGACGCTGGCGCTCGGGCTCGGGCTCCGGGGTACGACGGACAACCCGTACGCGAGGACCCGGGTGGCGACGAGCGGGCCGGACGTCGTAGCGACGGTCATCCCGGGCGGCTCGGCGCCTGCGCCGCCGACGTCGGTCAGGCCGGGCGACCCGGGCGGCCCTGGGTCGGCCGACGTGAGCGGGCTGCTGCCACTCGAGCACGCCCGGGGCGTGGTCGCGCACAGCGGGCCGTTCCCAGTGACGTGGGCGCTCCTGCGGATGGGGCACGCGACGGGAAGCGCCGAGGTGGAAGGGCGGAGCGCCGTGCCCTCGGCCGTCGACCGGCCGAAGCTGTTGCAGGGCACCTGGGTCCGGCCCGGCGGGGTGGTCGTCGAGGCAGCGTTCGCGAACGCGTTCGGTCTTCATGTTGGTGATCGGCTGAGCCTGGGCGGGAGCTCCTTCAAGGTGGTCGGGACGGCGGTCACCGCCGCCATCCCCGACTACCCGGACGTCTGCACCGCCCTCGGCTGCTTTTTGGCAAACAGGGTCAGCGCCTACAACCCCGGCCTCATCTGGGCGACCGAAGCCGATGCCGGGCACATCGCGCGGGCAGCATCATCCACCCCCTTGGCATACTTCCTGAACCTGAAGCTCGCCGATCCCGCCGGGGCAGTCGCGTTCACCGACCGCTACAACGCCAGCGCCTCACCGACGGCGCCGTTCCTGTACTCCTGGCAGAGCATCCGCGACGGGGACGCGCAGGTGATCGCCAAGGTGCAGCAGGTCCTCGTCACGGGTAGCTGGCTGCTCGCCCTCCTCGCCATCGCGAGCGTCGTGGTGCTCGTCGGCGGCCGCATGGCCGAGCAAACGCGCCGGGTGGGCCTGCTGAAGGCCGTCGGGGGGACGCCGGGGCTCGTCGCCGTCGTGCTCCTCTTCGAGCACACGATCGTCGGCCTGTGTGCCGCCGGGGTGGGGCTGCTGGCCGGCTGGCTGGCGGCGCCGTTGCTCGACAGCACGGGGGGAGGCCTTCTCGGCGCCGCGGGCGCCCCGGCGCTCACCGCCTCCACGGTCGTCCTGGTGGTCGCGCTGGCGCTGGCGGTGACGATCGTGGCAACGTTCGTGCCCGCCATTCGTGCCGCGCGCCAGAGCACCGTCGCCGCGCTCGAGGACTCAGCCCGGGCACCGCGGCGCCGGGCAGCGATGATCAGGCTCTCAACGCACCTGCCGACGCCGCTCCTCATCGGCGTCCGGCTGGCTGTCCGCCGGCCAAGGCGACTGCTGCTGAGCGTGTTCAGCGTCGCCATCACTGCGAGCGTACTCGTCGCCGTGCTGGTGTCGCATGCGACGGATGGCAGCTTCATCGGTGCCCGGGTGAACCAGGCGACCACCATCATCTTGGTCATGCTCATCATCCTTGCCGCCGTCAACACCGTCTTCGTCGCCTGGACGACGGCACTCGACACACGGCACCCGGCCGCTCTGGCCCGCGCACTCGGGGCAACGCCAGCGCAGATCACGGTCGGCCTGTCCGTGGCGCAACTGCTCCCGGCCCTGGCCGGGGTGCTGCTCGGCATCCCCGGCGGGATCGGCTTCTACGACGCCCCCAGGAACGGCGCGGGCCCGACGACGATCGTGCCTGCCCTCTGGCTTGCCGTGATGATCGCCGGGACGCTGCTGGCCGTCGCCGTGCTCACCGCGATCCCCGCCCGCATCAGCGCCCGCCGGCCCGTGACCGAAGTACTGCAGGCTGAGACCAGCTGACCCAGATCCCGTGGCGGGCACTGTTCGCCAGCGCCGAGGAGTGGGACGTGCTTGGCCGACATCTCACGGCGCCGGTGACGCTGGGCTGTCCTCAGGGCCGGCCACGCCGCCATTGCGGCTTGCGCTTGCCCAGGAACGCCTGTGCCCCTTCCTGCGCGTCCGGCAGCTGGCTGGTCGCGGCCATCACCTCGACCGCGTAGGCGTAGGCCTTCGGCTGGTCGAGATCGATCTGGGCATAGAGCGCCTGCTTGCCGATGCCTTTGCTCTCCGCCGATCCCCTGGTGACGCGCTCGAGCAGGTCGTGCACCGCGGAGTCGAGCTGCTCGGCGGGCACCACCCGGTTGACCAGCCCCCAGTCCAGCGCGGTCCGGGCGTCGATGACGTCGCCCGACAGGGCCATCTCCGCCGCCCGTTTCCGGCCCACGTTGCGGGCGATCGCCACCATCGGGGTGTGGCAGAACCAGCCGCCCTTGCCGCCGGGCGCGGCGAAGCCGGCGTCCTCGCTGGCCACGGCCAGGTCAGCGGAAGCGACCAGCTGGCAGCCGGCCGCCGTGGCCAGGCCATGCACCCGTGCCACCACCGGCTGCGGTACCTGCTGGATGAGTGTCATCAGCTCGGTGCAGATCATCAGCAGCGTGCGGACCGCGGACAGGTCGGCGCCGGCCACATCGGCCAGGTCGTGCCCGGCGGAGAACACCGGGCCGTTGCCGGCCAGGATGATTCCCAGCGCGTCGCTGTCCCCGATGCCGGTCAGCGCGGTGATCAGCTCGCGCATGTGCGGCAGCGAGAGGGCGTTGCGCCGCTGCGGCCGGTTCATGGTGACGGTGGTGAAATCGCCGGAGCGCTCCACGCAGATGTGCTCGAACCCCATAGCGGCCTCCTCCTCCTGACCGCAGCTTATGCGCGGTGTCCCCGGGCCGGCAGGGGCAGGCAACCTCAGGCAGGCCTGGTGGCCGAGATCGGCGTGGTGGCACCCATCCGGTGCAGCCGGGCGCGGGCCTCGGCAGCGTCGGGATGGCGCAGGGCGGACAGGATGTCCAGCGCCGACTGCCAGGCGTCACGGGCCGCGGCCGGGCTGCCGCCGGCGTCCTGCACATCGCCGAGGCTGATCAGCGTCTTGGCCCGGGCGAGGTGCTCACCGAGTTCGAAGCGCAGGTCAAGGGCCTGCTGGTAGCAGGCGGCGGCCGCGGCGTGCTCCCCCATCTGGTGATGGGCGTAGCCGAGGCTGTCCCAGGCGTTGGACTCGCCGTGCCGGTTCCCGCATTCGCGGTGCAGGGCGAGTGCCTGGCGGCAGTGACTGAGCGCCTGCTGGTAGTCGCCGAGCATCGCCTGATACCAGCCGACGGAGTTGAGGGCGAGCGCCTGGTAGGCGCGGTTGCGGGCGGCCCGGGCCAGGGCGAGCGCCTGCCGGCAGTGGCTCAGCGCGTCGGCGTTGCGGCCCTGCTCACCGCAGGCGGCCGCCAGCGAGATGCGTGCGTTGGCCTCCCCGGTGCGGTCACCAAGCTCGTGGTACAGGCTGACTGCCTGCTCCAGGTGGGACTCCGCCTGCTCGGCGGACCTGACCCGGTCCAGCGCGCAGCCGAGCCGGTGATGGGCGTCGGCCAGCGCGGCCTGGTCGCCGAGCCGTTCCGCGGCGGCCAGCGCGTCCTGGGCGGCCATCACCCACTCCCGCCAGCGCGCCAAGGTGTCCAGGAAGCGTGCCATCGCCCAGGGCAGCTGCCAGGCGTGCACGTCGAAGCCGGCGCCGCCGGCCTGGCTGGTCACCGCGAGCAGCACCTGGCACTCGGCTTCGAACCAGGCCACCGCCTGCCCCGCGTCCGCGAGCTGCTCAGGGGTCACCCCCGGCTGCGCCACGGCCAGCTCGATCGGGTGGCGGGTCGGATCGACGAGCAGCGCGGCGGCGTGGACCGTATGCAGGTAGTGGTCGAGCATCCGGTGCACGGCCGCCCGCCGCTCCGCATCGCTGTCGCAGACGGCCGCCTGCTCGGCGGCATAGGCGCGCAGCAGGTCATGGAACATGAACCGGCCGGGTGCGTGCTCGGCCACCAGGTGCGCCCGGTTCAGCTCCCCGAGCGCCTGCCAGGCTTCCGCCTGGCTGGCACCGGCCGCGCTGGCGGCGGCCGGGGCGGAGATGTCCGGGCCGGGGTGCAGCCCGAGCAGCCGGAACATGCGCCCGGCCGGGGCGGTGAGCTGCTGGCAGGACCACGAGAACACGGTCCGCACGTTGGTCATGGCGTCGCCCGCGTCCAGCCGGTCCAGCCTGGCGTCGGCGTCCTTGAGCTGTCCCACCAAGGTGGCGAGCGCGAAGCCCGGCCGGGCGGCGGCGCGGGCAGCGGCGATGCTCAGCGCCAGCGGCAGCCGGGCACAGACCTCGATCAGCTCGGCGGTGGCGGCCGGGTCGGCCCGGATCCGGTCCGGGCCGAGCAGGCGGCCCAGCATCTCCCGTGCCTCATCGGCGCTGAGCAGGTCCAGGGCCAGCCGGTGTGCCCCCTCGCTGGCTACCAGGCTGGTGAGCTGGCGGCGGCTGGTGACGATGACCAGGCAGGTGGGGCTGCCCGGCAGCAGCGGGCGGACCTGCTCGGCATCGCGTGCGTTGTCCAGCACCACCAGCACCCGCTTGCCTGCCAGCAGGCTGCGGTACAGGGCGGCCTGGGCGTCGAGGCTGGCTGGTATCTGCTGTGGCTCCACCGCGAAGGCGTCAAGGAACCCCCGGATCGCCGCGGTGGGCGTGACCGGCGTCCCGGACGGGTCGAACCCGCGCAGGTTCAGGTAGAGCTGGCCGTCGGGGAACCGGTGCGCCACCTGGTGCGCGAAGTGGACGGCCAGCGCGGTCTTGCCGATCCCGGGCGGCCCGTCGATCGCCGAGATCACCACCGGCCCGCTGGCCATCCGCGGGTCGGCCGTCCCCGGCCCGGCAGTCCCGGTTCCGGCGGCCATGCCGGCGCTCGCGAGCAGCCCACTCAGCGCCGCCAGCTCGTCGGCCCTGCCGGTGAAGTGCCGGATCGCCGTCGGCAGCTGCGCCGGCCCCTCTCTGCGGGAGGGCGCCGCCTGGCCCGCGCGCCGGGCGGCCGCGGACCGGGAGCCTGGTTCGGGGAGGCTGCCGTGGCGGCTCGCGGCGGCCGGGTCGGGAGGGGGCCGGCGGCTGAATGCCGGGATCAGCCCCGGATCTGCGTTCAGTATCTGGGTGTGAAGGCGCTTGAGCTCGGGGCCGGGTTCCACGCCGAGCTCGGCGTCAAGCACGCGCCACACGTGCTGGTAGGCGGCGAGCGCGTCGGCCTGGCGGCCAGCCATGTAATAGGCGGCCATCAGCTGGGTGTGGAACCGTTCCCGCAGCGGATGGGCCAGCACGAGCTGCCTGAGCTCCGGCACGAGCTCACCGTGCCGGCCCAGGTGCAGGTCCGCCTCGATGCGCGAGGCCAGCACATGCAGATGCTGCTCGGACAGGGACGGGGTCTCGCGGGCCTGCAGCACCGGGGAAGGCACATCGGCCAGGGGCTCGCCGCGCCACAGCCCCAGCGCCTCCCGCAGGGCATCCGCCGCCTGCTCCCACCGGCCGGCCGCTGCTGCCGTCTGGCCGGTGCTCGCGAGCCGCCCGGACCTGCGCACGTCGAGCTCGTCGTCGCCGATCTCGATCACGTAGCCGGACGGGCGGGTGAGGATGAGCCCAGAGCCGGCCGGGCCGAGTGTCGCGCGCAGCCGCTGCATGCCGCTGTGCAGGGCGCCGCGGGCGCCAGCCGGGGGCCGCCCGTCCCACAGCGCGTCGCCGAGCTCGTCGGCGGGCACCACGTGGCCAGCCTTCAGCAGGAGTGCGGCGAGCAGCACGCGCTGGCGCGGTGCCGACACGATCAAGCGCGTCCCACCGTCGCGTACCAGCAACGGCCCGAGCAGGCCAAACTCCACGGCCCGCCACCTCCCCACCGGGATTGCTGCGCTACCGCTGGCCGGGTGACCGCGGCCACGGCGCGCAGCGGGCTGCGGGGGCGGTCGCTGCGTGCCGTGCACAGTTGGTGAGATGCGGCGTCGATTTTGACAGCGTTTGGTGAGCCGCCCTTGTGAAACTAAGGACAGTCGCCGCCTTTCCTCGACGTGGATCCAGCTTACTCATGGAGGGCGTTTGACCACATAACGCTCATATACAGGTGCGGGCCAAAGCTCGCAGCTGGTCATGGCCTGGACGCGCCGCAGCCACCCCATGCGGCGGCGCGAGGGCCGCACGCCCCCGTCGCTCTCTGGAACCCCACGGCGGCATTTCCGGATTGGATGAGGTGACCGGAAGATGTTGTTGCAGGTCAAGGTACTGGGCTCCATCGAAGTCATCAACGAGGATCACCCTCTCCGGCTCGCCGGGCAGGGTCAGCGGGCGGTGCTCGGCACCCTCGCGCTCGACTTCGGGCGCGTGGTGTCGGTCGGCCGGCTGGCGCAAGCCATCTGGCAGAACGCCCCGCCGGCCTCGGCCCGTACCAAGATTCAGGCCCACGTCTCCGCGCTGCGGCAGGCCGTGGGCCAGGCCGCCCGGGGCGGCTGCGGGCCGCTGCTGACAGTCGGCTCGGGTTACGCGCTATGCAGCGACAGCGTCCGGCTGGATCTGGCCGAGTTCGACGCACTCGCCGGCATGGGCCGCGAGGCGCTGGCCCTCGGCGAGCCGGGCCCGGCATCCGGGCTGTTCGCTGAGGCGCTCGCCATCTGGCGCGGGCCGGCGTTCGCCGACGCCGTCTCGCCCCTGCTCCGGGCGGCCGCTGGCCCGCTGGAAGAGCGGCGCGTGCTGACAGTCGAGGCGAAAGCCGAGGCCGACCTCACCCTGGGGCGGCCGGAGGTCGTGATAGCCGAGCTGTCCGCCTGGCTGGTCGCCATGCCGTTGCGGGAGCTGCTGCGGGGCCAGGTCATGCTGGCGCTGTACCGGCTGGGCTGCCGGGCGGATGCGCTCAGCGTCTACCGGGAAGGGCACCGGACGATGATCGCCGAGGTCGGCCTGGAGCCCGGCCCGCAGCTGCGCAGCCTCCATCAGCGGCTGCTCGCCGACGATCCCGCCCTGCTCCGCCCCGGCGGTGCCCGTTCCCCGGGCCTGCCCTGGGCAACGGAGACCTTACCGCTGGAGGAGTACCCGCGGATTCACCGGGCATCGGCGTGAGTGCTGGCCGGCCGCGTCAGGCCGGCCAGCACTGGTAACCCCTACCGCACGACCAGGCAGAACGGATGCCCGGCCGGATCGTGGTAGACGCGCCAGCCGACGG
>DATKRG010000361.1:0-13399 GCA_035532275.1 Streptosporangiaceae bacterium | reverse complement strand
AGCCGCTTGGCGGCCAGGCCGCACGCCGCCGCGACAGCCGCGAATGCGGCCACCAGCAGCACCCCACTGACCATCCCTGGCATGCCCCGAAGTGTACGCACCAGCTGCCCTCCCTGACCCGGCCACGCCGGCCGTCCGGGGCGGATCTGTCCACCCGAGGCTTTCCCGGCCGTGGTCAATCTGGGTCGTGATGGCAGCCCAAATCAGCCACACTGCCGCTCGCGTGGAGTGGGCTTTCCCGGCTGGGGCCGGTGCGCAGCGGCGGGGCTGGCCAGATGCGCGGGTATTCGCGGGAATGGCAGAGCCGTTAGGGTGCGGGCATGGCTGCGCACACGCTCGTCATCAAGCTCACCGCCGGCAAGGACGACCCGGAGCGCTGCGGCCAGGCGCTGAGCGTGGCCGCGACCGCGCTCGCCAGTGGCCTCACGGTGTCGCTGTGGCTGGCTGCCGAAGCCGCCTGGCTGGCGCTGCCCGGCCGGGCCGCCGACATCGTGCTGCCGCACTCCCCGCCACTGACGGACCTGCTGGACAGCATCGTGGCAGGCGGCACGGTGACGTTGTGCACCCAGTGCGCCGCCCGCCGGGACATCGGCCCGCAGGACGTCATCGAGGGGATCCGGATCGGCGGGGCGCCGACCTTCGTCTCGGAGATCATCGCCGACGGAACGCAGGCCCTGGTCTACTGAGCCACCGGGCGCCGGGCAGCCAGCCGGGGCAGTCAGCCGGGGACCGTCAGCCGGGGACGTTCAGCGGGGCACCGTCAGCTGGGGACGGCTGCGAGCCGCTGCTCACGCAGCCGCAGCGTCCACTGCTCATCAGCCGCCTGCAGCGGCGGCAGCTGGCCGGCCGCCCAGGTCAGCAGCAGATCGGCCAGCCCGGGGTTGCGCACGAGCGCGGGGCCGTGCAGGTAGGTGCCGAGCACCCGGCCGGCGTAAGCGCCCTCCGTGCCGTCGCCGTTGCCTACCCCGACGGCGACCGTGGCGAGCGGCTTCACCCCCGGTCCCAGCCGGGTGACGCCCTGATGATTCTCGAACCCGGTCAGGCGCGGGACGCCCAGCGACGGGTCCACGTCGGCGAGGATCTCCCCCACCCCGCGGCGCTGGCCGCGGCCGCTGCGCATGTTGAGGATCTCCAGGCCGGGCAGAGGCTGGCCGTTCTCGCCGCCGAACTCCGCCCCGAGCAGCTGATAGCCGGCACACACGGCGAAGACCACGGCGCCGTTCCGGGCGGCTGCCGCGAGCCCGCCGTCAGCCCGCAGCCTGCGCGCGGCCAGGATCTGCGGCAGGTCCTCACCGCCGCCCATCAGGTAGATGTCCCCCTGCGTGGGCACCGGCTGGTCGGCGTTGACCATTATCGATTCGACCGCCAGGCCGCGCAGCCGGGCGCGGCGCTCCAGCACCAGCAGGTTCCCCCGGTCCCCATAGGTGCTCAGCAGGTCGGGGTAGACCCAGACCAGCCGCAGGCCGCTGGGCCCGCGTGCGTGTGTGCCCCGGGTCGGGGGCATGCCCGCCGCCACGGTCAGGCCGCCCGGCCGAGCGCGACCCGGATGTGCTGGAACGCCGTGTAGTTGGCGATCACGTCCAGCCTGTCCCCGGCGACCCGGTCCACCGCGTCGTCGACCCCGTCCGCGAGCTCGAACGGGACCAGGTCCGCTTCCAGCCGCACGGCGAGGTCAAGGCTGCGCTCCCCGGCGACGTACACCGGCCGGCCACGCAGCACCCGGTAGTCCACGTCCCAGAGCCAGGACGTGTCCTTGCCGTCGGGCTCCCTGGCATTGACCGACAGCAGCACCGGGACCGGCGGCGCACCGAGCACGTCGAAGGCCTCCAGCCAGCCAGCGGGGTTCTTGGCCAGCAGCAGCCGCACCTGGCGGCCCCGGCGCTTCACCTGCGTGTACCGGCCCGCCACCGACGCCACCTCACGCAGCCTGGGCAGGGCCTGCCGGGGGTCCACCCCGAAGACATCGCTCACCGCCAGCGCGACGACCGCGTTGGCCCGGTTGGCCCGGCCGGGCAGGGACAGCGACAGGTCGTGCAGCCGCCCGCTGGAGTCGATCACCGAGCTGCCCTCCAGCACCCACCGGGCCGGCGGCCGGGCGAACTCGCACTCACCGCAGCGCCAGCCCAGCTCGTCCCGGGACAGGTGGGAGCCGCACTGCGGGCAGCACCATGAGTCCTCGTGCCAGCGCTGGCCTGCCGCCACCCAGATGACGTCCGGGGCCGCCCCGGCCGCCCACGCGATCAGCGGGTCGTCGGCGTTGGCGACCACCCGGCAGTCCGGAGCGGATGCGAGCGCCTCCCGCCACCGTCTGGCCACCAGCCAGATCTCCGCCGCCCGGTCCATCTGGTCGCGGCTGAGGTTCAGCAGGGTGACCACCCGGGCGCGGGTCGCGGCCAGCACCGCCGGCAGGTACTTCTCGTCCACCTCCAGGACGGCCATGGAGGCGTCGGGCGCCTGCCCGAGCGCGGCCGTCAGGCCCGCTTCCATGTTCGCGCCGAACGCGTTGGAGGCGACCTCCTGGCCCAGTGCCCCGAGCCCGGCCGTGATCAGCCGGGTGGTCGTGGTCTTGCCGTTGGTCCCGGTGACCAGCACCACCCGCCGGCCGGCCGCCAGCAGCGCCAGCAGGTCCGGCTCGACCCGCAGGCCGATGACGCCGCCGATCACCGATCCGTCGCCGCGGCCGGCCAGGCGCGACATCCTGCCGGCAGCACCACCGATAGTGGTAGCCACCCGCGCACGCAACGGAAGCTTGCCCATGGGCGATGATGCTATCCGGCCACGGGAACCGGCTCACACGCTTCCTGCCCGCTTGCCCGCTGGTCCTGCCCGGCCACGAGCCGGCGCGGCCAGGACAGCACCACCTCCAGCCAGGCACCGGCCCTCATCTCGTCGGCGACCTGCCGGAGCTGGATCTCCGGGGCCAGGCCCACGCCAACGGTGGCCAGATCCTGCCCGAAACCGCGCTGGTCGTCGTCACCGAGCAGAGCGGTCCAGGCGGGCAGCCGGTTGGGCGGCAGGGCGGGCGACAGCGGGTGCCGGCGCAGTGCCCGCAGCCGGTGCCCCATCCGCATACCAGGCCAGTCCGCCAGTCCCGGCAGGTCGAAGTCGAGCGGCGGCGCCCGGTCGGCTGGATCGGGCGGGCAGCCACCGAGCGGGCAGACCCGCTCCATCTCGTGCAGCCAGCGCACCTGCGGGATGACCCAGCTCGGCCCGGGCCGGGTGCCCACACCGCCGCCCCGGGCGAGCATCCGGGCCGCGGCGGCGGCCGCCGTGGCGGCCAGGACCGCCGGGTCAAAGCTGGCCCGGACCACCAGCGCCCTGGCCCCGACGGCCCGGTCGATCACGCTGGCGAGCAGGCACTCGCGCAGCCGGCCGTCAAGCTCGGGCCACCGGCTCCGCACCGGGCCCGGCACCGCAGGCAGTCCCCGGTTGGTGAGGAAGGCGAGCAGCAGCGTCTCCGCCCACAGCCGCAGCCACGCATCCGCTGACGTGCCAGGGCAGTCCAGCAGCTCGGCCCGGCGCACCTCCAGCAAGGTGCAGGCACGCTCCCCGGTGCAGGCACGCCCGCAGGCCGGGCTGCGGCGGCCCGCCAGCGGCGGCGGCGGGCCGGGCAGGACCTGCTCGCGTCCCCCGCCGAACGGCACCTTGACCCGGACCGGCCGGTCCATCCCGTCCGCGAACACCGCCGCCACCCCCGGCGGCAGCGACACCACGTGCCGGGACTGGCCGGCGTCCAGGTTCATGGCCGCACCGACCAGCTCCCGGTCGTCGCGTGCCGGAAGCCGGTGCACCACCTTGAGCGCGGTGTTCTTGACCGCGTCCGGGACCAGCTTCGCCGGTATCTGCTCGGCGATCACCAGCCCCTCGCCGTAGGCGCGGATCTCCGCCAGCATGCCCGCGAACAGCTCCACCGCATGCCCGCTGGCCCGGCCCTCCCGGCCGGCCCGCAGCAGCCGGTGCGCCTCCTCGATCACGATCACATGGCGCAGCCCGCCGCGCTGGCCGGAGCGGGCCCGCAGCCGCAGGTGCTCAACCAGCCTGATGATCAGCGTGCCCATCAGGAACGCCTTGTCCTCGTCGTTGGCCACGTCCTCGATCGCGAGCACCACGTTGCGCCCCAGCAGGGCCGCGACGTCGCCGGGATGGCCGCCCTCGAAGAACCGGCCAGCCGAGCCGACCCGCAGCGAGCGCAGCCGCACGTCCACGAACCCGCGCACGTCCGCCTGCAGCTGGGCGCCGTACCCGACGTCCTCGATGACCGCCAGGGCGGCCCGCTGCAAGTGGGCCAGGGTGGGCACGATGGGGCCAGCCACCGCCCCGGGGACGCGCCCCCCGGTCACCACGTCCCAGCCGCATTCGGCGTAGACCCGCTGCAGGGCCTGCGCCATGATCTGCGGGAACGGCTCGTCGGCGTCGAAGGCGGCCAGGAACAGCGCGCGCACCATGTCGATGTGCGCCTGCACCGGGTAGCCCGGCTCGGGTGCGAGCGGGTTGACCGAGAACGGGACCGCGGCCGGGTCGGCCGGGTTGATCACGGTGACGGGAACGCCGGCCCCAGCGAGCCGCCCCGCCATCGCCGGGTACTCGGACTTGACCGGCTCGATCACCAGCCAGGGCAGCCCGGCCCGGGTCAGCTGCTCCAGCAGGTGCCGCACCGTCTGCGACTTCCCCGCGCCGGTCGCGCCGGTCACCAGCGCATGCCGGTTGAGCGTCGCCAGCGGCACCGTGAACTCGCCCACGGGCCGGTCCAGGCCGTCCAGGATCGCGCCCAGGCTGAGCCCGGCTGGTTCAGGTCCCGGCGCGTCCGGTGTACCGGCCCTCTCGGCGCCGAACGCAGCAGCGGGGCCGGTCTCGCTGGTCAGGTCGAACTGGCCGGCCTCGATCACCCGCAGCCCTGGCACCTCCAGGCCGGGCAGGCCGGTCAGCGCCGCCAGCACCCCGGCGGTAGCAGGGAACGGTGCCAGTGCCTCGGTCCGTGGATCCGCCACCTTGTCCCGCAGCGCCTCCGCCAGCAGGGCCGGCGACTGGCCGCTCACCAGCCGGTAGGGATGCCGGCTGAGATCAGCCGAGCCCACCAGCACCGGCGCCAGCAGGGCCACCTCCGCCGGGGTCGCGGCGCCGGCCAGCACCCGCACGTCCCACAGGCCCGCCTCGCGGAAGGCGTCCAGCTCGGCCAGGCGGCGCTCGGCACGGTCGGCGCCGAACCTGGACCGCTCCTCGTCATGACGGCGCAGCACGTTCACCTGGGTCCGCAGTCCGGCCACCTCGGCGTCGAGCAGATCGGTCGGCTCGGCCACCACAAGCCAGCCGAAGGGCCTGCCCATGAGGGCGGTGAGCGATGAGGCGAACAGCGCCGGCTGGGGAAGCTCCCGTTCGGCGGCGGGACCCTGCGCACCGGCCACCGGCCGGGCCTGGCGGCCAGGGCAGAGCACCCACACCAGGGCCTCCCACGCCGCCAGCCAGCCCGGGCCCGGCGCGACACCGCGCGCCCCCGGGGGATAGAGCAGAGCCGCGGGCCCAGTGCCGGATCGCCCAGTGCCGGATCGCCCAGTGCCAGACCGCCCGGTGCCGGCTGTGCCCGGCTCCGCCGGGGCGGCGTTGGTGATCAGCTCCAGCGGCGAGCCCGCGCCCCGGCACAGCCAGCCGGTCACCAGCGGCCGGCCGCGGGTGGCGGCAGCCAGTGCGGCGGGCAGGATGCAGGCGAACTCCTGCTCGGCCGAACCCGGCCGCCACGGGGCGGAGATGGACGCGACCCGGAACCAGGGGCCAGCCATCTCGTCACCCAGGACTGGCATCGTGGTCACGATGCGTGCATACCAGGCCCGCCGGGCGGGCGCCACCGGCCCGGGCAGGTTGGCACGGGCCGGCTGCAAACAGTCACCGCCGGGCGAGCCCCGCGGGCCCGGCGCGGTCAGGCGTCACACAGGGCGAGCAGCAGCGAGGCCACCACCTCACGCAGGTCCGCCATCGCGGCCTTGTTGTTGCCGCCGACGCTGATGCCGCGCAACAGGGCGATGTGTGTGGGCATACCAGCATCCTGCCGCATCCGGCCCCCGGGGACGGGTCAGGAGCGGGTCAGGGGCGGCGGCGCTTGCGCCAGTCCAGCGGCTCCGGCGGCGGGCCGAGATTGGGCGGCGGCCGGCCCTGCTTGGACCGCCAGCTGACCGGGGCCGGCGGGCCAGGCCGTGCGGGCTGCCCGGCCCCGGCGGCCTGCTCCTCGTCCGCTGGCCCGGCCTCGCCGGCCTGGCCGTCACCGGGCGGCGGCCGGGGGTGACCACGCCCCGCGGCATCGGCCGGCGGCTGCCACCGGCCCGCGCCCTCCCTCGCCGCCGCCTGGTCCCACCACACCCAGCCCGCTGCCGGTCCCGCCGGTCCCGGCCCCGCTGGCGTTTCCTCCTCCCGGGCGCGCCACGCCCAGGTCTGCGCCCGCGCGTCCGCCTGCGCGCTCGCCCGTGCCTGCGCCTGCGCATTGGCCTGCGCTGCCTCGGCACGGCTCGCCGTGCTCACGGTGGGCAGCCCGAGGATGGCCGGGTTCGCGTCGGCGAGCACGACGTCACGCCCGGCCGGGGAGGCGTAGCTGACGATCAGCGCGCTCGGCGGCAGCTGCTGCAGCTGATGCGGCTCCACCAGGAGCTCACGGGAGCGCTGCGCCGTCCGGGCCAGCGACTCGTTCGCGCCGATCGCGGTGGAGGTGCTCAGCCCCCAGGAGGTGCTCGCGTTGATCCCCTCGGTGATCGACTCCGAGTCACTGGTGCCGGTTGACCGGCTCACCTCCTGGCTGCCCGACCCGGTCCGCGCCCCGAACGGCGCCAGATCGGCCCTGGTGTGGCCCCGGCCGTGGCTGCGGCCCGTGCTCTGGCTGGTGGACTGCGACACCGACAGCGAGCCGGCCGTCCCGACCGTGCTGGTGTAGGACCAGCCGGAGGTGTCGGTGAGCGAGGCGCCGACGGTGTCGGTGAGCTGGCTGAGCACAAAACGGTGCTGCGTCCCGATCTGCTCGCTGGCGACCTTGGCGTCCTCGGCGTTGCCGAGCCGCATGAACGCGAGCGCCGCGTTTCCCCGGCCCAGCCTCTCCTTGACCTGGGCCGGAATCGACCGGTAGGCGAGCACGAGCCCGGTCCTGGTGGTTTCGCACGCGTCGCACAGCCGGTCGAGCAGGTCACCCCGGAGCCGTTCGGCGCCGGCCAGGCAGAGGGTGTGCCGCCAGGGCTGCCCCGGCGGGGCCTGACGCAGCAGGTGGGTGAGGGACACGGTCAGATAGGTCGCCAGCGTCGTGCTGCCGAACGTGGCTCCGCTGCGGTCCAGGGCGATGACGCGCAGCGGGCTGCGGGGCAGGGGAGCCGCGTCGCTGCCGAGCTCGTCCAGTGCCCGCAGCCGTGCCTCCAGCGCCAGCGCCCGCTCGATCACCACCCGGTCACTCGCGCCGCGGCCGAACAGGCCCGTGATCCTGTCCAGCTGCCCGGCGGTGAGCAGGCCACGCCCGATGTCGTCAAGCGGGTCGCCGACCTGGGCGAGGGCGCGCAGGCCCGCGGTGACGTTGGCGATGCCGGCTCCCTCCCCGAGCGCGCCGAGCACCCGCTCGATGATCGCGTGATCGCGCGCCAGGTCAGCCGCCCCGGCCGGGCCGGGCAGGCCGGGCGGGTCGGCGGACGCGGTGGCGGCCAGCACGTCGGCCAGCGGCCCGGCAGGCATGCCCACCCCCAGATCCAGCCGGGGCAGGTCGCCGGGCAGGACCCAGACCAGCGGGCTGGCCCCGGTGCCGGTGGCAAGCTCCGCCAGGTCCCGGGCGACCGCGCCTTCGGACAGGTCCAGGACGGTGACCTCACCGCCGCTGGCCAGCCGGGCCGCCGCGATCATGGTGAGCAGCGCGGACCAGCCGGCCATCGTGCCGCCTGCCACGTCCACCCGGTCGATCCGGTCCGGCAGCGCGACCGGGAACCACAGCGGCTGCCGCGCGAACGTCTGCTGCCGTGACTGCCAGTCCCGGAACCGCCGGGCATGCTCCTCCTGCCAGGCGAACAGCTGGCTCTCCTGGACCGCGCGGGCGGCGGCGACCCGGCCGGCCTCGGCCGCGATGGTGGCCCGCAGCACCCGTTCACCGCGCCAGATGGCGCGTATGGCCAGGCCGGCCAGGACGGCGAGGACGAGAGCGCCGAGCGTGGTGAGCGCCGGGTTCAGCAGCCCGGTGACACCGAGCACGAGCACCAGCGCCAGGCCGGCCAGGCAGGCGCCGGCGGACAGCTGCCAGGGCCGGCCGAGCAGCCGTTCCTCCCGGCGCTGGGCCGCCACCCAGCCCGGATTGAGCTGCTCGGGTTCGGGCGGGACCGGGCGCCGGGGCGAGGGCCCGGGATCGGGTTCCAGCGGCGCGTACTGCCAGCCCAGGTAGACCCGGCCCGGCTGGAACGCCGGCTGGCCCGTCATCAGGGCTGCCCCTGGCGGCCAGGGGTGCTCGCCGGGATGGGAGCGCGGACGGCCGCCGGGATGCGGGCCGGGACGCGCACCGCCAGCGGCACCACCTGCCCGGCCGCCCCGCGCGGGACCAGTGTGAACTCGCCGTCCCCCAGCGCGCACAGCGCCTCACCGCTCACCACCGGCGCCCAGGCCGCCCCAGGCGGCGCGGGCGGGCTGGGTGGCCCGGGCGGCGCGGCGCCGGCAACCGCGGCGGGGCCGCCATCCCACGCTCCGGCCCCGGCGGCAGCGGTGCCGGGAGCAGCGGCGGGCACCAGGTGGCTGCCGGTCAGGACGGCCAGCTGGGCTGCCAGCGCCGGGTCGTCCAGCCGGTGCAGAACGAGGACCCCGGCCTGGCTGGCCAGCCTGCCCGCGGCGGCCGGGGAGGTGGTGGCCAGCAGGGTCACCAGGCCGGCGCCGGCACCAAGGCCCGCGAGGCCCGCCAGCGCCGGCGGGCCGAGCGTCTCGCAGCGGCCGAACCAGGCTAGGCCGTCACCCCCGATCGAGGCCCGGCGCAGCCCGGTGTAGACACCGGCGACGTCCAGGGCCACCAGGTTCGCGATGATGTCGGCGGCCCGGCCGCCCGCCGCCCGGTCGAGGCTGAACAGGGCGACCCCCCGCTGCCGCACCACCTCGGTGAGGCTGATCCGCTGGGCTGGCGCTGACGCGGGCGCGGGGCAGAGCCAGCGGCCCAGCGGCGAGGCCCGCAGGCTGGCCAGCTGCCCGGCTACGAATGCCGCCTCGGCCTGGCCGGCCGCCAGCCGGGCGCCGGTCGCCGCCGCCCGCTCGGCCAGCGCCGCCCGGCGCGGATCGTAGCTGGGCACCCGCTCCATCCGGGCGCCGAGCGCCCCCGGCCGCAGCAGCGTGGCCACGTCGTCGAGCACGGCCTGTGCTGGGTCGCCCGGAGCGGCTCCGGCCACGGCGAACACGTCGGCCAGGCAGGACTGCCAGCCGAGCCGGGCCTGGCCGGGTGCCTGCGGCCAGTCGATCATGCCCATGACCAGGGCCGCGTTGCGCGCCGGGTCGCCCCAGCGCAACGGCTCGTAACACCCTGGCCCGGCCGCGCCGAACGTCTGCATGGGTGCAGCTGTGGCCGCGCACACGCCGGCCAGCGAGTGGGCAAGTCCCGGGCTGGCCGCCAGATCCACCACGATCACCGGCTTGCGGAGCCGGATCGCCGCATGGGCCAGCTGGAAGCACGAGGCGGACACCTCCGCCCACGCCGAGCCCGCGACCAGCACTCCCTGCTCCGCCTCCCGCCAGGGCACCGCGGCAGGGCGGCCGGTTGCGCGCGCGACACCGAGGCACGCCCCCGTCCTGGTGAGAACACCCCCCGACTGAACGAAAGCAGCTGTCAACTGCCGCCGGCACACGCCGGCGAGCCCGGGGCGGGGGGCGGGAACGAGCCATTCGTCGGTGTGCAGCCAGTCCAGCCACCACATCACGGCCGCCACCCCGGCGGCCAGGATCAGTGCCACCGGGAACTGGCCGGGGAACACCGGGACCGGGCCGGGCACCGCCGCGTGGGCCAGCCGGGCCGGGTCGGCGGCGGCCCCGGCAAGCATGCCGGCCGCCGCACGTGGGGCGGCGGTCAGGCCGGCCAGGGCGGCGGCCGGGCCGATCGCGAGCACCCAGGCCAGCCCGCAGGTGGCCGGGACATACAGCCATACCGGCCGCCACCTGGTGATCTTGCTGGTGGTGTGGAACGCCACCGCCAGCCCCAGTGTGACCTGCGCGAACAATAAGCTGGCGAGCACCGCCAGCAGGGTCATGGCGGCGAGGATCTCACGGCGGTGGGGTGTGCCCTGCGGGATGAGGTAGCGCGCTCGCCGCGGGGCGCGCTGCGGGGCAGCTAAGACGGCGGCAGGCATGGTGGGTCAAGGTTCCCAGCCCGCCACCGTGTGTGTCCAGGTTGTCGCGAAACCATCCGTGCCCTCCGCCGGCTGGGCCGCTGACGCCTGGATGACGATCCGGAACAGGTCGGGGCGCAGCATCGCGGTGGTGAGCGCGACCGGTGAATGCACGGCGGGATCCTCGAAGCTGACGGTCACCGTGGCGACCAGCTCACCCGCGCCCAGCCGCAGGCTCCTGGCGACCGAGGGCGGCGGCGGGGCCAGCTCGATCTGCAGTGCCCTGGCCCGGCCGGCTTCGGCCGCGCCGGAAGCCGTCCCGTAGGGGCCGGGTGCCGCGGTCCCGCCCGGACCCAGCGGGACCTGCCGATCTGGCAGTCCGCCGGCAGCCGCGCCGGCAACAGCGTCATCGGTCATGGCTGCCGCCGCCCCGTCGGGGGGCGGGCCCGTGCCCGCGTGCCCGGCGTACAGTGGGCCGTCCCCGCCCGGTCGCGAAGCGAACGGCAGCATGGACAGCTCCGCCAGGGCATGGCCGAGCCGCTCGGGCAGGTAGCTGGCGGACAGGGCGCCAGGTTCACCGCCCACGGTCCACAGGCAGCGGACGGCCAGGACCGGCTCGCCCGGTGCCAGCCCGAGCGAGCGCCCGATGTCCTCCGGGGCCCGGCGCCGGGAGACATGCCGGCTCTTGCAGACCAGCTGCCCGCCCATCGGGTCGACGTGCGAGGTGAGGCCGGACAGGCCCTCCAGCGGTACCCGGTACTCCGCCGGGCTGGCCCGGTACACCTGCCCGTCGGGGAGCCTGCTGAGCAGGTGCCGCGCGGTCAGCTCGTCGATGGCGGCGTCGACCTCGGCCGCGCTCACGTTGTAGCGACGGGCCAGGGCGGTCAGCCGGGGAAGCCGCCATCCGGGCTCGTGGTGGACCAGGGTGGCCGCCATGCGGTCGGCGAGAATACCGGCGGAGACACGCGGCCGGCGGGCATCGGCCCGGCGCGCGTCGTCTCCCCGGTAGCCGTTCATTCCGCATGACGCCGGGAGACCGCGACGATCACCCGTCCCAGGATGATGAGCAGGAGGACAAAGACCAGAAGCAGCAGCGCCGCGTCGTAGGAGAGGATGTTGGCGTGGGCGACCGGCTGGTTGATCGGTGCGAACGCCCAGACGGGGTAGGTGAGGTAGCCGACGGGGGAGTTGGTGAGGGCGAGCGATGGGTTCGCGTCGGACCACCCGGCCGTGTACAGCAGCGGCGCCGTCTCGCCGACGGTGATGGCCGTGGCGACGAGCAGCCCGGTCACGATCCCTGGTACGGCTGACTTCAGCACGATCTTGCGCAGCGCCCAGGATGGCGGAATGCCCAGCGCCTCGGCCCCCTCCCGGTAGGCGGTCGGCACCTGCGCGAGAGCGGTCTCGGTCGACTTCGCGATGTAAGGGATCGCGAGCACCGACAGCACGAGCACCCCCGCCAGCAGCGAGAAGTGCCAGTGCAAGCCGACGACGAGCGCGACCAGCCCGACATAGCCCAAGACGATGGACGGGATGCCGGCCAGCACCTCGTACCCGCCGCGCAGCACGGACCTGCTGCGGCCGCGGCCGTACTCGGCCAGATACATCCCGGTGAGCATGGACACGCTCCCGCCGATGACCAGCACTCCGGCAGTGATGACGAGCGTCCCGAGGATCGCGTTCTCCAGCCCGCCACCAAGTCCGTTGGTCCGCGTGGTGAGCACGCTCCACTGGAAATTCGGCACGGCCTTGGCCACCACACCTACGGCCAGCCACACTGTGGGCACCACGACCGCGAGCAGGCCGGCGAAGCAGAGCCCCCAGAACGCGGCATTCGCTATCTTCCGGCGGGCAGGGACCGGCGGCCAGGCGCCTGCGCGGGTGAAATGCTGGTCACTGCGGGGTCCTGCTGGGGACGAGCTGTCGTGGCTCACCTACAGCCCCCTTCCCACCGGCAGGGCGGTACCGGACACTCGCCGCACCAGCATCCGGGCGGCCACGTTGGTGATCAGCGTGATGACCATCAGGACCAGGCACAGTTCCGCAACCGAACGCAAGGCAAGGCCGGTGCCATCGAGGAATGCCGTGTCCATGGTCTGGACCACGGTGGCGGCGATGGTCGTCATGGTCCCGTAGATGTTCGTGGGGATCGAGCCGAGAGCGGCCCCGCAGACCATGGCTACCGCCATGGTCTCCCCCAGGGCGCGGCCGAGGCCGAGCACCACGGCGCCGACGATACCGCCGCCCACCCATGGCAGGGTGACCCGGCGGGCGCACTCGAACTCGGACATGCCCAGCGCCACCGCGCCCTCCCGGGGCAGGATCGGCACCTGGCGGATCAGGTCACGGGTGGTCGCCGCAATAATCGGGATGATCATGATGGCAAGGACGAGACCGGAGATGAGCATTCCCTGCCCGTTTCCCGTGTCGCCCTTGAAGTAGTTGAGCACCGGGACATCCGGCATGTGATCGGAGATGAACGGCGCGATGTGATGGGCGATGTACGGCCCGAAAGTGACCGCACCCCACAGCCCGACGATCACGCTCGGGAAGCCGGCCAGCAGCTCCAGGAACATGCCGAACCAGGAGGCGATGCCCCTGGGCAACCGCTCTACGATCACCAGCGCTGTCCCGATCGACACCGGCACCGCTATCACCAGCGCGATCGCCGACGAGCCCAGGGTCCCCACGATGGACGCCAGCGCACCGTAGGACGCCCCGGGCGGATGGGTGACGCCGTTGGTGGTGACCGGATTGGCGTAGAGCCCGCCCTCGGACCAGGTGGTCTTGGTGAAGAATCCCCAGCCGTTGTACTGGATGGCCGGAATCGCCTTGATGGCCAGGATTACGAGGATGAACCCGAGCGCGAGAACAGGAAGTACCGCCCCGGCCCCGCCGACCAAGCGGATGATCCCGCCACTACGGACTTGGGCGCGTAGCGCCGCGCCGACCCGGCGGGGGAGCGGGCGGTTGCCCGCTCCCCCTTCCGGCCGGACGACGGGTGCCGGAGCGGCCATGGATCAGGCCCCGATCTTGGCGATCTGGTTGTCGGACAGTGTCACCACACTGGACGGCAGTGGCTGGAAGTCCACCGGGTCCAG
>DATKRG010000360.1:0-2626 GCA_035532275.1 Streptosporangiaceae bacterium | reverse complement strand
GCCAGCAGGTCATCCTCGCTGATCGCCGCGCCGTTGTCGGTGCGGCGGGCCCAGTACTGCTGCCCGTCGTGGGTGATCGTGTACGCGCCGTCCCAGTGCAGCTCGATCAGGGCGCAGTCGGAGGCGCGCTGCCGCTGTTGGTGCCCACGCCAGCGCCGCTCCCCCTCGGCGCGCTCCTCGGGGGTCACTGGGGGCCGTCCAGGGCAGCGCGGAACCGGTCCAGGTCGTCCGAGATGATCACCCATGGGCTCCCCTCCCGCCCGCGGGCGACCCACGCCCGGGCGCCGCCGTAGTGCTCGATGCTGATCGCCAGGTGCGGATGCTCGGCGCGCAGCCGGGTCAGGGTGACCGCGTCCCGGGCATACGCCGTGACCGGGTCCTGCGCGGGCGTCATTGCGGGCCGGCCCGCAAAACGCGGGCGACCCGGCCCGCCGCCGCCGCGGCGTCGGTGAGGGGGGCGATCCGGTCAGCCCACGGCCACCAGAACCAGCCCGCGTCCACCATCACCGTCTCGCTCATCCTCGGCGCCGCCGGGTTGGTAACCGTTAACGACGGGGGGCGGCCGTGCGGGGCCAGCGCCGGCACCTGGCAGCCGAGCGCGGCCAGGGCGCCGGCGAGCTTATCCAGTGCCACGGCGGGGTCTTCGCTTGCGTGCACCATGGGCATACCCTGCACTTGCGGGGCTACGGTTAGTCAGTGTTGACCTCCGCTGTGCAACGGCGGTCAACAGTCAACGGGCAGCTCACCGCGATGGTGGTGCACGCGATGGACAGCTTTGCTGCGCGGCTCGCCGCGCTCATGGCCGACCGGGGCCTCGGCGTGCGGGCGGTCGCGCGCCGGGTGCCGTGCGACCCGGGGCTGATCTCCCGGCTCGCCAACGGCAGGCAGCGGTGCTCACAAAGCATGGCCCGGCGTCTTGACGAGGTGCTGGGAACTGGTGGCGAGCTGGCCACCCTGGCCACCGCACCTGCATCCGGGGGAACCTCCGCCGCAGCCGGTACCCGCAGGCCATCACGGGCTGTCGAAGCACTCCAGGTCGCGGCAGGCGGCAGCGACGACGGACCCGGCTTCGCTGAGGATGGGCTGGCCGAACTGGTCCGCCATTACGCGCACGCCGTCACCGTCGCCCCGTCTGCCGCTGTCTACGACGAGCTTGTAAGCGCCCGGTCGTTCGCCGGGACACTGCTTGACCGGTGCGGCCAGGCACGACCGGACCTGGCCGTCACGACGGGATGGCTGTCGAGCCTGCTGGCGATATCAGCGGCTGATCTCGGTGACCACGCTGCCGCCGTGGTGTGGTGCGCGGACACCGAGCGCCGCAGCCGGGACGCCGGGTATCCCGAGCTGCTGGGGTGGGCAGCGCTGACCCGGTCGCTGATCGCCTGGTACCAGGGAGACCCGGTGCGCTCTGCCGCCGCGGCGCGCCGGGGTCAGGCAGGGGCGCTTGCGGGGCCGGTCGCGGTCAAGCTTGCCGCGCAGGAAATGCGCTGCCTGGCCATGCTCGGCGACATGGCCGGCATGGCGGCCGCTCATCGCCGGGCAGCCGCAGCGATGAGCCAGATCGGGCCGGGCGCGTACGTGCCCGGCATCTACTCGGTGCCGCGCGCCGAAGAGCCGCCCTACACGGCGACCTCACTGCTGCTGGCGGGCAGGCACCGTGAGGCGGCTGAGATGACGCGGCGCATCATCGTCACCGCCTACAGCCCGCATGCCCGCGCGCCTGGAGGCCAGCCGACCAACTACGCACGCACGCTGCTGATCCTTGCGCTTGCCGCTGCCGGGCTGGACGAGATCGATGAGGCGGCCGCGGCCGGGGCGGCTGCCCTGGAAGCCGGGCATCTCGTGTGGCCGACCATGGTGCTGGCCGGGAAGCTAGACCAGTCCCTGACAGCGAAGTCGCCCGGTTCCGCGTACGCAGCGGATTTCCGCGCCCGCTACATCGACGCGGGCAGAAGTCTTGCGCTTCCCGCAGTCCCCAGCGGAGGGGATGCCAGTGAATGACGGCGAGCTGACGGCCCCGCAGATGGCCGCGCTGACTGCCAGCGTGGACATCGACGCGCCGCCACCGGACACGGGACCATCCGCGCTGGTCCTGTTCGGCACCAACCAACCGGCGCCAGCGCGAATTGCCGCAGCCCGGTATCACCACGGCGTGGCCCCGCTGATCGTCGCGACCGGCGGGATCAACCGGCACAGCGGCATCGTGGAAGGACGGGAGTTCGCACGCCAGCTTGCTGCGGCGGGTGTGCCCGCAAGCGCGGTACGGGTGGAAGACCAGTCCAAGGACACCTGGCAGAACGTGGAACTTTCCTTGCCCTACCTGCGTGAAGCGCTTGCGATGGGACTGCCTCTCGTTGCGGTATCCAAGTGGTACCACTTGCGCGCCGTGTATTGCCTGCGGACCCTGCTCCCCGAGGCCGTGCCGCTGTATGCGATCGGCTGGGAGCCGGTCTACGCCGGGACTGTGGTCACGCGGGAAAGCTGGCCGTCGAGCCCGGACGGCTGCCGTCGCGTCCTCCGCGAGTCACAGGAAGTGCCACAGCGGGTTGCCGAAGGAAGCTACCTCCCAGCCGCCAAGAAAAACGGTGCCTGGTCGTTATGCGCCACTACCCGGCGCTACGCTGGC
>DATKRG010000359.1:0-4784 GCA_035532275.1 Streptosporangiaceae bacterium | reverse complement strand
GTGAACAGCGCGAAGTTGGTGATGAAGATCTGCTTACGGTCGCCGCGGCCGGTGCCAAAGGCGATGTCCGAAGGATTGGACAGCGGGTCGCCGGCCGCGGCGGAGGCGAGGACGTGCAGGTCGCCCTGCGGGCTCACGCGGACGATGTCGTTCTCGGCGTTCGCGGCGACGTAGAGGTTGCCGCGGACGTCCATGGCGACGCCGTCGGCACCCCACAGGCGGCAGTCGGGACCCGCGAACACACGGGCCGTACCCGCGCTGCCGTCGCGGTTCACACCGATGCGGACGATCGTGCCCAGGGTGGTGTTGGCGACCAGCAGGTCACCGTGTGAGTCGAAGGCGAGCCCGTTCGCGCCCAGCGCCAGCCCCGAAGGGTGGGGAGTCCCGCACGGGCCCGGCCCGGTCGTCCCGGCCAGCAGCGGGCTGTCCGACCACAGCGCCACCGACCCGTCGCGGGCGATGCGGTAGATCGCCCCGCCCAGCGAGTCCGACACGTACAGGTTTCCCTGCCGGTCGAAGACCAGCCCGTTGGGAAGGCCGGGCACCGGGGCGATCTCCACCGGGGTGCCACCGCGGGCCGGCACGCGCCACACGCCGCTGCCCGCCACCGCGACATACAGGTTGCCCGCTGAGTCCAGCCGGACCCCCAGCGACATCGACCCGGACGGGAAGGTCGCGAACACCGACTGTGTCCCGTCCGGCGCGATTTTCAGGATCTCCCCGAGCGGGAACAGTGACAGGTACATGGTGCCGCGACTGTCGATCGCGATGCTCTCGGGCAGCTGAGGGGGTGACAGGCTGATCACCGGCACGACCCGCGAGCCTGCCTGGGCCGCGGCGGGGAACATCAGGGCGAGCCCGGCTATGGCCGCCACAAACGCGGCCGTGACAACGGTGAGCGCTGTGCGCCGGCTCCGGCCGCAGATAACCATGATCTCCCCTTCGTCACATTTCCCGCTGATTCGGCCGCCTTTGTACATGGCGGCTTCCGTGACACATATCCGCAGGTCAGAACGCTATCAGTTCTCTGAATTGGGCGGCGCTGATCAGCGCCCGTCACCGGTTCCCGCGATGCACCACTACGGCAGGTGCCTTTTACTAAAGGCACCAGAACGTACTGAATGTATTAATTGGCCCCGGGGGCCGGGTCCTTCGGCCCTACCCGCGGGACCCGCCGTGGCCGCACCGTGGATCTGGACCAGCCACACGACCCGCACGAAGGGAAGACGCGATGACACGCACGCCGGAGGAAGTCTTTGCCCACCACGCCCAGGCACTCGGCGCGGGGGACCTGGACGGGATCGTCGCCGACTACGCCGACGACGCCGTCTTCATGACGCCAGCGGGCATCAAGCACGGTAAGGACGGTGTGCGGGAAGGGTTCGTCCAGCTGCTCGCCGACGTGCCGGACGCGACATGGACGCTGCCGACCCAGCTCTACGACAACGACATCCTGTTCCTGGAGTGGACCGCGGACTCCGCCGCGGCCCACGTCGATGACGGCATCGACACTTTCGTGTTCCGGGACGGCCAGATCCGGGTGCAGACGGTCCGCTACACACTGCAGCACAAGGGCTGAACCGCCCGGCTCACCCGGTGGCCGCTGCCGACGGCGCGGCCGATGGCGCCGGGCTCGGCGGGGGCGATGCGGACGGGCTCGGCGCCACCGTCGTCGGCGGCACCGTCGTGGGTGTCACCGTGGTGGGTGTCACCGTGGTGGGTGTCACCGTCGGCGGCGTCGTGGCCGGGGCCGTGGTCGGCGCCGTGCTCTGCGACGGCGCCGGGCTCGGCGGGGGCGACGTCGCGCCCTGGGCCGGGCCCATCAGGTTGGGCGGCTGCACCTGGCGGCTCGGGGCGAGCATCAGCGCGACCGCGGCGACCGCCACGGCGGCCACGGCGATCACACCGCCGGTCGCAGCGCCCGCGGCGAAGGCCCGGCGGTCCCGCCGGTTCTCGGTGCGCCTGCGCTCACGCAGCCACTCCGGCAGGGTGGCCCGCTGCGCCGCCCAGCTGTTGAACGGTGCCGCCGCCATGCCGAGCGTGGGGAACACCAGGAGCGCGGCCAGCAGCGGCCCGCTCAGCTGGCTGGTCTTGGTCAGCGCGCCCGCGATGCCGGCCATGCCGAACAGGGCCAGCGTCGACTCGGCCCAGTTCGCCCGCAGCGCCTCCCACCACTTGGCGCGCTCGCTGGTCTTCGGCGTCCGCAGGAACGCCGCCTTGCGCGCGAACAGCCCCAGCACCGATGCCCGCGCCACCACCAGCGAGGTCGACTGCCAGATGAAGAAGGCGCCCATCGCATCGCGCCACGACGCCCCGGTCCCGCGCCGCAGCAGCGCCACCGCCCGCACCAGCCCGAGCGCCACCAGCACCGGCACCGTCGCGACCAGGAAGATCGTGAGCTTGCGGAACAGCTCACCGCCGCCAGCGGCCAGGTTGAGCGCGCCGGCCAGCAGGAACACCAGGAAGAGCAGCCCGAGCAGGTCCCCGTACCACTGGATCCCGCCCGCCAGGTACGACCAGCGCTGGGCGGTACTCAGGTGGTTGCCCGTCGTCTTGCGCCCGGGCAGCAGCGACTGCCCGTGCATCCGCAGGATCTGGATGCCGCCGAAACACCACCGGTATCGCTGTCCTTTGAGCGCCTCGAAGGTCAGCGGCATGATGCCGTAACCCCACGACTGGTCCACGTGGAGCCCGGACCAGCCGGCCCGCAGGAGGCGCAAGGACAGTTCAGCATCTTCCGTTATGCACCATTCATCCCATCCGCCCAGCTGGTCGAGCGCCACCCGGCGGATGAGGCCCATGGTGCCGGCGAAAATCGCCCCGTCGTGCTCGTTCCGGGAGGGCTGGGAGACCGAGAAGAAGTACTTGTAGGAGAAGTACAGCCGCCGGTAGTAGCGCGCGTGTTTCCAGTCCCGGTAGTCCTGGGGTGACTGGACGAAGCCGATCCAGGGGTCGGCGAACGGCGGGGCGCAGCGGCGCAGGAAACCGGGCTCGATCTGGTAGTCGGAGTCGACCACGCCGATGATTTCGGCCTGCTCGTCGGTCAGGTTGCGCAGCGCGTAGTTGAGCGCCCCGGACTTGTAGCCGGGCCAGTCCGCCAGGTGCGCGAACTTGACGCCGTGCCGGGCGCACCAGGCCTCGACCGGGCGCCAGAGCCGCTCGTCGTCGGTGTTGTCGTCGATGAGGATGACCTCATAGCGCGGGTACTCGATGCGCAGCAGCGACCTGAGCGTGTCGATGACCATGTCCGGCGGCTCGTTGTGCGCCGGGACGTGCAGGCTGACGAACGGAAGCTCTCTTTCCTTCATGCTGAACGACACCCGCGGGGTGACCCGCCTGCGCCAGTGCTCGGTGCCCAGCGCGTCGCAGATCTCCCACAGGTAGGCGCAGGACATGACCGCGGCGAACACCTCGAGCAGCCACAGCAGCAGGCCGCCGGCCGTGCCCGCCCCGCCGAGGTGGCTGGCGAAGGTCCACTCCAGCGCGTAGACCAGGTAGACGACGAACAGGAACACGCTGAACGACCAGCACAGGTGAGCCCGGGCACGCCACCGCCGGGTGGCCGGCAGCCAGACCAGGCTCGCGGCCACCACCCCCGCGATCCCGGCCACCAGGTTGTGCTGGGAGACCTTCAGCAGCCGCAGCACTCCGGCCACCGCTGCGGCCAGCACCACGGTGCCCACCAGGGCGAACAGCAGGCGGCGGGTGGCCGGCCAGGCACCGGTGGCGTCAGTGCGGTGCCGGCCCGGCAGGAACAAGGCGGCCGAGCCCAGCGGTGCCGCGACGATCGCCGCCAGCAGTAACGCCTCAAGCATCGCTGTGCGAAACCCCTTACGTCGGTATCCCTCTTCAACACCATTTCTCGCGAATCCATGCCGTGCCCGGCCGGGTTTGACGCGATCGTGACGCCGGGCCGGTGTGGGGGGTCGTGGACGGGGCAGGTTCGGTCCTGAGGGGGGACCACCATGGCGATGTATCTCACTGCGTTCAGTCACACCTCGGAGACCTGGGCCCGGATGCTGGCCCGGCCGGAGGACCGGCGAAAGGTGCTCGGCCCGGTGATCGAATCGCTGGGCGGGAAGCTGCACGGGCTCTGGTACGCGTTCGGGGACACCGACGGCTACGTGCTCTTCGAGGCGCCCGACGATGTCACGGCGGGCAGCCTGCTGGTCAACGTGGGTGCCGCCGGGGCGCTGGCGAAGGTGTCCACCACCAAGCTGTTCACGGTGGAGGAAATGCAGACCGCCCTGGCCAGGGCCAAGGACGTCAACTACGTCCCGCCCGGCGTGTCCGGGTAGCCGGGTGGCCGGGTAGCCGCCGGCCGGGCGGGCCCGCGGACGTCAGATGGGACCTGGTGCCCCGGCGTGGTAGAAGGCCAGCAGCAGGTCGAGGAAGTGGGTCGCGATCATGCAGCCCGCGAAGGCCAGCGGGATCCCGGCCCAGGCCGCGATCTTGGACCGGCGGGCCAGCAGCGCGAAGACGAGGATCAGCCCACCGGTCAGCCACCAGACGACGTTGTGGCCGTCCATGGCGTGAGTCACCCGGCTCAGGCAGCCGGCCGAGGGGTAGTACAGGCTGTAGCAGGCGTCGCGCGCGTTGGTGTCCGCCGCGAGTATCCCCGGGGTGGTCGGGTACACCAGCCAGACGAACAGGGCAGCGGCGGCGCCCCCCAGGTGCCACCAGTTCGCCCGCGCGGCCCCGGACGAGCTCACCTGCCACCACTGGACGAGGGCGAACCCGGCGGCCACCGCGACCGGGAATGCCAGCACAGACGCCTCGACCGG
>DATKRG010000358.1:0-1465 GCA_035532275.1 Streptosporangiaceae bacterium | reverse complement strand
GTGACCGTGCCAGCCGGCCCGGCGCAGCTGGTCGAGCCCGCGGTGGTAGCCGGTCCGGGCGTAGGCATACGACGCGACCGCCTCGCCCCGGGCCATGGCGAGGTCGGCGAGTGCGGCCCAGGCGGCGAGGCAGGCCGGATGCGCTGCCGCGACGGCGACCGGGTCGGTACCCGAGCCCAGCAGCGCAGCCGCCGGGTCTGTAGGCAGCTGAGTGGCAGGCGCCCCCCCCAGCAAATTCTGATGCTCCATGCCCCCCATCCTGTCGCGCCACCCCACCACCCGTGCCCCCAGACCCGCGTCCCGACCATGATCGTCACGGGGTAGCACGGATCCGGGCTCGGCAAACCCTCCCAAAGCGGACAGGTAGCTGACCCCAATCCGTGCTATGCCGGCGGGCCGGGCCGGGCCGCGATGTCAGTGGTTGTGGTCAGGGGGGGGTGAGCGGCGTTGTGGGGCGGGTGGCGGGGGTTGTTACTACTGGGGAGTTGGCGGGGGCGGGGGTGTCGCGGGCGGGGCTGCGGCGATTGCTGCGGGAGAGAGTGCTGGTGTCGGTAGGGCGGGGGGTTTATGCGCAGGCTTCGCTTGCCGCGGATGTGGGCCGGGAGCCGGGCGGCGAGCATACGCTCCGGGTTGCCGCCGCGCTCGCCGTGGCCGGCCCCGAGGCGGTGGGAAGTCACCGCAGTGCGGCGGTCATTCATGGCCTTGACCTGCTCGGGCAGCGCCCAGCCAGGGTGGCGCTGACCCGCCCGCTGGGTGCCGGCGGCAGCCGGACCGCCTAAAAGCCGAACTTCAATCCGTCTTAACGGATTGCCGGGGCTGGTGTGGCATCCAGCGGGCGAGGCGGGTCGTAGTGTTCAGCGATGCCCGGCCGGAGTCGGTATTCGAGTCGATCTCGCGGGTGGTATTCCACGACGAGGGACTGCCCCCGCCCGAGCTGCAGGCCTGGGTAGGCGACGAAGACGTGGTGGTCGGCCGGGTCGACTTCCTGTGGCAGGCTCACCGGACCATCGGTGAGGCCGACGGCGCCGTCAAGTACCGCGACCCGTCCCGGGCCATTGCCCAGCTTCAGCGCGACGCCCGGTTACGGGAGGCGGGCTTCGAGGTCGTGCACTTCACCTGGGACGAGATCATCCGGGTGCCCGGCCAGGTGGCCGCGGCCATCCGGGCCGCTTTCCGGCGAGGCGGCGGCTGACCGGCATGTCAGGCCAGGCGCGTGCCTGCCGACATCAGGTCCTCGCAGGCCTGGACGACGCGGGCGGCCATCGCCGCCTCGCCGGCCTTGCCATAGGCACGCGGGTCGTAGGCCTTCTTGTCGCCCACCTCACCGTCGATCTTGAGCACGCCGTCGTAATGGCTGAACATGTGCCCGGCGATCGGCCGGGTGAAGGCGTACTGGGTGTCGGTGTCCACGTTCATCTTGATGGCACCGTAGGAGATCGCCTCCCGGATCTCCGTCAGCGCCGAT
>DATKRG010000357.1:0-9728 GCA_035532275.1 Streptosporangiaceae bacterium | reverse complement strand
TGTGATCATCGAGCCGATCCAGGGCGAGGGTGGCTTCGTGGTGCCGCCCGACGGCTTCCTGCCCGCTCTGGCGCGGTACTGCCGCGAGCACGGCATCCTGTTCATCGCCGACGAGATCCAGACCGGGTTCTGCCGGACCGGTGACTGGTTCGCCTGCGACCACGAGGGGGTCGTCCCCGACCTGATCACCACCGCCAAGGGCATGGCCGGCGGGATGCCGCTGGCAGCGGTCACCGGCCGGGCCGAGGTGATGGACTCGGTGCACGCGGGCGGCCTGGGCGGCACCTACGGCGGCAACCCGGTCGCATGCGCCGGCGCCCTCGGCGCGATGGAGACGATGGCGGCCGAGAACCTGGCCGACCGTGCCCGCCGGATCGGCGACATCATGCTGCCCCGGCTGCGCAAGCTGGCCGACGCCCACCCGGTCATCGCCGACGTCCGGGGCCGGGGGGCGATGACCGCCATCGAGCTCGCCGAGCCGGGCAGCCTGGAGCCGGACGCCGCGGCCGCCGGCCAGATCGCCAAGGCCTGCCACGCGGCCGGCCTGGTGGTCATCACCTGCGGGACGTTCGGGAACGTGCTGCGATTCCTGCCACCGCTGGTGATCGGCGAGGACCTGCTGGAAGAGGGCCTGTCGATCCTGGAGGACGCCTTCGCCGGGCGGTGAGGACCCCGGGAGAGCCGCCCCGGTCGCCGCTGCCCGCGGCCGCAGCATCCAGCCGTAGCCAGGGACCCGCCTGGGCGCGGCCAGCGTCACTGGGTGATGGTGATGTTCCCCGACTCATCGGTCGCCGTGATCACATGCGGTGAGAACGCGCTCTTGGGCACGGTGACCGTGGTGTTGCCGGACGTGGCGCTGGCGAGGACCCGGTAGGCGGCCGGGCCGTGCGGCAGCACCAGCGTGATGTCCCCGGACGAGTCGCTGACGGTCACGGTGGCAGGGACCGTGGTGAACACCACGGTGATGTCCCCCGACAGGTCCCGCACGGTCAGGTCCTGGCTGGACACCCTGGTGCCGTCGATGTTCCCCGACGCGTCCGTGATCACCGCCCGGCCCGCGGACAGGGCACTGACGACGATGTCGCCGGACTCGTCGCCGATCGTCGCGCTGCCAGCGATCCGCGCGGCGGTGACGTCCCCGGACTCGCTCTTCAGCGTGACCGTGCCCGCCAGCCCGGTCGCGGTCAGGTCGCCGGACGCGACAGAGATCTCCGACCTGCCCGCCGGGGGCACAGTGACCGCATAGTCGAGCGAGCATTCCCCGGCCGGCACCCGGCAGCGCGAGTGCAGGGTCACCGCGGACGGCGTCCGCTGCCAGCTGGCCTGGGGGGCGACCAGCGAATAACGGAGGATGCCGTGCACCCGGATCAGGCCGGCCACGCCCGGGCTGACGCTGACGTCTCCGGTGTCCACGCTGACCGCGGCGGTCTGGTGCGGCTGGACGGGCACGGCCAGGCTGACCCGGGTGGTGCCCAGGCCGGCCCAGGCGACCGCGGTCAGGGCCGTCCAGCCGATCGCCACCAGGGCCAGCGGGGTCCCGATGACCAGCGCCACCCAGCGCCCGGCGGTCATCGGCAGCGGGCTTGTCATGACCCCTCAGCTCCCAGGTAGCGCAGGACCGCCAGGACCCGCCGGTGATCACCGTCGGCCGGGGCCAGCCCGAGCTTGGCGAAGATGGCATTGATGTGCTTTTCCACCGCGCCGTCGCTGACGACCAGCTCGGCGGCGATCGCGGCGTTGGACCGGCCCTCGGCCATCAGCGCGAGCACCTCGCGCTCGCGCGGCGTGAGGCCGGCCAGCGGATGGCGGCTGCGCGCGAGCAGCTGCGCGACCACCTCGGGATCGAGCGCGCTGCCACCGGTGGCTACCCGCTCCAGCGCGTCGAGGAACTGCGCCAGGTCGGCGACCCTGTCCTTGAGCAGGTAGCCGACCCCCTGCGGCCGGTCCGACAGCAGCTCGGTGGCATACCGCTCCTCCACGTACTGGGAGAGCACCAGCACCCCGACCCCGGGCCAGGTGCTGCGCACCACCAGCGCGGCCCGCAGGCCCTCATCGGTGAAGGTCGGCGGCATGCGCACGTCCACCACCACCACGTCGGGCTGGCAGGCCGCGACGGCACGCAGGAACTCCTCGGCATCCCCGGCCGCCGCCTCGACCTGGTGGCCGGCCTCGGCGAGCAGCCGGGTCAGGCCCTCACGCAGCAGCACGGAGTCCTCCGCGATCACTACCCGCATGGCAGCGTCACCTCGATCACGGTGGGGCCGCCGGCCGGGCTGGTCACCGCGAGCCGGCCGTCGACGCCAGCGGCCCTGGCCGCCAGCCCGGACAGGCCCTGCCCGGCGGGGTCGGCCCCGCCGGTCCCGTCGTCACGGACGGTTACCGTCAGCAGGTCACCCGGCTGTGTCACGGTCACCAGGACGCGGCTTGCCCGGGCGTGCTTGGCCACATTGGTGAGGGCTTCCGCGACCACGAAGTAGGCGATCGCCTCCACCGCGGGCGGCGGGCGGCGGCCGGGCAGGTCGGCCCGGACCGTGACCGGCACCGGGCTGAGCGCGGCCAGCCCGGACAGGGCGGCGTCCAGCCCGCGGTCCGACAGCACCGGCGGATGGACTCCCCGCACCAGGTTCCGCAGCTCCGTCAGCGCCTGCTTCGCCTGCTCGTGAGCCTGGCTGACGATGACCTCGGCCGCCTGCGGGTCGGAGGCGAACTTGGCCCTGGCCCGCCCGAGCTCCATCGCCAGCGACACCAGCCGCTGCTGGGCGCCGTCATGCAGGTCCCGCTCGATCCGGCGGCGTTCGGCCTCCGCGGCGTCGACCACCCCGGCGCGGCTGGTCTCCAGCTCACCGATCCGGGCCGTCAGCCCGGCTTCCCGCCCCGGCCCCAGCAGCCACCTGGCCAGCACCGCGTCCCCGGCCGCCAGTACCTGGGTCAGCGGCGACGCGCCCAGCACCAGCAGCAGGCCGGTGAGCACCGCCAGGGTCAGGGCACCAGGACCATGCAGAACGAAAGTCCCGGCGTGAGCGCCGCCCCCCGGCAGCATGCCGTTGTAAGCAGGCAGGGCCAGCAGGGCCAGGCCCACCGCCCAGACGCTGGTGGCGAGGATGGCCGCGGCCAGGATCAGCGGCCACCGGAAGACCACGTAGGCCACGAACCGCCAGGTCGACGCGCTCGCGAAGTAGCGCCACAGCCGGCGCCAGATCGACCCGCCAGGCGGCTGCGGCGGCGGCGCGGGAATCCGCGCACCGAGCAGGAGCGCGAAGGTGGCCCGCTCGGAGCGGGCGAACTGCTGGCAGAGCCACACGGTGGCCATCAGCACCGGCAAGCCCGCCAGGAAGACCGGGAGCAGGGCCACGCCGAGGGCGAGGCCGGTCAGCACGACCACGGAGGCCACCGTGCTGGTGAGCATGCCCAGCAGCAGGTGAACCATCGCCAGCCAGGTCCGCGGCGACAGCACACCCGGCAGCGCCAGGCCCCGCAGGGCCGGCTCGCTGCCGGTCCCGGCTCCGGTGCCGGGGACCCGGGCTCCGCTCGCCGCCAACGGATGCCTCCTCGCCGGTGGGTGACTGATCCTGCCGACCGACACTATGCGTCCCCGGCCCGGCAGCCCATCCCGCTAGCCCCCGGGCTCGTCCGGAGGCTATCCCCACCCCGGATTCGGCGGCCAGCAGGATGCCGCTCACCGGTCCCGCGGGACCAGGCTGTCACCGCACGTGCCCTGCCCATCACCACAACACCGATGGAGATGTCATGAAACGCCCGTCCGCCCTCTTGCAGGCGCAGGCGACCAGTCCCGGACCAGGACCAGGCACGGCCACCCGCCGTCCCGTGGTCGAGCGGATCGCCGGGTGGAGTGCCCGGCACCGCGCGATCGCGGTGACCGGCTGGCTCGTCCTGGTCGTCGGCGCGGTCGCCGTCGGCAACATGCTGGGGACAAAGAACCTCAACAGCTACGACCCCGGCCAGGCCGGCCGGGCCGAGCGGGTGCTCAGCAGGCCGGGTGTGGTCCAGAAGCCGTCGGAGAGCGTGCTGATCCAGGCACGCGCCGGCGGGCACCTGGTCGCCAGCGACCCGGAGCTGCTGGCGGCCACCAGGCAGGTCGTCGCGGCCCTGGATCGCATGCCGCGGGTGGCGTCCGGCATCGAGTCCCCGCTGGCGCCGGCCGGCCGCGCACTCGCTGCCGGTGGCCACGGGCTGATCTCCCGTGACGGCGGGTCCGCCCTGGTCACGTTCACGGTGGCCGGTGATCCCGACAATGCCGGCCAGACCGTGGCAGCCGCCGAGCGCGCGGTCGCCGCGGTCCAGGCCAGGCACCCGGACCTGCGGGTCGTCGAGGCCGGCGACGCCAGCGTCAGCCGGGCCACCAACAACATCGTGAGCGCGGACTTCCGGCACGCCGAGGTGACCTCGGTGCCGATCACCCTGGTGCTGCTGCTGCTGGTGTTCGGCGCGCTCATCGCCGCGGGCATCCCCCTGCTGCTCGCCGGCACGGCGGTCGCCACCGCCATCTCCCTGCTCGCCATCCCCAGCCGGTGGCTGCCCATCGGCACCACCACCTCGTCGGTGGTGCTGCTGGTCGGGATGGCCGTCGGGGTGGACTACTCGCTGTTCTACCTGCGCCGCGAGCGGGAGGAACGGGCAGCGGGGGCAGGCAAGGACGAGGCGCTGCGGGTCGCGGCGGCCACCTCCGGGCGTGCCATCGTCGTGTCCGGGCTGACCGTGATGATCTCCCTGGCCGGCCTGTTCCTGACTGGCATCGACGTCTTCACCGGGATCGCGGTGGGCACGATCACCGTGGTCGGCGTGGCCGTGCTCGGCTCGCTGACCGCGCTGCCCGCGCTGCTGTCCTGGCTGGGCACGTGGGTGGACCGCGGCCGGATCCCGTTCCTCGGGCGCCGGCGGACCGCGGCGCAGCGGTCCCGCGTGTGGAGCGCGCTCGCGGGCCGGGTCGTGGCCAGGCCGGTGCTGTGGGGCGGTACCGCCGCCCTGGCACTGCTCGCACTGGCCGCACCCGCGCTCGGCATGCGGCTCGCTGACCCCGGGCTCCATGACCTGCCCACAAGCGTCCCGGTGGTCCGCAACCTGCTGGCTGTCCAGCACGCGTTCCCCGGCGGCCCGGCTCCGGCAGAGGTGGTCGTCACCGGCCAGGACCTGTCCGGCCAGCCGGTCCGCGAAGCCGTCGCTGCCCTGCAGGGGCGGGCAGGGACCAGCGGCGCCCTGCGGGAGCCGGTCACGGCCACCCTGCTCGGCCACGGGCAGGTGCTGGTCGTCTCCGTGCCGCTAGCCGGTGACGGCACGAACCCCACCTCGATGAGCGCGCTGACGGTGCTGCGCGACCAGGCCCTGCCAGCGACGCTGGGCAAGGTCGGCGGCATCAGCTACGCCGTCACCGGCATCACCGCGGGCACCCATGATTTCTCGGCCCGCATGCACAGCCGGGCGCCGGTCGTCTTCGCCTTCGTGCTGGGGCTGGCGTTCCTGCTGCTGATGCTCACGTTCCGCTCGGTCGCGATCCCGCTGATGTCGATCGGGCTGAACCTGCTGTCCATCGGCGCCGCCTACGGGCTGCTGACGCTGATCTTCCAGGACGGCCACCTGAGTGGCCTGCTCGGGTTCAGCCCGTACGGCGGGATCGTCACCTGGATGCCGCTGTTCCTGTTCGTGCTCCTGTTCGGGCTCAGCATGGACTACCACGTCTTCATCCTGAGCCGCATCAAGGAACTGCGGTCCCGGGGCTGGGACACCGGGGCGGCGATCACCGGCGGGATCGGCGCCAGCGCCGGCGTGGTGACCAGCGCGGCGGTGATCATGGTCGCGGTGTTCTCGATCTTCGCCACCCTGTCGGTGGTCGAGTTCAAGATGTTCGGCGTGGCCATGGCCTCGGCCGTGATCATCGACGCCACCGTTGTCCGCGGGGTGCTCATGCCGGCCACGATGGCGCTGCTCGGCGACCGGACCTGGTACCTGCCCCGCTGGCTGTCCCGGCTGCCGGGCGGCCGGACCAGCCCGGCCGTGCCCGGGCAGCGGCCGGTGCGCAGCCACGGGTGAACGGGTGCGCACGGGGCCCGCGCGGAACATGCGCGGGCCCCGTGCGGGGGGCCCGCGCGCGGGCACATACAGGCCATGCCCGTTCTCGTGGGAACCTCGGGCTGGCAGTACCGCGACTGGCGCGGCCTGCTCTATCCCCCGGGTCTCCCCCAGCACGGCTGGCTCGAGCATTACGCCAGCCGCTACGCGACAGTGGAGAACAACAGCACCTTCTACCGGCTCCCCGCCCGGGACACGTTCGCGGGCTGGCAGGAACGGACACCCCCCGATTTCGTTATGTCGATAAAAGCGAGCAGGTACCTCACCCACGTCAAGCGGCTGCGGGACCCGGCGGAACCGGTGGCCAGGCTGCTGGCCGCGGCCGCCGGGCTGGGTGGGCGGCTGGGGCCGGTCCTGCTCCAGCTCCCGCCCGACCTGACCGCCGACCCGGGGCGGCTGGCGCAGTGCCTGGCGGCGTTCGCCGACCGCGCCGCGCCCGGCCAGGGCCGCATCCGGGTCGCGGTGGAGCCGCGGCACGCCTCCTGGTGGACCGACGAGGTGCGCGAGGTGCTCACCGCGCACGGCGCGGCCCTGTGCTGGGCGGACCAGCTCGGCCGCCCGGTCACGCCGTTGTGGCGGACGGCCGGCTGGGGCTATCTCCGCTTCCACCAGGGCGCCGCCCGGGCCTGGCCCCGCTACGGGCCGCGCGCGCTGCGCTCGTGGCTGGAGCGGGTGACGCGGACGTGGCCGGATGAGGCGCCGGTGTACGCCTACTTCAACAACGACCCCGGCGGGGCGGCCCTGGCGGACTCGGCCGCCTTCGCGGCTGCCTGCCGCCGTGCCGGGCGCACGGTGACCCGCACGCCGGCCGGGCCCGGCTGATCACGGCCGGGCCCGGCCCCGCGGTGCCCGCGGTCAGTGGCACAGGCCAGCTGGGATGGACTTGTTGCAGGCGTTGTGGACGAAGTGGATGTCGAAGCCGGTGCCGTCCCAGATGAGGTCGGCCGGCGAGTTGCGGAACGCGGCGTTGTGCGCGATGAGGTCGTGCCGCGGGTCGCTTCCCTTGGTCAGCGGGTTGGCGCTCGCCACGACGATCCCGCCGGAGTTGATCTGCGTGCCCTTGTTGCCGATGACGGCGTTGGTCACGACCCGGGTACGGGTCGCGCCCAGCAGCAGGATCCCGCCGCCGCTGAGGTCGACCGGCTGGTCGCCGCCCTTCGGGCAGAACTTGTTGTTCTTGATGGCGGCGTTCTTGAAGATGGTGGCGTTGCCGACGCCGCCGCGCTGCCCGTCGTCGAGAACGAAGATGCCCTGGCAGTTCCTGGTCACCAGGTTCTTGACGACCAGCACATGCCGGGCGTGCCGGATGAAGATCCCGATGGCGTTGCCGGCTGCGAAGTCGTGCGTCACGATCGCGTCGGCGTGCGGCGAGTCGCCGACGTAGAAGCCGGCCTCGTCGTTGCCGATCGCCGCGTCGTCGGCGAAGATCGTCCGGCTGGACTCGAAGCGGGAGATCCCGTAGCCGCCGTCGTTGACGGCGCTGACATGGGTGACCGCCAGCCCCCGTACCCCGAAGCCGAACACGCCGCTGCCGCTGAAGCCGGTGACCAGCATCTTGGACACCGCTACGTTGTGGACCCCGCGCAGGATGTGGCCGGTCGGCGTCACCCGCTTGGCGAAGACGCAGACGCCGGTCGAGCCGAACGCCGAGTTGCAGATGTTGTGCCGGGGATGGCGCGGAGACTCCAGCACGGTGCCGTGCCAGGAATCGCCCGAGCCCTCCAGGTTGATGTCGTTCTTCTGGATAAGGACGCCCTGGTGATAGACACCCGGTTTGATCAGGACCGTGTCGCCTGGTTTGGCACGGTTGACCGCCGCCTGGATGGAATGGCCGGGCCACACCACAATGACCCGCCCCGAACCCCACGACTGGGCCGTGGGCTTTGCCGGCTGCGCCACCGCCGCCGCGGCATAGGACGCGCTCAGCGCGATTCCCAGCGCCGCAGCGCACACCACCTGAACAATTCTGCGCATGTCATGCCCCCGTCACGCAAACAGGCGCTGCCCCCGCAGGGCGTGCGCACCGGGCACATACGCTAGCCCAGCATTATCACTCCCTGTATAAGGGGGGTGACTTTAAGTAAAACACCGTGCGCAGGCAATGATCCCGTCCGGCTTGTTCACCGGGGAGCAAAGGCTGGCCCTGGCCGTGGCGCGGCGGACTACTTGTTCACCGGGAAGCCGAGGCTGACCCCGCCGTGGCTGGGGTCGAGCCACCGGGAGGTGACGGCCTTGGCCCGGGTGTAGAAGTGGACGCCGTCCGTGCCGTACATGTGCGTGTCGCCGAACAGGGACGCCTTCCAGCCGCCGAACGAGTAGTACGACACCGGCACCGGGATCGGCACGTTGACGCCGACCATGCCCACCTCGACCTCGGACACGAAGCGGCGGGCCGCTCCCCCGTCGTTGGTGAAGATGGCCACCCCGTTGCCGTAGGGGTTGCCGCTCACCATCGCGAGCGCCTCGTCGTAGGTTGCCACCCGCACCACCGACAGCACCGGGCCGAAGATCTCGTCGGTGTAGCAGCCCATCTGCGGGGTGACGTGATCGAGCACGCTCGGGCCCAGCCAGAAGCCGTCCCCGGCGCCGCCGATCACCGGGTGCACCCGGCCGTCCACCGCCAGCGTGGCCCCCTCCTGCACCCCGGAGTCCAGGTAGGAGGCGACCCGGTCCCGGTGCGCGGCGGTGACCAGCGGGCCCATCTCGGCCCGCTCGTCGCTGCCCGGCCCGACCCGCAGCGCCGCGACCCGGCTGGCGATCCTGGCCACCAGGTCGTCGGCGGCCGAACCGACCGCGACCAGCACCGACACGGCCATGCACCGCTCCCCGGCGGAGCCGAAACCGGCGGACACCGCGGCATCGGCGGCCAGGTCCAGGTCCGCGTCCGGCAGGACCACCATGTGGTTCTTGGCCCCGCCGAGAGCCTGCACCCGCTTCCCGGCGGCCGTTCCGTTCTCATAGACATAACGGGCGATCGGGGTCGATCCCACGAAGCTCACCGCGCGCACGTCGGGGTGGGCCAGCAGGGCGTCCACCGCCTCCTTGTCGCCCTGCACGACGCTGAACACCCCGGCGGGCAGGCCCGCCTCCGCCCATAGCTCGGCCAGCAGCAGCGACGCTGAGGGGTCCTTCTCGGACGGCTTGAGCACGAACGCGTTGCCGCAGGCGATGGCGATCGGGAACATCCACATCGGCACCATGGCCGGGAAGTTGAACGGGGTGATGCCGGCCACCACCCCGAGCGGCTGCCGGATGGAGTAGGCGTCCACACCGGTGGACACGCTCTCGGAGTAGCCGCCCTTGAGCAGGTGCCCGAGCCCGCACGCGAACTCGGCCACCTCCAGCCCCCGGGCGACCTCGCCTGCCGCGTCCGAGGTGACCTTGCCGTGCTCGGAGCTGACCAGCGCGGCCAGGTCGGCGGTATGGGAGCGGATCAGCTCCCGGAACGCGAACAGGATCTGGGTCCGCCTGGCCAGCGACGTCGCCCGCCAGCCGGGGAACGCCTTGGCGGCGGCGGCCACCGCGTCGCCGGTCACGGCGGCGGAGGCGAAGTCGACGGTGCCGGTCACCGCGCCGGTGGCCGGGTCGTAGATGTCGCCGTGGCGGTCCGCCGCGCCGTCCCAGGGCTTGCCGCCGATCCAGTG
>DATKRG010000356.1:0-2215 GCA_035532275.1 Streptosporangiaceae bacterium | reverse complement strand
CCATGTCCTCGCAGAACTCCTCCACCAGGCGGGGAAACCCGGCCAGGTCCGCCCGGTCCCCCGGGATCTGCTGCGGTGCCAGGCTGGCGGGCCGGCGGGTCACCGGGCACCGCCCGCGGCTGTGACTACGACCCGGTGATTGACCTGGCCGGGGTCAGTGCTTCCCGGCCGCCGGCCGTTCCCGGAGGTGCCCGCGTGGCCGCTGGCCTGCCCATCCGGTGCTCCCGGGGTGGTCCGGCCGCCCCCCGGCCGCCCCCCGGCCGGCCCCCGGCCAGGCCCCGGCCGCGACCCCGCGGAACCCGGCCGGCCCGGCGTCATAGCCGCGTCACTGGTGCTGCCGGGCTGCCAGGCCAGCTCGTAGCTGAACCCGCCGCCCGGGCCCGTGCGGCGGGCGATCACCAGCTCGTAGTCGGCGAGGCGGGCCAGGTGGAGCTTCAGCTGGCTGTCGCCGAGCGGCAGCGCTTCGCGCAACTGCCGGCGGGTGAACCTGATCAGGCCCGGGTCGGTCCCCTCGGCCCGGGACCTGGCGGTCACGTAACCGTGCAGGGCGTCGAGCAGCCGGCGGGTGCCGGGCGGCAGCTCATCCAGGGACTGGGCCAGCACCCGGGCCGCCAGCTTGTCCGCCAGGGCGATATCCGCGGGCGTCGTCTCGACGTAGCGGATCACCGTCTCGCCCCGTGTGGCCGTCTTCACCGGCCGCTGGTGCTGGTGCAGCAAGGTGATGGCCGCGATGAGCGTCAGGTACTTCACGTGGTCCCGCCTGGTCCGGACCGTGCCGTCGGCGAACCCCAGTTCCCGGGCGTGCGGGTTGACGACGGCGAGCGGCTCCAGGAGCCGCCGGGCGTCCTGGTGCAGCCGCGGACAGCCTCGGCCTCCGCCCCGGCCAGCAGCCCGTCCAGGGTCTGGGCGGCCCGCTGCCGGTCGTGGATCGCCCTGGCCTGCTCCCGCCCCTCATCGACCGTCAGCACCAGGCACCGGTTCAGCAGCTCCTCATCGACGTCGGTGGCGGTGGTGGTCAGGAAGATCGCCGCCGGCCCGGTCACCGTGTAGACGTTGGTCACCAGCCGGCCCGTCGCCGGGTCCTTCCCCGTCGAGGCGATCGACAGCTCCCCGTCGGACTGCAGGAGCTTGAGGGCGTAGGACGCCCGCTCGGCCCCTTCTTCTTCCGCCACCGCCAGGACCTTGTGGGCCAGGTCGGCCTCGCCCATGTAGAACAGGGACTGGCCGGTCATCGCCGAGAACCGCACCCGGTCCTCACCCGGCACGAAGGACAGCACCGCGTCCATCAGCGCGCTCTTTCCCGCCGCGGAGGTGGACTGCACGATCACCGCCAGCGGCCGGGGCAGCTTCCGGCTGACCGCCGCCAGATAGCCGATGAGGCAGTTCGCCTCCTCCCCGGCCATCCCAGCCCAGGCGAAATCGGCGGTGATCCGCCCGGCCAGGCCCGGGTCGCGCAGCAGCGCCAGCGCCGCCGCACGGCCGGCCTCGCTCATCGGCGGCGGACCCTCTGCCGGGGCCTGGGCGGCGGTCACCGCCTGGTCGGCCAGCCGTTCGCAGCCCAGCAGCACCCGCCCCAGATCCCGCTTGACCACCTCGGGCTCGGCGCCCAGCTCGGCGCCCGCCGCCGCGACGAACCCTGCCCGCGCCCTGGCCGAGTAAAGGTCCACCGTGTCGACATGGAACCGGACACCGCCCTGCCCGTCGGGCGCCGACACCATGACGTTGACCCGCAGCGCCTCGAAGCTGGACGCCTTGTCCAGGCCGCGTACCCGCCAGGCCCGCTCCCCGAACCGCCACGACGCCTCCCCGCCCGACACCGCCGGCACCGGCTCCCCCGCCATCACCGGGGCCGGCGACACCACGGCCGCGGCGGCCGGGGCAGGGACGGCGGCTGAGGAAGGAACCGGCTCAGGCGGCGGGGCCGGCTCTGGCAGCGGGGCGGCGCGGCGGCGGGCCGGGCCAGGGCCGGCACCCATCCACGCGGCCGAGCGGATCGCCCGCCCCAGCGAGCCGGCCGGGCTCTTCGACCCCACCGCCACGTCGCTGGCGTCGGCCCCGGCCAGGAACTCGACCAGGAAGCACTCGACCCCCCGGGCGGTCAGGTCCGCCGCCAGCTCGCGGGCCGCCCTGTCCCCGGCGTCGTCGCGGTCGAACGTGATCAGCACCCGCCGCACCTGATGCCGCTCGAAGGCCCGCTCATGGTCGGGCGTGAACC
>DATKRG010000355.1:0-7602 GCA_035532275.1 Streptosporangiaceae bacterium | reverse complement strand
CGTCGGCGTAGCGCTTGACGAACTTCGCCGTGCGCGGGGACAGGCCGGCCATGTCCTGCCAGACCAGCACCTGCGCGTCACAGCCGGGCCCGGCGCCGATGCCGATGGTGGGGATGCTGACCGCCTCGGTGATCCGCTCGGCCAGTTCGGCCGGGACGCATTCGAGCACGACCGAGAACGCGCCTGCGGCCTCCAGCACCTTGGCGTCGTGCAGCAGCTCGTCGCCGTCCTCGCCGCGGCCCTGCACCCGGTAGCCGCCGAACACGTTCACCGACTGCGGCGTCAGCCCGAGGTGCGCCATCACCGGGATGCCGGCCGCGACCAGCTCCTCCACCTGGTGCGCGACCCGCCGGCCGCCTTCCAGCTTGACGCCGTGCGCCCCGGCTTCCTTCAGGAACCGGGTGGCGGCGGCCAGCGCACTGGCTGGTGACATCTGGTAGGAGCCGAACGGGAGATCGGCGATGATCATGGCGCGCCGGGTGCCACGCACCACCGCGGCGGTCAGCGGGAGCAGGTCGTCGATGGTCACCGGGAGGGTGGTGTCGTGGCCGAAGACCACCATCCCGGCCGAGTCGCCGACCAGCAGCACCGGGATGCCTGCCTGGTCGAAGACCCCGGCGGTGAGGGCGTCGTAGGCGGTGAGCATGGGCCATTTCTCGCCGCGGGCCTTGGCGGCGGCGAGGTCACGGATCGTGACGCGGCGGCTGGCAATCCCCCCGTAGAGGGGCTCTGGGGTCCGCGCACTGGTCGCGGCCTCGGGCGAGCTGCTGGGCTGTGCGGTCATCTGAGTCCTCCACGTCTCGTGGCGCCGCGACGGCGTCCCCGGACGCTCCGATCATCGCATGCGGTGGCCGGGGAGGACAGCCCGCCGATGCGGCGGGGAATGTTTTGCGATACGGACTAGTTCCGTATCGATGGCTATCCCGGGACGGCTGTCAGCGCCGTCCCGGGACAGACGGGGCATAACGCGCTCCTGGCGCACCTACTTCTTCGCGATCTGTAAGGACCTCATGGAATCGCTCAGCGCTTCCCCCCAGGCTGGCGTCACGCTCGCCGACCGCGTCCACCGCCGCCGGTGGGTCATCCTCGCCGTCCTGATCACCAGCCTGATGGCCATCGTGCTGGACAACACCGTCCTCAACGTGGCGCTCAAGACAATCGCCCAGCCCGGTGTCGGCCTTGGTGCCAGCCAGAGCCAGCTGGAATGGGGCATCAACTCCTACACCCTGGTCTTCGCCGGGCTCCTGTTCACCTTCGGGGTCATCGGCGACCGGATCGGCCGCAAGCGGATGCTGATCATCGGGCTGGTCTCGTTCGGCCTGTTCTCCCTGCTCAGCGCCTACGCGCAGACCCCCGGCCAGCTCATCTGGGCACGTGCCGCGATGGGCCTGGGCGCCGCCGCGGTCATGCCGCAGACCCTGTCGATCATCAGCAACGTGTTCGACCCGCGGGAGCGGCCACGCGCCATCGGCATCTGGGCCATGGCGGTCGGCATCGGGGTGGCGATCGGCCCCATCGTCGGCGGGCTGCTGCTGGCCCACTTCTGGTGGGGCTCGGTGTTCCTGATCAACGTGCCGTTCACCGCCGCCGGGGCGGCAGCGGTCTGGCTGCTCGTCCCGGAGTCGAAGAACCCGGACCAGGGCCGGATCGACTTCGTCGGCGTGCTGGCCTCCATCGTGGGCCTGGTGCTGCTGGTCTACGGCATCATCCAGGGCGGCGACAAGGGCTCCTGGATCCACCTCGACGTGCTCGGGCCTGCCATCGCCGGCCTGGCCGTGCTCGCCTTCTTCGCCTGGTACGAGACCCGGCTGAGCCACCCGTCGCTGGATGTGAAGCTGTTCCGCGACCGGCGGCTGTCCACGGCTGTCGGCGCGCTGTCGCTGGTGTTCTTCGGCATGATGGGCGCCCTGTTCTTCCTCAGCTTCTACCTGCAGAGCGTCCTCGGGTACAGCCCGCTGCACGCCGGCCTGCTATCGCTCCCGTTCGCGGCCGGCCAGCTGCTGATGGCGCCGCGCACCGCCGGCCTGGTCCGCCGGTTCGGCGCCAAGGCCGTGGTCTCATCCGGCCTGTTCGTGGTCACCGTGGCGCTCGCCGGGTACCAGCTGCTCGGCACCGGCACCCCGATCTGGGTGCTTGTCACGCTGTTCTTCGTGCAGGGCGCCGGCATGGGCACCGTCATGCCGCCCGCGACAGAGGCGGTCATGTCGGTCGTGCCCCGGGAGCGGGCCGGCGCCGGCTCGGCGCTGACCAACGTCGCCCGGCAGGTGTCCGGCGCGCTGGGGGTGGCGGTCCTGGGCTCGATCCTCGCCCAGGTCTACCGCAATCAGCTCAGCCCGCACCTGTCCGCGCTGCCCGCCCCGGCCAGGGGCCCGGCGGCCGGGTCGATCACGGCCAGCCAGACAGTGGCCGCCCGGCTCGGCCCGGCCGGGCGTGACCTGGCCGGCTTCGCCGACTCCGCCTTCGTGCACGCTATGCACGCGACCACCATCATCTCGGCGGTGATCACCCTGCTGGGGGCGCTGATCGTGGTGATCTGGATGCCTGGCCGCGGTTCCCGCCCCGCCGCCGGGGCCTCCACGCCCGCTGAGCTACCTGAGACTGCTGAGGTTTCCAGGACCAGGGGGGTGCCTGAGGCCACGGGGGTGCCTGAGACTGTGGGGGCGGCGTCGGCGAGCGTCGTTGCGGCGGCCCCTGCCCGGGTGGAAGGTTAGGCAGATGTACGACGGCCAGGGCAGCACCCAGACCGCGGGGGCGGCCGGCAGCCGCCGGCCGGGCCGGCCACGCAGCGAGCGGGCCGACCAGGCCATCATCGACGCGGCGCTCAGCCTGTTCGCCGAGTCGGGGCCGGACGGCCTGTGCATCGAGCGGGTCGCGGCCCGGGCGGGCGTGGGCAAGGCCACCATCTACCGGCGCTGGCCGGGCAAGGAAGAGCTGCTCCTGGACGCGATCGCGGCGCTGAAAGTGCCGCTGCCCGAGCCGGTCGGCCGGTCGGTCACGCAGGACCTGGTTGCCCTGCTGGAGGCGATGTGCCGGGAGGCCGCCGACCCCCGCCGGGCCCGGGAGTTCGCGCTGCTGCTGGGCGAGGGGGCGAAGTACCCGCGGCTCATGGCGCGCTACCTGGAGACGGTGGTCGAGCCGCGCCGCGAGGTGATCCGGGCCGTGCTGCGCCGCGGGGTGGAAACCGGGGAGGTGCGCGCCGACGCCGACCTGGAGGCCGCGCTGTTCATGCTGACCGGCGCGGTGCTCGTCCGGGGCAGGTACGAGCCGGAGGATATCCCGGCGGGATACCCGCAGTCGGTGGTCCACGAGCTGATGCAGGGCCTGACTCGCCGCTGACCTGGCGCCCGCCCGCGGGCGCAGGCCAGGACGGCGCATCCGGGGGGGTGCGGGAAATGGTCGTGCTGGTCGCGCATGCGAGCACGCACGGGTCCACGCGGGAGATCGCCGAACGGCTGGCTGCCCGCCTGTGCGAGCAGGGCCTGCCCGCCCAGTGCTGGCCCGTGGCGGAGGTGATGGACCAGGCCGGCCTGGCCGCCTACGACGCGTTCGTGGTCGGGAGCGCCATCCACGGCGGCGACTGGCTGCCCGAGGGGGCCTCATTCCTCAGCCGGAACCGTGAGGTGCTCGCCGCGCACCCGGTCTGGCTGTTCAGCGTCAGCACGGTCGGCGAGGGCAGCAGCGCCTTCCCGCCCCGGGTGGCCCGGCGGATGCGTGGCCTGATGCGGGTGCCCCAGGCGGTGACCGCGATCCAGGCCGAAGTGCGGCCGCGCGATCACCATGCGTTCGCCGGCGTGATCCACCGGGGCGACTGGGGACTTTCCGGCCGGGTGTTCCTGCGCACGTTCGGCGGCCGGTTCGGTGATCACCGCGACTGGCAGGAGATCGACGGCTGGGCCATGACGATCGCCGGCGAGCTGCGGCCCGGGCTGCGGCGCCGCGCGTAACGGCGCCCGGCGGCTGTCGGAGGCCGGTGGCAGGATCGGTTCATGACCGTGACTCCCGGCCGCCGCGAGCCGCCTGGCCTGGCGGCTGAGCGGCTGCGGGCGCAGCTGCTGTCGGGGCCACCGGCCGGCTCGGTCACCGGCGTGGCCGGGCACCTGCTGGCGGTACAGGCACAGGACCCGCGCGGGGCGCGGCTGGCGGTCCGCGCCCGCACCTCGGGCCTGCACGCCTGCGACGTGGACCGGGCCCTGACGGCCGACCGGTCGCTGGTCGTGAGCTGGCTGAACCGCGGCACGCTGCACCTGGTGCGGGCCGAGGACTACTGGTGGCTGCATGATCTCACCACCCTCCAGCTCGCCACCGGGAACGCACGGCGGCTCGCCCAGGAAGGCGTTCCGCCCGATGATGCCGAACGCGGGGTCGGGGTGATCCACCGTGCCCTCGCCGGCGGCCCGCTGACCCGGGCACAGCTGCGCGACCGGGTCGCCGCCGCGGGCGTGCGCACGCAGGGACAGGCCATGGTGCACCTGCTGGCGCTTGCGACCCTGCGCGGCCTGATCGTGCGCGGCCCGCTGGCTGGCGCGGAGCAGGCGTTCGTGCTGGTGCGCGACTGGCTGGGCGCGCCGCCAGCAGCGCTGGACCGCGACGTGGCACTGGGCCTGCTGGCCCGCCGCTACCTGGCCGGGCACGGGCCGGCCAGCGACCGGGACCTGGCCGGCTGGGCGGGACTGCCGCTGCGGGAGGCGAGGCGGGGGCTGGCCGGGATCTCCTCCACGCTCGCTGACCGCGACGACGGCCTGGCCAGCCTCGCTGGCCACGGCGAGGAGCACCCGGTGCCGCCGCTGCGGCTGCTGGGTGCCTTCGACCCGCTGCTGCTCGGCTGGTCCTCCCGCGAGCTGTTCCTGGCGCCGGGCGGCCCGGTCATCACCACCAACGGCCTGTTCCGCCCGTTCGTGCTTGCCGGTGGGCGCGGCTGCGCGATCTGGCGGATCAGCAAGGGCACGGTCGTCACCGATCCGGTCGGTCCGCTGTCGGCGGCACAGCGGGACGCCTTGGCGGCCGAGACAGCTGACGTGGAACGCTTCCTGGCCCCGGCGCCCGGCCCAGTGCAGGCCGGCCCAGTGCAGGCCTGACCGGCGCTGGCCTGACCGGCGCTGGCCTGGGCGGGTGCCCGGGTCAGGCTGGGAGCTGGGCGCGCGAGCAGCGGGTCACGTACGGCAGCGTGATCTCGCCGGCGCCTGCCAGCGCCGGGTGGGTCTCCAGCAGGTGGCGGACCTCGGCGAGCAGCGCCGTGCGCGCCGGCTCCGGCAGGGTGATGACGTAGCTGCGGGAGGCGACCATGTCGACCACGGCGCCGGGGTGCTGCCGGTGGACCCACGCGACGTCGTGCCGCTCGACCGGCCCGAACGGCGGGCCGACCAGCGGCGCGGAACTGACCGTGTTGCTGCCCGAATGCGGGCCCTCGTTGCGCCGCATGGCCGCGCCCAGCTCGGCCACCCAGTCCGCCCGCTCGTCCCGGATGTTCCAGAGCAGCCCGAGCCATCCACCCGGCGCGAGCACCCTGGCCACCTCCGGCACCGCCGCCACCGGATCCACCCAGTGCCACGCCTGGGCCACCAGCACCGCGTCCACGCTGGCGTCGGGGAGCGGGATCCGCTCGGCCGTGCCGACCAGCGCGCGGACCCCGGGTACCGCCCGCCCCAGCTGCTCGCGCATGCCGCCGGACGGCTCCACGGCGGTCACGTCCAGGCCGCGCTCGCGCAGCTGGCGGGTGAGCTTCCCGGTCCCGGCGCCAAGGTCGAGCACACGCGCCGCGCCCGCCGGGAGCAGCCAGTCGATCGCCTCCGCCGGATAGGGTGGCCGGCCCCGTTCGTAGACGTCGGCAGCCGCCCCGAACGAGGCGGCCTGTGCCCGCTGGCGGTCGTCAAGCGGCATAGCCCCAGTGTGGCAGGGCAGTGCCGCAGCCCAGCCCGGCCGGGCGGCGATCAGTGGACCTGGGACCTGGCCTGGTTGATGACCGTCACCGCCTGCTCGACCTCGGCGTTGCCCTGGTTGATCTGTGTCATGTTGTTGTTGTGCAGGCCGTCGGCCACCTTGGTGACACCCGCGCTCATCTTGTCGAGCCCTCTGAGCAGGGTCGCCTTGGCGGCCTGGAAGGACGATGGCACTGCGGTCGCCCGCATGGCGCCGGCCCAGGCGGTGATGTCGGCGGCGACATGCCGCGCGTCAGTCTGGGTCGCGTTCAGGTTCCGGCTGGTCGCGTCCTTGACGAAAACGGCCAGATCGGCCTGCAGCTTCTTCGCTTCCGGCCCGGTGGCGACCGCCTTGAACTGCGCCAGCCCGGCGGTGGCCGACGCCGAAGCCGATGCCCCCGGACTGGACGTGGACGTGCCGCACGCGGCCGCCAGCCCGGTCACCGCCGCGGCTGCGGCCACAATCATGATCTTCTTCGTGATGGTGCTGGTGATTGCCCCCATAGCACGAGGATCAGCCGGCCACAGGCGCGTAGTCAGCGGGCCGAACGCCCTCCGACCTGGTGCGATGGTCCCCAACTAGCACATTCAGTGATCAATGGCACAGGGGCGGGAAACTGGCCCGGTCCGGCCGGCCGGGGAAGACCGTTCGTGCGAGCATGGACACCGAAAGTGGCCACCTAGCCAGCCGCGCGCTGCCCCGAGGAGGATTCGTGGATCTGGCGGGCGAATGGGCCGAAGTGCTGCGAGCCGAGGCCGCGGGTTATGCCGAGGTGGCGCTCACCAACATCAAGCGCGAGTTTCCCGCCGACGTGCACCACACGATGACCGCCCCCGGCGACTTCCCGTTCCGCCCGCGGGCCCGTACCCCGGTGTTCTACGGCAGCCTCGACTGGCACTCGTGCGTGGAGATGCACTGGCTGCTGATGCGGCTGCTGCGGACCGCCGCCGACAAGGTGCCCACCGCCGCGATCCGCAAGGCGCTGCGGGCACAGTTCAGCCCCATCGCCCTGGAAGCCGAGGCCGAGTACATCGCCGGCCCGGGCCGGTGGGGCCAGCGTCCTTACGGCTGGGGCTGGGCGCTGGCGCTCGTCCACGAGGCCCAGTCCTGGGACGACCCGGACGCGGCGACCTGGGCGGCCGCCATGACACCGCTCGCCGAGGCCATCACCGGCTGCTTCCTGGACTGGCTGCCGAAGGCCACCTACCCGGTCCGCTACGGCGTGCACGACAACAGCGCGTTCGGCCTGTCCCGGGCGCTGGGCTACGCGCGGCTACAGGCTGCCGCCGGTGACCCGGCGCTGCTGGACGCGATCACGGAGAAGGCGCAGGCCTGGTTCGGCGGCGACACCCTGTACCCGGGCGGGTGGGAGCCGTCCGGCCACGATTTCCTGTCGCCGGCCCTCACCGAGGCCGAGCTCATGGCGCAGATCCTGCCCCAGGAGGAGTTCGCCGCCTGGCTGTCGGTGTTCCTGCCCGGCATCGCGGGCAGCGAGCCCAGCGCACTGTTCACCCCGGCGATCGTGTCGGATGCCAGCGACGGCCAGATCGCCCACCTGCACGGCCTGAACGCCAGCCGCGCCTGGTGCTGGCGGCGGATCGCCGAGTCGCTGCCGGAGGGCGACCCGCGGGCCGCGCCCGCGCTGGCCGCCGCCCGCACCCATGCCACCGCGGCCCTGCCGCACGT
>DATKRG010000354.1:0-6380 GCA_035532275.1 Streptosporangiaceae bacterium | reverse complement strand
GTCACCACGTGCCGGACGCCGCCGCGGGCGATCCGGTCCGCCAGGTCCTCCGGGCCGAGCAGGGTCGTGGCCGGGATGATCACCACGCCGAGTTTCATGGCCGCCAGGATGACCTCCCACAGCGGGGCGATGTTGCCGAGCATCAGCAGCAGGCGGTCGCCCCGCCTCGCCCCGAGCCTGCGCAGCCAGCTTGCGACCTGGCTGGAGCGGGTGGCCAGCTCGCTGTAGCTGAGCTGGGCGGCGGCGCTGCCGCCGGTGATGTGCAGCGCTAGCCGCCCGGGGTGCTCGGCGGCTATCGGGTCGAACGAGTCGAGCGCCCAGTTGAAGTCGTCGAGCACCGGCCAGGTGAACTCACGCCTGGCCACCGGGTAGTCCTCGCGATGACGCAGCAGCAGATCACGGGCCGCGCGGAAGGCGGCCGCCGACGGGTGTGGTCCGGTCATGGGGTCATCGTCGCATTTACAGCCCGGCAGCGGGAGCCCGCGCCGTCAGGTCCGATTCCCGCCGGACATCGCGGCCACCACTGGCGACGATGGGGACATGACGGCAACAGACCACCGGCCCGCACGCCAGCCGCACGCCAGCCAGGCCACGGCCGCCTGCGAGATCCTGGCCATCGACCCGGGCGCGCTCAGCGAGCTGCGCGAACGCGACGACGCGGGCGGCCCGCCCGTGCCGGTCACCGACACCGGTGGCGGCAGCCCGCTCCGCTGCTGCCTCCGCCGCAGCCTGCCCGGCGAGCGGATCGCCCTGGTCTCCTATGCCCCGCTGCGGCGATGGGCACGGCAGAGCGGTGCCCGCCCGGGGCCCTATGACGAGACCGGCCCGATCTTCATCCATCCCGGGCCGTGCCCGGGCCCGGCAGGCCCGGGTTACCCGCCGGAGTTCACCGGCACACACAGGGTGTTCCGCGCCTACTCGGCCGCCGGGCAGATCCTGGACGGCCGGCTGGTGGGCCCCGACGAGACCGCGGACCCGGCCCGCGCCGGGGCGGCGCTGGCGGCCATGTTCGCCGATCCCGCCGTCGCTGTGGTACATGTGCGCGCGCTGGAGTTCGGCTGCTTCACCTTCGAGGCTCGCCGCCGGTAACGGGGGGACGGGTGCCCACGGATGCGGCCAGCCCTGCCGCATGGGCCCGTGGGCACCCGGTCCATGCCGGAGACCAAGGCTGCCTGGCCCGGGCCTCCGAGACAAGCGGGCTCATGACCGAGTATCACCGTCCCAGGCAGGCCCTGGGGTGGTGCCGTTAGTGCTGCGTTAGCCGGGCAACAGACAAAGGTGCCCACGGGGCCGCGGCCTCAGACTTACCGCAGCCGCCGTAGGCACCGGTCCTGGTGACGGCAGAGGGGCATACTCCCCCCCCACACGACGTATCCGGACGCAGTGTTGTTCACGGCTGGCGCTCCGGCAGGCAGAGCTCACCGCAGGCCGGCGCGGCGCCGGCCGGCCTGCCGCTTGACCGGGGCCTGCACGGGGGCCTGCAAACGTGGCCTGCGCGGGGGGTGCCGGCGCGATAGCGTTTCCAGACGTGCCCCTCGGCGACATCCACGAGCCCGCCCGGGATGCCCGTTCCCGCGACTCGTCCTCTCCCAGCGCAGGCTCTTCCCGCACGGGCTCTCCCAGCACGGGCTCTCCCAGCACGGACGGGCCGTCGGTGGCTGACCTGCTCGCCGCGGCGGTAGCCGGTATCGGCGGTTCCGCGCGGTCCGGGCAGGACGAGATGGCCGCCGCGGTCGAGCAGGCCATCGGCTCCGGGGAGCACCTGGCTGTGCAGGCGGGCACCGGCACCGGCAAGTCGCTCGCCTACCTGGTCCCGGCGGTGGCTCATGCGGTCAGCCACGGCGGGTGCGTGGTGGTGGCGACGGCCACGATCGCACTGCAGCGCCAGCTGATCGACCGTGACCTGCCGCGGCTGGCGGCGGCGCTGGAGCCGCTGCTGGGCCGGCCGCCGACCTTCGCGATCCTCAAGGGCCGCGGCAACTACCTGTGCCTGCACCGGCTGCGGACCGGCCCGCCCGACGACCCCGGCGAGACGCTCTTCGACCCCGCTGCCCTGTCCGCGGTGGGCGCGCAGGTGCGGCGGCTCAGCGAGTGGGCGGCGGAAACCAGCACCGGGGACCGTGACGATCTGGTGCCGGGGGTGGAGGACCGGGCCTGGCGGCAGGTCTCGGTCAGCGCCAGGGAATGCCTCGGCGCCCATCGCTGCCCATTCGGCTCCTCGTGTTTCGCCGAACGGGCGCGCGAGGCGGCCGGCCGGGTCGACATCGTCGTCACCAACCACGCGCTGCTCGCGATCGATGCGCTGGAGGAGTTCGGCGTCCTTCCCGAGCACGATGTGGTGATCATCGATGAGGCGCATGACCTGGTGAACCGGGTGACGTCGGCGGCTGCCGCGGAACTGTCCGGCCCGGCGGTGGAGGCGGCGGCCCGGCGGTGCGCCCGGCTGCTCACGGCCGACGAGGCCGGCCCGGTCCGGGAGGCGGGGGAGGCGGCGGAACGGGTGCTGGCGGAGCTCCCCGCCGGCCGGATCGATGATCTGCCCGAGGCCCTGGCCGCCACGCTCGCCTCGGTCCGCGCCGCCGCGGCCGCGTGCGCCGCGCAGGTCCGCGCCAGTTCCGGCGAAACCGCCCAGGACGCGGAACGCCTCGCGGCGGCCCGGGCCGCCCTGGCCGCTCTCGACGAGCTGAGCGGGACGGCTGACCGTGTCCTCGCCGCGTTCGGCCCGGACATCGCGGCCAGGCCCGATGTGGTCTGGATGGACCGCCCGTCCGAGCCCGAGTCCCGGCGTCCCCCGACCTTGCGGGTGGCGCCGCTGGATGTCGGCTCGCTGCTGGCCGAGCGCCTCTTCCGCCGCCAGACGGCCGTGCTGACATCGGCCACACTGGCGCTGGGCGGGTCTTTCGAGCCACTGGCCCGGCAGTGGGGCCTGCCGCCACCGGAGGCGTCGGCAGGCGGTGCCGCGGCCGCGAAGGGCGCTATGCCCGCGGGCGGCAAGCCGCCGCCAGGAGCGGCGGCAGGCGGCAAGCCGCCGCCGGGGGCGGCGGCAGGTGGCAGGGTGCCCCCGGGTGGCGCGCCGCACGCGCCGGCCGGGCTCGCCTGGACCGGGCTGGATGTCGGCTCCCCGTTCGACCACCCCCGCAGCGGCATCCTGTATGTCGCCCGGCACCTGCCGGCGCCGGGCCGCGACGGCCTGCCCCCGGCCTACCTCGACGAGTTGCGGGAGCTCATCGAGGCCGCCGGCGGCCGCACGCTCGGCCTGTTCTCGTCGATGCGGGCGGCGAAACAGGCTGCCGAGGAACTGCGCGCCACGCTGAGCCAGCCACTGCTGTGCCAGGGGGACGACGCCACCGCCGAACTGGTCCGGCAGTTCGCGCAGGACGAGCCGAGCTGCCTGTTCGGCACCTTGTCGCTCTGGCAGGGAGTGGACGTGCCCGGCCGGTCGCTGCAGCTGGTGGTGATCGACCGGATTCCGTTCCCGCGCCCAGACGACCCGCTGGCCTCGGCCCGGCAGCGGGCCGTGGCCGCCCGGGGCGGCAACGGCTTCATGTCGGTGGCGGCGGCGCAGGCGGCCTTGCTGCTCGCGCAGGGTGCGGGCAGGCTGCTGCGCACCATGGACGACCGGGGCGTGGTCGCGATCCTGGACCCGCGGCTGGCTACCGCCCGTTACGGCGGGTTCCTGCGGGCGTCGCTGCCGCCGTTCTGGACCACCACCGACCCCGGGATCGCCCGCGCCGCCTTGCGCCGCCTAGCCGTCCAGCCCGGCTAGCTAGGAGCCCAGGACGTGGTCAGTCAGGACTGTCATCACGACCCGAATCGACCACGTTCCGGCAAGAGCTACCCGGGCGGAGAGCACGGCTTGCGGGCTTACAGAACGTCGTGGCCGGGGTGGGGTTCCTCGGGGACCGTGCGCGGGCGGGCCGGGACGGTGCCCAGCCGGCCGGCCTGGTAGTCCTCGAACGCCTTGACCAGCTCGTCTCTGGTGTTCATCACGAACGGGCCGTAAGCGGCGATCGGCTCCCGGATGGGCTGGCCGCCGAGCAGGAGCACGTCGAACTCGTGGCCGGGGCCGTCCTGGCGCTGGCTCGCCCCGAAGGTGATGACGTCGCCGGGGCCGAACGCGGCCAGCTGGCCGGTGCGGACGGGCCGCTGCTCGGCGCCGACGGTGCCCGACCCGGCCAGCACGTAGGCGAGGGCGTTGAAGTCGCGCCGCCAGGGCAGCCGGACCTGGGCGCCGGGGCTGACAGTGGCGTGCACGAGGCTGATCGGGGTGTGTGTGACGCCGGGACCGCTGTGGCCGGCCACGTCCCCGGCGATCACCCGGAGCAGCGCCCCGCCGTCGGCCGAGGACAGCAGGGCGACCTGCCCCGCCCGGATGTCCTGATACCGGGGGGAGGTCATCTTGAGAGTCCGCGGCAGGTTCACCCAGAGCTGGAAGCCGTGGAACAGCCCGCCGCTGGCGACCAGTTCCTCCGGCGGCTCCTCGATGTGCAGGATGCCGCCACCGGCGGTCATCCACTGGGTGTCGCCGTTGGTGATCAGGCCGCCGCCGCCGTTGGAGTCCTGGTGGCGGAAGATCCCGTCGATGATGTAGGTGACGGTCTCGAAGCCGCGGTGCGGGTGCCAGGCGGTGCCCTTGGGCTCACCGGGCGCGTAGTCCACCTCGCCCATCTGGTCCATGTGAATGAACGGGTCCAGCCGGGCCAGGTCCACGCCGGCGAAGGCGCGGCGGACCGGGAAGCCCTCGCCCTCGAACCCGGACGGCGCCGTGGTGACCGAGGCCACCGGGCGGTCGGCCGCGGCCGTGGGGTCCGGCTCCTGGACGCGCGGCAGGACCAGGATGTCTTCGACGGTGACCGCGGGCATGTCCTCGCTCCTTCAGTGGGCCGGGCGTATCGTGTCTCGCCCGCGCTAACGATAGTTGACCGCGCAACATTCCCGCCGGAGCCGTGCGCCGGAACCCGTGGGCCGGAACCCGTGGGCCGGAACCGTGGGCCGGAACCCATCGGCCCGAACCGCCGGCCGGACCCCTACGGCAGCTTCCAGTCCACCGTCTCGCCGCCCTGCTGCTCCAGCAGCAGGCTGGCCCGGCTGAAGGGCCGGGAGCCGAAGAACCCGCGGTCGGCGGAGTACGGGCTGGGGTGCGCGGACTCGATGAGCGGCACCTTGCCGAGCAGCGGTGCGAGGCTGCGCGCGTCCCGGCCCCACAAGATGGCGACCAGCGGGGTGTCCCGGGCGGCAAGCGCCCGGATGGCCTGCTCGGTCACCTCCTCCCAGCCCTTGCCCCGGTGGGAGCCCGGGCGGCCCGGCTGGACCGTGAGAACCCGGTTGAGCAGCAGCACCCCGCGCTCGGTCCACGGCGACAGGTCCCCGCTGGACGGGGCGGGATAGCCCAGGTCCGCGGTGTACTCGCGGAAGATGTTGACCAGGCTGGGCGGCAGCGGGCGGACTCCGGGCGGCACCGAGAAGCTCAGCCCGACGGCGTGACCGGGCGTCGGGTAGGGATCCTGGCCCATGATCAGTACCCGCACGTCCGCGAACGGCTGGCCGAACGCCCGCAGCACGTTCTCCCCGGCCGGCAGGTACCGGCGGCCCGCCGCGAGTTCGGCCCGCAGGAACTCGCCCATCGCCGTGATGCGTTCCGCGGCTGGCGCCAGTTCGGCTGCCCAGCCGGTCTCCACGACCTGGCTCAGGTCCCGTCCCGTCACGGGCAGCCACTCTAGCGGGACGCCCGGCCGCTAGGGGGAGGTGAATCGCTGCCGGTAGGTGGAGGGGCTGACGCCGAGGATGCGGCGGAAATGCCGGCGGAAGGCCGCCGGGCTGGCGAACCCGACCATGCGGCCGACTTCCTCGATCCCGTGCTGGCCCTGCTCGAGCAGCGGCAGGCTGGCGTCGATCCGCTGCCGGATCAGCCAGCGGCCTGGGCTGCTGCCGGTGGGCGGCGGCGAACCGCCGGCTGAACTGGCGCACAGACAGGTGGGCGTCCCGGGCGAGGTCCCCGACGCTGGCCGGCTGGCCGAGCCGGGGAAGCGTGTGGGCGATCGTGCCGCCGATGGGGTCATCGGCGGCGGCGGCCGGCACCGGCCGCTCGATGAACTGGGCCTGCCCGCCGTCCCGGTGCGGCGCGACGACCATGCGCCGCGCGACCCGGTTGGCGATGCCGGCGCCGTGATCGGCGCGGACGAGGTGGAGGCAGGCGTCGATCCCGGCTGCCGTTCCCGCCGAGGTGATGATCTGGCCGTTGTCCACGTACAGGACGCCCGCGTCGACCCGGACGCGCGGGAACCGGGACTGGAGCAGCCCGGCGTAACGCCAGTGCGTGGTGGCGCTCAGCCCGTCCAGCAGCCCGGTCGCCGCGAGCACGAACGCGCCCGAGCAGATCG
>DATKRG010000353.1:0-4092 GCA_035532275.1 Streptosporangiaceae bacterium | reverse complement strand
CAACGGGCGTGCTTCACATTGCACCTCTTGGCGACGTTGGGATGAGAGTCGTGATGGGCGTGCGGTTCACGGTGCCTCCTTGAGCGTTGCATAGGGGTCTGACAGTTTTGGACTGGGCGGGCTACGAGGCGGCTCGGCGTTCGCTTCAAGGTGCACGCGTGGCTCGCTTCGTGAACTCGCGAGCGGATGCGTTCTGCCGCTGGTCATGATGCAACGCCGAGGCGGTTGGTTGCTCTGGCGGCGGTGATGTCAGCGGGGTGCGGGGCGGGCTGGTCGGGGCGGTAGAGGTGTCGACCGGTGTTGTCGACGGCGACGGCTTCGATGAGGTCGAGCCGATACCACTTGTAGATGGTGGAGCGGGCGACGCCGAGGCGGGCGGCGAGCTGCCCGCCGGTGATCAGCTGTTGGTCGCGGCAGGCGACGGGCCGGCCGGCGGCGGTGACTTGGGCGGCGCTTGGGCGTGGCTGTTCGGCCGGGTAGAGCGGGAACGCGGCGGCTGGGTCGCTGGCGGTGGCGGTGATCAGGCCGAGGGCGTGCCAGCGGGTGATGGTGCCGGAGGTCACGCCGAGCTGGTCGGCGAGTTGACGCGCGGACAGTAGCCCGTTGGCCTGCCGCCGCTGGGCAGCTTCGGTCTGGTAGTGCAGCGGCGGCCGGGTTTGGCCGGGGTGGTAGAGGTATTCGCGGCGGCCGTCGACGCGCCGTCCGGTGATGAGCCCACGCCGCTGCCACTTCTTGATCGTGGCGGGGCTGACCTGGAGTTCATGGGCGAGTTCGGCGACGGTGAGCATCTCGGCGGCCCGGAGCCGGTCGCGCAGGCTGGGGATGTTCCGGGCCCGGCAGATCGCGGTCAGTGACGGCACCGTGTAGTGCTTGCCCCAACCGTTGAGGATGTTGCGTTCACGCAGCACCGGGACGGCCTCGTCGAAGGTGTGGTCGACCATCAGCTCCTCGATGACGGCGATGGTCGCGGCGGGAGTGGTGTGCTGTTCGTAGGCGGTCAGTGGCCGCGGGATGGTGAGGGTGTGCTGCTGTCCGCCGGGGAGCCGGACGTGGGCGGTGATGTGCTCGCTGCCACGGATCAGCGTGACATCGGTGACGAGCAGCCGGATCAAGCGCTTACGTTCCCGCATCGGGGTCGCGGGGTCGTGCCAGAGCGCGGGCAGGTCAGCGGTCAGCGCCCGGATCCGTTGCTGCTGCTGGTCATTGAGGGTGGCGGCGGCATCTTGGCTGGCCCGGTCGTAGTCGTCTTGGGTGTCGCTGAGCTCCCGGAGCTTGTTGTTCCAGTCGGCCTCCAACGTCTCGGCGACCAGCCGGTTGGCCGGGTCGACAGCGAGGTAGCGGCGGCGGGCGGCGTCCGCGGCATAGCGGGCCCGTTCGACGCTGCTGGCACGGATCCGGTCGGCTTCGGCCGCTCGGGTGGTGAGTTCGGCGCTGACCGCTAGCGCGGTCTCCAGTGCCAGTGGGGTCAGCGTTTGCAGCACCAGGTCGGCTACCGCGTCGTCGATGCCGGCGCCGCAGGTCGTCTGGCACGCGGGGGTGCCGGTGGCGATCCCTTCGCGTTGGCAGGTGTAGTCCGGGACTAGTGTGCCGTCACAGCGCTGGTGGTAACGCACGCTCATCCGCTTGCCGCACTTGCCGCACACGACCAGACCCTGCAACAGCGCAGAGCCTTCCCGGGCTGGGCCAGCCTTATGGTCCTCGCCGCGGGCGGCGGCGTTCGCGAGCAGGATCTTCTGGTTGGTCTCGAACTGGTCCCAGCTGATGTAGCCGGGGTGGGCTCCGGGGATCAGGACGGTCCAGTCCTCACGGGGCTTCAGCACGGTGCGGTGGTTGCCTTGGGCGTCGGTGAGCTGCCGGCGCCGGCCGTAGAAGTAGGCGCCGGCGAAGCGCGGGTTGTGCAGCACGAACAGCACATGCTCGTGACGCAGCGGCGCCCAGTACAGCTCACCCGCGCGGGTTCCGCTCAGGTGCCGGGCCGGGAACAGCAGCCCCTCAGCGGCGAACGCCTTCACCGTTGCCGACGCCGAACCGGTGGCCTCAAAGGTGTTGAACAGACGGGTGATCACACCGCGGACCCCACTATCGGGGTCCAGCACGACGGCCCCGAGCGGGTCATAGACCAACCCGGTCGGCAGCCGCACGGACAGTTCGCCGCGGGCGGCCTTGGCCAGCAGCCCGCCTTGCAATCGGGCTCGGATGAAATGCAGCTCAGCCTCGCTCATCGTGCCTTTGAGCCCGAGCAGTAGCCGGTCGTTGATGGTGGCCGGGTCATACAGGCCGTCCTCGTCGCAGATCAGGGTGTTGTTGAATGCACACAGCCGTAGCAGCGCGTGCCAGTCGGCGTTGTTGCGTGCCAGCCGTGAGCATTCCAGGCCGAGCACGATCCCGGCCCGACCCAGGGACACCTCAGCGACCAGCCGTTGGAAACCTTCCCGGTCCGCGGCCGAGGCCCCGGACTGGCCCTGGTCGATGTCGATCACGATGACCTTGTCGGCTGGCCAGCCGAGCGCGACGGCCCGGCCTCGCAGGTCGTACTGGCGGCGGGCGGACTCGGTGTTGTTCGCGACCTGATACAGCGTTGACTGGCGGACGTAGAGGTAGGCGTCGCGGCGCAGATGATCTGCGGTGACCTTGCTGGAGTTCTCAGTCATCAACGGTTCCTTCCGGTGACGTGGTGACGTGGTGACGTGGGATCTGGCTAGCGCACGGCCGGCAGGCAGGCATGCCAGAGGCTCAGTTCAGGTGTGCGCGAGTGCCATCTGGGTCAGGACAGCGACGAGCTGGGGGGCGCAGGGCAGGGACGACAGCGCAGTGGGCGCAGGCGAACTCGGGGTGGATGTCGTGGTGGACAACGACGGGGTAGTAGGGGCGGTGGACGGGTCGTGCGCTGAAGTCCCTGCCGCGGCGTTCGGCGCCGATGTGAAGGTGGTCCACGCGCCGATCCAGGCGACCATCCCTTGGCCGGCCAGCACCCCGTGGCCGAGCCGCCATCCGTCGGGCTGTCCGGCCAACACGCGGTCGCGGAGCTGCTCGTAGCCGGCGGCCAGGCTCGCGACTGCCGCATTGCGCTGCTCGAAGCTGTCGACCGAACTCGATTCAGCCGCTTTTGGAGCTCCGGACGGACTCCCGGCGGGCAAGGGCTCGTTCCACCGAGCGGGGGTGCACCGTGATCCCGAAGCGGTCGGCCACCGCCTGCGTCAAATCGCCGCTGCCCACGGTCGGGTCCGCCGCGCGCAGTGCCTCCAGATGATCCACAACCTGGTCGCTGAGCTTGTGAGCCCGCCGCGGACCAGGCTTGGCCGGCACCAGGGCAGGTAGCCCACCGGCAGACAGCGCCGCCGCCGCGGTGTAGTAGGACTGACGCGAGAACCCGAACGCACGCGCTGAAGCGTTCACCGCGGCCCCGTCCACCTCCACCCGGCGCACCATCTCGTACTTCACCTGCACCAAATCTGCGGCGTCGAAGAACTCGTCGGCCACGAAGGCCGGGTCGAGGACGCCTTCGGGGTGCGGGTTCAACGTCCTGGTCTTGGCCAGTTCTTCGGCCTTCTGGTCCCGTCCGCGCCTCGCCATCTAGCCTCCCCCATCGCAGTGTCCAGACCATTATGCCCCATAGAATGGCGGCCCTCATGGCAACACGCCGCTGCCCTCGCGAGAACATCCGAAACAGCACCAGTAGTACCGGCCAGCGGAGGTCGGCGACGATGCTAGGGTTCACCAGTCTAGGCATAATTATCCGGACACCCACGGCGTAATCCGGTTGACAGCCGACGGGTCCTCGATCGACCGTTGAGTGCGCAGCTGGGCGACCAGCTCGGCCAGCTCGCCCAGCCTTGCGGTGTGGAACGGCGACCGCCCATCGGCCACAACCACGAACGGGTCCTCTGCCACCACATCGGTCCACTCCACGGGCAACGAAAGCAGCAGCCCGTCGAGGTCGACCACGTAGACCCGGTCGGCCCGCCAGTTCCGGCGCCGCTTGACGAACTCGAGCTCACGCTCAAACAGCGGGTGGAACGGATGCGTCACCCGCACGCGGGCTACCTCACCCGCATCCTTGCCATCGCGTGCAGTTGACGGTGAGGTCGAACG
>DATKRG010000352.1:0-22550 GCA_035532275.1 Streptosporangiaceae bacterium | reverse complement strand
ACCCCCCGCAGGCCGGTGACCGCCTGCACCACGGACACTCCCGGCCCGGTCCGGCGCAGTGCGGCAAGCAGGTCAGCCCGTGGCTGGAAAGCGGGCGGCTCCTGCGGCACGTCGCCGACCACCACCGGCCCTGCTGCCGTGACGGCCGGCCGTGGCTGGACGATCAGCTGGCCGATATGTGCATGGAAGGTGTTGACCTGCGTGCCATGATCGCCGATCTGGACGCCGTGACTGCCCCGCGCATCGGTCGCGGGACCGGGTTCGCTCCCGTCGTGGCTGCCCGCCACGGGATGCCCGTCCCTCAGCCGTCCGCAGCGGCGCCGAAGGTGTTGTGCTGGATGTTGTAGTCCCCAACCTGAACACCTTGCGAGCCCCGCGCGTCAATGTGGTACCTGCCGGACCGTGATCCGGCCGGGTCGATCAGGCCCATCAGAGCCTGGGCAGCCGTTACCAGCTCCTGGTCACCGGCAGCACAGCCGCGGCGAGTTCCGCCGCCAGCTGAGCCGCCCACAGCCGCGGGGCATCCGCGTGCTTGGCCAGCAGCGTGCCCCCGGCCGGCCGGCCGGCGAAGCGTTTGGTCACCAGCGCCTTCAGGCTTGCGTACGCGTCCTTCACCGCTGCGGACGCCGTTTCCGCCAGCCCGCTCGCCGACCCGGCCGCCAGCGCGGTGACAATCAGAGTCACCGGATCCATTCCCAGCCCCCTTACGCTGCTGGCCGCCAGGGCAATCCTCTCAGCCAGGGTGCTGCGCTGCCAGCTTCACAACGCGGGCGGCTGCCCGGGCCAGAAGGGCCATTCCTCGAACCAGGCACAGCGCCCGTCGGCGGCGAAGCGGACGACCCACAGGTCGCGGTACTCCTGGTGGGCCGGCTCGCCGTAGCGGACCTCGGCCCGGATCACCGCGGTGTCGCCGTCGGCCGCGATGACCTCGCTGGTCATCTGGAACACCTCGGCCGGGCCGTCGCGTTCGGCCTCCCACATGACGGCGATCGCGGGCAGCCCGGTGACGGGCTCCTCGTAGGGGCCCTGCCGGTAGACCGCGTCTTCGGTGAAGATCCCGGCCAGGGCACCGGTTCCCGGTGCCCGCCAGGCGCGCTCGTAGGCCGCCACCCACTGGGCGGCCTCCTGCCTGGTCACCGTCCCGCTCCCGGCTGGCCCGGTGGCTGGTGGGCCAGCAGCTGCTCGGCCCGGGCCAGGGTCTCGTGCAGGTTGGGCTCCGACGTCGCCTGGTGCGCCTCGGGCGGCGACAGCCAGCGCACCGGCGCGTCCGGCTGCTCGGCGCGTGCCGCACCTGGCGCCCACGTGGCCAGCACGAACCGCAGGTCGGCGTGCTCGTGCCGCGGCTCGCCAGCGCCGGCCGGGACACCCACGATCACCGCATGCCGGAGCTGCCCGTCCGGCCACGGCGCCAGGTCGGCCAGCCCGGTTTCCTCCCGGGCCTCCCGCAGCGCGATGGCGAGCGGGTCGCTTTCGCCGGGGTCGCCGTGCCCGCCAACCTGGAGCCACGCCTGCTGGCGCCGGTGCCAGCGGAGCAGGATGCGGCTGCTGCCGGGATGCACGATCAGCGCTGACGCGGTGATGTGCAGGGGAGTCGAGCGCAGCCACGGGTCGGTGGTGGTGCGCATGAGCGCGCGCATCCGCTCGACGCCGGCGGTCTCGGTCTCCCCCTGCGGGTGGTAGGAGTCCAGCAAGGTCGCGGCATCCACCCAGCGATTGTCGGTCACCCGGCGGCGGCCGGCATCCCGTTTCGGGCCGGCAGTGCCGATGTAGCGTGACAGCTGTGACCACCGACAGCGGGGATGCCTTCGCCCTGCCGGCCATCCCGGTCTCGGCGGGCGCGCTCATCTACGACCGCGCGGGCCGGCTGCTCATCCTGAAACCGACCTACAAGTCCGGCTGGACGATCCCCGGCGGTGTCATGGAGGCCGACGGGGAGACCCCCTGGGAAGCCTGCCAGCGCGAGGTGCGGGAGGAGTGCGGCCTGCAGGCCCGCACCGGCGCGCTGGTCTGCATGGACTTCCGCCGCCCACGGCCGGGCAAGCCGGGCGGCATCCGGTACCTGTTCGACTGCGGCACGTTCAGCGAGGAAAGCCTGGCCGGGATCGTGGTGCAGCCCGAGGAGATCTCGCAGTACCAGCTGGCCGACCTGGCCACCGCCCTGACCCTGCTCAGGAAGCCGATCCGGAGGCGGGTGCGGGCGGCGGTCAGGTGGCACGGCGGCCTGTGCTACCTGGAGGACGGCCGCCCGGTTGCCAGCGTGCCGATCTCCGCCAGGATGCCGGGCGCGTCCAGCCAGTAGCGCCGGTCTCAGCCGTCCGCTGCGGCTGGCTGCCCGTCCGTGGCCACCTCCTCGACCGGCGCCGGCCCGGCCGTGCCGGTCTGGCCGAGCTGCGTCCCGGGCTCGATGTCGAGCAAGCCACCCACCGGCTGGTCGCCTTCATCGACGGGGTGAGCGTGGAGGCGGTCCTCTACCCGTCCCGGGTCCCGCCGCAGCGCCAGCTCGCCATGCTCGACGACCTGCTGGCCGGCTTCCGCAGCACCGGAACTTGACATTTGCTTTCCCCGGCGCTGACCGCTGAATTCTCCAGTAGCATCTCAATCCACATCGCATCGCAGGTCAGCTGGTGTTTGATTTCCGGCAAAAGGGGCTCTGGCCGTGGATCTCTACACATTCGTGGTGACCGACTTCGTCATTCATGACACCCGGGCGCTGCACAACGACACCCTGCATCTGAGCCATTCGGCATATGTCGACGGCGACATGGTGGCGAACCACCTCATCTCCATGGGCGATTTCGACAACGGCGGCTACCACACCGCCGACTATGTCCCGGCGGGCCAGAGCCCGGGCCTGGCCGATGTCGTGATCAACGACCCGGAGGCGAAGGTCGCGTTCGTCTTCCAGCTTGTCAACGCCGGCAACGTGCCCGCCGACACCCTGACCGGCCGGATGGCCGCCTCCGCCGACCAGCTCGCAGGCATCACCGCCGGCCTGGCCGGGGCCGGCGCGGCCGGGATCGGCGACGCCGTCACCAGCGCCGCGTTCCCGATCGGCCTGCTGCTGGAGGCCTTCGCCAACGTCTGGGCCTGGCTGACGGTGGACTGCGACGGCCCGGTGGCGGTGGACCAGCTCTCCGGCCCGCGCTACGTGATCGACGCCACCACCGACAACGGCACCGGGCTGGTGCAGATCCAGCGGCGGTACCCGGGCACCGACTCGCCCACCGGCTGCGGCGGCAACTCCAACTACGAGGTGACCTGGTCGCTGCAGCACCGGCGCAGATGGGTGCCGGTCAGCGACCCGGTGAACGGCCAGTTCACCTCGGACACGGCGCTGAGCGCCGTCACCCACTACGGCGCGGTGCACGCGTTCGGCGTCGGCGCGAACGGGCTGATCAACCACGCCCGGACCTTCACCGGCGCCGCCTGGAGCGTGGACACGCTGGGCTCGTTCCGCATCGGCGGCCTGCCGGTCACCGCGGTCAGCTTCGACGACCGCCTGTGGGTGCTCGGGGTGCTGGCCGACGGCTCGATCTCGACCCTGGCGTACACGGTCGACGGTGGGACCTGGGTGCAGGACGCGGCCGGCCCGCCCGCCGGGCTGCTGACCGCCGAACCGGTCGCGGCGGCCGTGTTCCGGCACCGGCTGTGCCTGCTCGCGCGGGACTCGGCGACCGGCCACCTGCGGATGACGTCAACCGCTGACCTCCAGCTCTGGACCCCGTGGGCGGACGTGCCGCAGCCCGGCATTCCCGCCGTCTCGCCGGTGGCGGCCGCGGTGCTGGCAGGCCCCCTGCTGACAGGGACGCTGCATATCTTCGGGGTCTTCAACACCGGCAAGCCCCCCATCAACGTCGCCGTCATGCACAACTCGACCACCGACGGGGTCACCTGGGCCGGATGGAACGAGGTCGAGTCGGGGGTGCGGCCGCCCGGCGCCCCGCTGTCCGATCAGCCGCTGGACGTCGCGGCCGGGGTCTTCCGGGACCGCATCTGCCTGGCGTCGCGGTGGGAGTCCGCCAGCGCGCTGGAGACCACCTGCTACCTCGCGGAGAACTTCAGCGCGGACGGCGTCAACTGGTCCGGCTGGCGGGGGCCAGCCTCCGACGTGATCTTCCAGCCGGCCGCCACCGCCGGGCTGGCCGCGGTCGGCCACCACCTGTACCTCTTCACCCCGCTGCTGGACACGGCGAACAGCCAGGCCACGAACGTCTGGGTGCACTGAGCCAGCGCGCCTCAGGAGCCGGCGGGCGGGCAGAGGCCCAGCAGACGGGCAGCGTTCAGCTTGAGGATCTTGGGCCTGACCTCGTCCTTGATGGGCAGCTTGGCGAAGTCGGCGAGCCAGCGGTCGGGCGTCAGCAGCGGGAAGTCGGAGCCGAACAGCACCTTGTCCTGCAGCAGCGAGTTGGCGTACTGCACCAGCAGGGGCGGGAAGTACTTCGGCGACCAGCCCGACAGGTCGATATACACCCCGGGCTTGTGGGTGGCCACGCTGAGCGCCTCGTCCTGCCAGGGGAAGGACGGGTGCGCCAGGATGATCTTGAGGTGCGGGAAGTCCACCGCGACGTCGTCGATGTGCATCGGGTTGGAGTACTTGAGCCGGATGCCCCCGCCGCCGGGCACGCCCGCGCCGATGCCGGTCTGGCCGGTGTGGAACAGCGCGATCGCCCCAAGCTCCTCGATGACCTCATAGAGCGGGTACGCCATCGGGTCGTTCGGGAAGAAACCCTGGATGCTGGGATGGAACTTAAAACCTTTCACGCCATAACGCTCAACCAGCTGGCGCGCCTGCACCACGCCGGCCTTGCCTTTGAACGGGTCGATAGAGGCGAACGGGATGAGTACCCCGTCGCTGGCGGCGGCCGCCTCGGCGATCTCCTCGTTGGGCACCGGCGGGACCCCGGTCGTGTGCTCGGCATCCACCGTGAACACCACGGCGGCCATGTTCCGCTCCCGGTAGTACGCGGCGATCTCGGCCAGGGTCGGCTTGCGCTGGCTGGCGTCCACCTTGAAGTAGGCGGCGGAGGCGGCGTTCAGGGAGTCGTCCAGGGAGGTGGCGCCGCGCGCGGAGACCTCGGCGTGGGTGTGCACGTCAATGGCGGCCAGCGAGTCGACGTCCATCCCAGCCTCCCGCGAGGGCGGGGACGCTGATGCCTCCACGAAGCCCCCTGGTGTCCCGATGATCCGACATTACGCATCCGCTTGACTGCCGTCAATAATGTGCCCAGTATCGGAGGGATGAGCAACGATGGCATGGCAGGCGGGGACCCGGAGGCCTGCCCGGCAGCCCTCCGGCCTCAGTCGATCATGCTGGCGCTGCTCGGCGACTATGTCTACGGCCGCGGCGTCTATGTCTCCTCCGGCAGCTACATCGAGGCGCTCGGGCGGGTGGGCGTGTCCGGCCAGGCCACCCGGTCCACCCTCACCCGCATGGTCAACCGCGGGCTGCTGCGGCGGCACCGCCAGGGACGGCACATGTACTTCGGCCTCACCCCCCGCTGCGAGGCGATCCTGGCCGACGGCAGGACCCGCATCTGGGAGACCGGCGCGGTCAACACCGACTCCGCCGGGACCTGGACCCTGGTCAGCTTCTCGCTGCCCGAAGCCTGGCAGCAGGCACGGCACGACCTGCGCTCACGGCTGGCCTGGGCCGGGTTCGGGATGCTGCACGGCGGGCTGTGGATCGCCCCGTCGCGGGCCGACATCACCGCGGTCCTGGCCGAGCTGGGGCTCGCCGACCACGTGACGGTCTTCGCCGCCCAGCCCGTCCACCCCACCGACCCGGGCCCGCTGATCCGCGACGCCTACCCGCTGGCGGACCTGCACGGGCAGTACCAGACGTTCCTGCGGCGATGGGACCGGCCCGGCCCGCTGCCCGCCATGCCCGACGACCTCGCCCGCCACCTGCTGCTGACCGCCGAGTGGCTGCAGATCATCCGCACCGACCCGCGGCTGCCACTGTCCCACCTGCCGCCCGACTGGCCCGCGCCCCGCGCCCAGCACGTGTTCCGCGACACTCACGCCCGGCTCGGCAGGCCGGCCGCGGACGTCGCCGCCGGGCTGCTGGAGACGATCCGGGCCGGCTGACGGGCGTTAGCCGGCCCGGATCCCGAGGGTCCCGGCCACGGCCTGGACGACGGTCTTGACCTCGTCCGACGACGAGGCTTCCTTGGTTAGGTCGAAGGTGACGTCGGTCTTGCCGTCATGCCGCTCGATGTGCAGCGACACCTTGGTCCGCAGCCAGGTCACCAGCAGGCCGAGCAGGATCGCCGTGCCGATCACCAGCTCCACCGTCATCTGCTCGTCCTGTGGCGGGCTGTCCACCAGCTCCTGGACGGCCGGGGCCACCGCCGGGTCCGCCAGCATGAGGCTCAGCAGCCGCCGCCCGGTATCCGCGCCCGCCGCGGCATCGGGAAGGATCTGGTCCGGGTCGACCGGCCCGAGGCCGCCGACCTGCTCCAGCATCTGGGCGATCACCAGCCGGGCTTCGTCCTGTGAGGTCGCCGAGCTGGCCGGATCCGTCTCACCCGGCAGCAGGTCCTCGGTGACCCTGGCGGCGATCGCCAGCACCGTGTGGTCGTCGACGCTGTCAAGTCCAGAGCCAGTCATCTCTACCTCCAGTCGCCGACAAGGCTAAGGGGTGCCCAGTGATAGGGGTGGCGCCGCGCCTCATCCTGCCCGCTGATGAACCAGCGCTGGGCGTCGGCCAGCGCCCGCCATTTCCGGCTGCCGGCCTGGCCGGGCAGCCAGTGCCGGTAGAACAGCCGGAGCAGCTCCCGCGACGACCGCTGGTCGACGTTCCACAGGCTGACCAGCAGCGAAGCCGCACCGGCGGACAGCAAGCTGGTCGCCAGCCCCTGCGTCTCGTCGGCGGCGTTCTGCACCGCCTGCACGCCGCTGACGCAGGCACGCAGCACCGCAAGGTCGGCGGCCAGCGGCTGGCTGAGCAGGTCCCCGGCGGTCAGCACGAAGTCCCGGCGGCGGCTGACCGGCAGCCCGTGCGGGTCCCGTGGCGGGCGCTGGTAGCCGTCCGACAGCACCAGCCCGGAGTCCAGCGGCCTGCTGCTCTCGAAGAACCCGTGGCAGGTGAGATGCACCAGATCGCGTCCGGCGAAGGCCGCCTGCGTGCTCTGTTTCCCGGCCAGCAGGCCCGGCCGGCTCTCGACCTCCCAGACGGCGCTGCTCAGCAGGTCCTCGTCGTTCTCGAAAAACTCGGGGTGGCGGTCCTGCGCCGCCGCGACCCCGGCCACCAGTGCCCGCGGCTGCCCCTGCTGGCCTGGCCGGTGGTCCTGGGCCAGGTACCTGAGCATGGTGGCGGCCGGTGTGACCGCCACACCGTACTGTTCCACCAGGTAGTGGCCGCCGGGTGCGCGCAGCGCTGCCCACGGCAGCAGGTGCAGCGGGCCGTGCGGGGCGATGCAGATCACCTCCGCCCCCTCGACCTGGGGGAGGAACGACAGCAGCCGGTCACTGATGTCCTCCAGCGCGCTGAGCGGCCGGCTCCAGGGCCGGTCCCCGCGGATCGGCGGGTACGGCGGGAACTCCCCCGGGCTGCCGTTGAACGCCCGCCGGAGCTGCCGCACCACCGACTCGGCCTCCGGCCTGCCGAGGTCCACGATCGTGACCGACGGCCGCGGGTCGCCGGCGCGGACGGTGAAGCACACCGTCTGCCGCTCGTCGGTGAAGAAGGACACCAGGGCGGCGGACGGATCGGCCCGCTCCAGCACCTCCGCGAGCTCGGCGGCGCTGGCGGGCCTGACCCGCTCATCGCCTGCCGCGGCGGGCTGCCCGGGACGGCTCCGGGCAAGCAGCGAGACCAGGAAGGGGGACTTCGCCAGCTGATGCGCCTCGAAGGCGGCGGTGCCCGGGCGGCTCTCCCGGGGCAGCAGGCCGGCCGCTGCCAGCTCGGCGCCGTGCCGGCACAGCAGGTCTATCTTGAGCCCGAGCAGGCCGATCTGGCCGCCGACGATCTCGCTGCGGGCCAGGTCGCTGCGGGCGCGGTCCAGCCGCTGCCCGACCAGCCCCGATCCTTCCTCCACCAGCCGGTAGGCCTCCACAGCGCGGCCCGGATCCTTGCTGACCAGGCCTGCCAGCTCGCGGATGTAGAGCAGCAGCCACGGTGACCGCGGGTCGGCCGCGCGCGCCGCATCGACGGCGTGGGTGCAGACCTCCTCGGCTTCGGCCACCGCACCGGTGCGCTCCAGTGCGCCGATGAACGCGAGCGTGAGGGTGAGCTCCTGGCGCAGGTCGCCTGACTCACGGGCAGCGGACACCGCCGCGCGCAGCGCCGCCAGGCTCACTTCCGGGTCGGGCTCGTGCTGCGGAAGGCTGGTGACCCACGTCGCGTACAGGGTCTCGTCGCCGCTCTGCAGGACGAACATCGCGGCCATGCTGTGCATGTCCCTGGCGGCGCCGGCGTCACCGAGCCCGGCGTACGCACGCGCCAGGCCGAGCGCGGCGTGCCCGGCCCGGCCGGGGTCCTGGCTGCCGATCCCGTACATGAGTGCCGCGCCGAACTGCCGGGCCGCGTCGGCCGCCCGGCCGGCCGACAGCAGGGCCTGCCCGAGGTTGTTCTGTGCGGCGGCGATCAGGTTCTGCTGCCCGCTGGCCCGCGCGCGGCCCAGCACATTCTGGTAGCGGTCGATCGCCTCGTTCCACCGCTGGCGCTTGAGCCGCGACATCGCGGCGTTCGTGGCGGCCTTGAACTCCAGCGGGAAGATCCCCGCGGCCCGGGCCGCGGCCGCAGCGTCCTCGAACGCCTCCCCGCCACCCAGGTAGTCCCCGTCGTCCTCGAGCAGCAGCGCCCGGAAGTTCAGCGCATTGATGAGCCTTCCCCGGTCGCCCAGGTCACGCAGCATGCCGATCGCCTGGTCGATCCGGGCCAGCGCGCCGGCCGGCCTGCCGAGCTGCCGGTAGGCGTCGGCGAGACGTTCCAGGACGGGCAGCCAGGGCAGGGAGCTGTCCGCTGGCTTGCTGCCAGCCATGGCACGCTCGTACGCCTCGGCCGCCCCGGCCAGGTCGCCGGCCCGCTCCCGCAGCCGGGCGATGGCCAGGTCGGCCTCGGCGGCCGCGCCGGCGTCCCCGGCGGCCTCCGCCAGGACGCGTGCCCGGGCCAGGTGGCGCGCCGCCCCGGCCAGGTTCTCGTCGTGCTGGAGGATGCCCTGCCACATCAGGTGCGCCTGGGCACCATGCCCGGGATCGCGCAGCATCACGCCGATCACGGCCAGGACGCACAGCGCCCGGTCCGCGTCGCGCTGCGGGGCGCCCGGCCGGATGAACAGCTGGCGTCCCCGGTCGAAGGTCTCCGCCGTGATGGCCGCTGGGTGCTGCCGGAGCAGCGCGAAGACGTCCAGGGCCGACGGCGCCGCCTGCCACGCCCGCGCCAGCAGGGCATCGATCTCCCCGTCACCTGGCACCTGGGCCTCACGCTGGACGTCCTGCGCGGCCTGCTGGATGTAGCGCAGCAGCGCCGCCTGGGCCGGGCGGTTCCCGGCCTGCGCCGCCGCAGCCGCGCCGGCGATCCGCTCGATCGCCGCCGCCCGGGCGGCCCACTGCAACTGCGCCAGCAGCTGCCGCAGGTCCGACGGCGTCTGTGCGCGCTGCCAGGCGTCGAGCTGGCCGTCCGCAACCTGGTCCGCTGTCACGTTCATGCCTCCAGCCCGGCGCGGACGGAGTTCACGTCCGCACGGTCGGCGTCGCTGGCCGCGTACTGGGATGCCAGCCGGAAGTGCTCACGCGCCCGTTCATGATCGCCCGTGTGCCAGAACAGCTGGCCGAGCGTCAGGTGCAGCTCGTGTGAGCTGCCTGCCCGCGGCTCCAGCCACGCGGCCTGCTCGAGCGCCTCGGACGGGCGCCCGGCGCACGAGAGCACGAGCCCGAGAGTGCCGCGTACCTCGGCGTCCTGCGGGAACTCCTGGGCCAGCGCCCGCAGGTCTGCCATGGCGGCGGCCTGCAGGCCGGGGTCTGGCTGGGAGACCGCCTGGAGCAGGCTCCGCAGCCGGTCCCACACCTCCTGGTGGTGCTCAGCCTGCTCGGTCTGCCCGATCTCGGCGTAGCCCCGCAGGACCGGGGCGTCGGGGTCGAGCCGCTCCAGCGCCAGCAGCTCATCGTCCAGTTCGGCGTCCCGGCCGTCCGGGGACCGCATGAGGAAGAGCACGCGCAGCTCACGCAGGTCGGCGCTGCCCGGGTATGCCGCCAGCGCGGCGGCCGTCGCCTCGTCGACCGCGTCCGGGCCGGTGCCAGGGTCGCCTCTGGACCAGAGCCCGATCAGGGCATGGCAGAGCTGGTAGTGGTCGTCGTCCCCGGATGGCCCGGCCGGCCCGGCGGCGATCCGTTCCCGCAGGGCGGCGGCTTTCAGCTGCTGCCAGCGCATGTCCTCAGCCAGATCGCGCCGCCACTGATCGATGCCGGCGGCCTGCCTGGCCGCGTCGTCGCGGACGGCCGGATCGGTGGCGGCCCCGGCCAGAGCGCCGAACTCCTGCCGCGCGAGGTTCGTGTCCCCGAGGCTCATATGGTCGAACGCCTGCCCGAGCTGCAGCCGTTCCAGGTCAGGACCGTCGGCGAGCTGGCCGGCCAGCTCGATGCGGAAGTCGAGCGCGTCCGTGTGCCGCCCGGCGATGGACAGGCCATCGGCATAGGCCATCCACTCACCGGCCGTCGCCGCGTCCTGCGCGCGCCGGTAAAGCTCGGTCAGGATGGTGTCCTGGCCGCCCGGGCTCGCGTCCGGCAGCTGCCGGACTAACGCACTGGTATCCGCGCCTGCCAGGCCAGCGCTATCCGCCTGATCCTCCATGACCCCCCCACGGGTGCTGAGGCAATGCTAGACCAGCAGGGACTCGACCTCCTTGACCCGTTCCGCCAGCTGCGCCTTGATCTCTTCCCTTATGCCACGGCTGAGAGCTCCGAGGTCCGCCCTGGTGAAGTAATAGCCGCCCGCGACCACCGTCCCGGCCGGGGCGAGTGCCTTCGCGAGCCCCGGTGCCACATTGGCGAGATAGGCCCTGCCCAGCCGGGTCTGCGCCTGAAGCTGGCTGACGATGCCGTGCGCCGACGCGATCAGGTCGAACGCCTTCATGAGACGGCCCATCGGCCGGATGATGACTCCCGCTGGCAGGTGGATATGGGTGCTGATCGCATCCGCGGGCAACCCGAACTCTGAGCACAGGCGCTCGACCTCGGGATAGAGGCGTTCCCCTACCTCGTGCTCCAGCGGCCCGATTATCTTGTCCCTTTCCTTCCTGCCTTCGGGCGACTCCAGCCAGGCGAAATACCATTCCATGAGACGCGGGTAGGTCCAGGTCTCCCCGGCCAGCGCCGGATCGGTCTGCGCCCACCGCACGACGCCGTGCCAGCCCACCAGGTAGAACGACTCGTAGAACTGCTTCGCGAGTGACTGGCTCTTGGCGGCCACGATCCCGTTGAGCCCAATCCGCTCGGGAAGAGCGCGGATCTCCTCATGGAACCGGCTGACCCGGTCCGTCCAGCGTCCATAGGAGGCCAGGCCCCGTGCCACGGCGAGGGATGGGCCCTGCACCGGCACGATCGCCTCGGGCCCGAAAACGCCGCAGCATTCCTGCGCGACCATAGTCATCCGCGACCCGCCGCCCGTGGTGAGCACCAGTTCGGGCGGCACTCCCCGCAGCCAGCCCAGGACCTTGTACAGCTCCTCGCGGAAACGCGGGCGCCATTGCCTGTCCACGAAGTCCTGCACGTCGATGGCGAGCAGGCGATCCCAGCATGTGTCGATCACCCACCTGACTTCGCCGCCGAACTGGGCAGGCGGGCTGGCCGCTACCCCCAGGTAGCTGGCTTCCTTGTACCGGCGGCATATCCACAGCAGCAGGTTCCTCGTGGTGACACGCTCGAACCTGTCCTGGTCACGCCGGGCCAGGGTGGCTATCAGCTCGTCGGCGACAGCCCGGTCGATCAGGCGGCATCCCAGATCACTGCCGAACGGCAGATTCTCGACGGTGTCGGTGACCAGGGTGAAGTCTGTGGTGGAAGAACCGACGTCGATGACGAGTGCGGGCCGCCGGGTCGCATCGGTCCCGGCGGCGTCGTGGACGTCGATGAAAGCGGACTGGGACTCGGCGACCATCGTCAGGTGGTACGGCCGCAGCGCGTCGGACAGCTGCTGCCGGTAGACGTCAACTTCCTTTTCCGGGTTCCAGCCAGCTGGATAGCCCACGTAGATCTGGCAGTCCTCGGCGATCTCCTCGTAGCGCTGCAGGAACTCGATGAGGAAGAGCTTGGCGAACTCCACGGCACGGATGGTCGGCACGATCCCGGTCGATGACCGCGCGGGCCGTTCCTTGAAGTTGACCTGGATCTGCTTTGATTCGGGCTGGAGCAGTGCCGCCTCACCGAAGAACTTCGCGCCATTTATGCTCTCCGCTATCGCGGTCAGGACGCTGACCTCCCCGGACGCCCGCTCGAACAAACGGGCTTCGCGCTTGTCGTAATTGTCGGTCCAGGCGATCGCGCTCTCCCCATCACCGAGATCGAAGCCGACAGAGTAACGGGCCACCATCACTCCAGCTCCGTCGTTACGGCTTGGGGCCCGCCGCCAGCGGCTGCGGTGGGACCAGAGGTCAGCCGGACTGTGCGGAGCATCCGCGCGAGCTCGTCCGCGCTGGGGGCGGAAGGATGATCATGGTAGGCACCTGGGCGGGCGTTGAGCAGCCTGGCCAGGGACTCCTGCTTCAAGAAGGCTGCGAGCACCGCATTCCTTTCCCGGGCGACCTCAACCCCGTCGTTGCTGCTCGGGCTCGGCAGTGCCGGGGAGTTCTCCAGCTCGCTCAGTGCCCCTGGGTGCCGGAGCAGGTGGTTGAACAGATCCCGGTGCTCGCTCCTGATGATCAGCAGCTTGGCGAGCTGGAGCTGGCGGGTGATACCCAGGTCTGGACCGTCCGGATGTTCACTGCGGGCAATGGCGATACCCAGGTTCAGGACGTTCATGTACCGCTTCACCCGTCTCGGGTTGGCTCCGAACCCGAGGTCAACGAGCTCCCAGAACGCCTCGTTCTCCGACAGCTCACCGGCGTAGGGGACGAGCGCCGCGCGGATCGCGTCGAAGTCGATGTCCGGCAGGAAGAACGGCAGCTGGACGATCTTCTCCAGGTATGCGGACCCGGCTATCTGGAGATTCTCGCCGAACTTCATCTCCGCGATCGCCGACAGCAGATCGAAGTCCATCGCGAGGACGAAGACGCACCGGGCATCGCCGACGAAGAGCTTGAGTGCCTCCAGGACGCTGAGCGCCGCCTGTGGCGTGCACCGGTCCAGGTCGTCGATGAAGACCACGAGCCGGCCGGTGCTGCCGACGAACTCCCCCACGGCATCGGCGAAGTCGAGCTCGAAGCGGTTCAGGTCCCGGTAGTAACTGCTGCCGTCGTCGGCCACGCTGTCGAGGATCTCCCCGATAGTCGACTTGTCGATGACACCGTGGGTGAGCACCTGGCTCGCGGTGCCAAGGCCGGCCCGCAGGCCCAGCCAGGTGGCCGTCCGCGCCAGGCGCTTCGCCTTCTCCTTCAGGCCCGCGTTGCTGCTGGTCCGCATCTCCGCGAGCAGGGACTGGATCAGCGCTGCCCAGACCTGGATCTTCTGATCGTACTTCCAGGGGTTGAACCACAGCGTCCGCGTCGTGGGCGTGAGCAGGTCCTCCCACATGCGCATGAAGCTGGACTTCCCGGAACCCCAGGGCCCGAACACCCCGACGGTCAGCGGCAAGGTGGTGGCGGCCGCCACCGTCTCGTGCACCGCGCTGATATACGGGCGGAAGCCGAACGCGTCCGAGCCGATCTGTGCCACTGGGTTGTCGGTGAGCGGCGGCAGCACCCCGCCTGTGAGTGCCAGCAGACCATTCATCTCGCGTGGATCGCCCACCAGCCCGCTCCCCCACCCCTGCCATGCACTTGTAGAGTCTGTCGCAGAACTTCGCGCGCCTCGCGGGAAAGGCGCTTTCGGCACGAATCCTACCTGGCGTTACCATCCCTGCACTGCCAGTTCATTGGCTCACTTCAGGGCGAGCGCGTTTGCCGGGAGCCGATCCTCCTATGATGGGCTCTCGTGAGCATCCTGGGCACTCGTGTGCTGCGAACCGAGGACCCGCGCTTCCTGACCACCGGCGGTGTCTACACCGCCGACGTCCTCGACGACCGGCTCGCCGGCGCCTGCCACGTCATCTTCGTCCGGTCGCCGTTCGCGCACGCCCGGATCCGCGCGATCGACACCGGCCCGGCGCTGCGGTCGCCGGGCGTCGTCGCCGTCTTCACCGGCGCCGATCTGGCCGGACTGCCGCTGGCGGCGCCGCCGATGCCCGGCCTCATCAATGCGGCGATGGGCCAGCAGCTGCTGGCCAGCGACACGGTCCGCTATGTGGGTGAGCCGGTCGCGGTCGTCGTCACCGACGACCCGCAGCGGTGTGAGGACGCGGCGGAGCTTGTCGAGGTGGACTACGAGCCACTGCCAGCGGTGATCGGCCTTGACGAGGCGGCGGACGCCACCGCCGGCTCCGGCACGCTGCTCTTCCCCGAGGCCGGCACGAACGTCGGGGCCACCTTCGGCGATCCGGCGGCCCTGGATGACAGCTTGTTCGGCGCCTGCGACGTCGTTGTCCGGGCCACGATCGTCAACCAGCGGGTCGCGCCCGCACCGATGGAGACCCGGGCGGCGGCCGCGGCCTGGGGCGATGACGGCCGGCTGACGGCCTGGATACCGAACCAGGGCGCACAGGGCACCCGCGGGGCACTGGCCGCCCTGCTCGGCATCGACGCCAGCCAGGTCCGGGTGATCACCCCGGACGTCGGTGGCGCCTTCGGCGCGAAGTTCGGCGCCGACCCCGAGCACGCCGTGGTGGCCTGGGTGGCGCGGCAGCTGGGCCGGCCCGCCCGCTGGGCCGAGACCAGGCACGAGAACCTGATCGCCATGACCCACGGCCGGGCCCAGCGGCAGCACATCACGATCGGCGGCAGCCGCGACGGTGTGGTGCAGGCGTACCGGCTGGAGATCCTGCAGGACGCCGGGGCCTACCCGAGATTCGGGGCGTTCCTGCCGGCGCTCACAATCATGATGGCCCCCGGCCCCTACGCCTTCCCCCGCGCCGAGGCCGTCGCCAGGTCGGTGGTCACGAACACCACCCCGGTCGGCGCCTACCGGGGCGCTGGCCGGCCGGAGGCCACCGCGGCGGTGGAACGCGCGATCGACCTGTTCGCGGCGGAGATCGGAGCCGACCCGGCGCAGGTCCGGCTGAAGAACCTGCTGCCGAAGTTCACCGAGCCGCACCAGACCGCCTTCGGGGCGCTGTACGACAGCGGCGACTACGCGGTCGCGCTCCGGGGCGCCTTGCAGGCGGCTGGCTACGACGAGCTGCGCCGCCAGCAGGCCGAACGCCGCGGCCGCGGCGACACCGTCCAGCTTGGCATTGGCCTGTCCTGCTACGTGGAGATCACCGGCCCGGGCATGGAGGCAGGTGGCCCGCGCGAGAACGCCACGGTCGAGGTGCACCCCGATGGCACCGCCACCATCCTGACCGGCACCTCGCCGCACGGCCAGGGGCATGCGACCGCCTGGGCGATGCTGGCCAGCGACGAGCTCGGCATCGACGTCGGCAAGATCACGCTGCACTGGGGCGACACCGACATGATCCCCGAGGGCGGCGGCACCGGCGGATCCCGCAGCCTGCAGCAGGGCGGGGCGGCGGTCCAGCAGGCCGCCAGGGAACTGATCGACGTGGCCAGGGAACGGGCGGCGCAGGAGCTGGAGGCCAGCCCGGCCGACCTGCGTTTCAACGTGGCCACCAGTGCCTTCGAGGTGGCCGGCGACCCGGCGGCCTCGGTTCCGCTGACCCGCCTGGCGAGGGACGAGCGGCTGCTGGTGCGGACCGTGTTCGCGGCCCCCGGCCCGACGTTCCCGTTCGGCGCCCACGTCGCCGTCGCCGAGGTGGACACCGAGACCGGCAAGGCCACGCTGCGCCGGATGGTGACCGTCGACGACGCGGGCGTGGTGCTCAACCCGCTGCTCGCCGAGGGCCAGCGGCACGGCGGCATCGCCCAGGGCGCCGCCCAGGCGCTGCTGGAAGAGGTCGTCTACGACGAAGACGGCAATCCGCTGACGGCGACGTTCGCCGACTACGCGTTCCTGTCCACGACCGAGGTGCCCAGTTTCGAGCTGGTGGACATGGCGACGCCGACCAGCTACAACCCGATCGGCGCCAAGGGCATCGGTGAAGCCGGCACGATCGGCGCCACGCCTGCCGTGCAGAATGCGGTCATCGACGCGCTCGCGCACCTCGGCGTCCGGCACATCGACATGCCGACCTCCCCGATGCGTGTCTGGCAGGCCCTCGGATCGGCGGCTGCCCGGCTGGCTGGACCGCCAGCCTGAGCTACCGGGCGGAGGATGTGCTGGTGGTGTCATCCTCGGCAGGCCCGGCATGGGCGGTGCCGGCGCTGGCGCTGTCCACCCCGTCCGCGGGTGCCGTCTCACCCCCGCTTACCGTGGCTGCGGGCGAGTGCGGCGCCAGCGGCAGCGGTCAGGACGGAGACTCCGGCCACTTTGGGCCAGCGCCGCCGCGGCGCGCCCGCTCGCGCCGCCGGCCACCTTACCGGCCTGGTGCTTCATCGTCTTACGGGGTCCCGGTAGCCGCGGGGAAATTTTGGTCAGATATCCCTGAGCTGCACTGATGCCCGGTGCCGGTGGTCAGCGGGGGATCATCGGCTGGTTTTCCCTCGGGCGATATGCCAGACCGACACCACGTCGCCTTTGATCTCGTACATCACCCGGTACCGGCCGGCCCGCAGCCGTCGCAGGTCCGGCGACCCGTAGGGGAACGACTCGGCCGGGCGGGGATCATCGGCCAGCCGGTCGACGGCGTCCAGCACCGCACTGAGACCGGCGGGATCATCGGCGAGGAACCCTGCCGCCTGGTCGATCGCCTTCTCCTCGTAGATGACCCGAAGGCTCACCGGGTCAGGCCCAGCCGCTGCCGTACCTCATCGGCGGGCACGTAGGAGGTCTGCCCGGCTGCCTCCCGCGCCATCCACTCCTGCAGCGCCGCGGCGTCCTCGGCGTCTTCCAGCTCATGCGCGGAGGCGAGCCGCTCCAGTGCCCGCAGCCGCATGAAGTCGGCCAGTGGCACGACCACTGCGGCGTGCCCGCCCAGGTGGATCACCTCATACGAGCCGGTGTCCGGACCCGGCGCGGGGCCGGTCGGCTGAGCGGTCATGCTGCGGCCTCCTGTGCCTTCTTCAATTCCCGGTAGATGGTGGCCCGCGACACCCCGAACAGCCCGGCCAGCTCGGTCGGGGTCTTCCTGCCCTCCCGGTCGAGCTGGAGCAGGTGTGCGCGCTGCTGGCCGTTGAGCTTGGGCTGCTTGCCCTTGAGCTTTCCGCGCTGGCGGGCCCTGGCCATGCCCTCGATCGTGCGGAGCCGGATAATGTCTGCCTCGAACTCGGCGAACGTGGCGAGGATGTTGAAGGACATCTTCCCGAACGGGTCTTCCGGGTCATACACCGTGGAGCCGATCTGCAGGCGGGCCCCGTGGCTGATGATGAGGTCGGCGAGGGAACACGCGTCGGGCACCGACCGGTCGAGCCTGGGGACGATCAGGGTGTCCCCGGCGTGCACGGCGGCAAGCGCCTGATCCAGGCCGGGGCGGCCGGTATCGGTCCCGGTGAATCCCTCATCGACGTAGACGCGGCCGGCGGGGACGCCGTACCCGGCGAGGGCGGCCAGCTGGATCTCGGTGTCCTGGGCGACGGTGGAGCACCGCGCGTACCCGATGAGCGCGCCCGGCCGGGCCTGGAGCGCCGCCGGGGCGGCCGCGTCAGTGTCGGTCACCTCCCCATCGTACGGTGGAGGTCCCCTCCATTGAGAACATCACCGTACGACCTATCTGAGACACCGCGACCTGGTGATCTGCCCTCCTCCGGATCAGGACAATCACGTGCGCAGAGCGGTCCCCTAGCGGGCACCAGCACAGACATAACCGTTGCGGTCCCTACTCACGGGTTACTTTTCGCCTCGCCGTAGCTTCGCGGGTCCAGGGCCAACTAACCGTCAACAGCGGGCCGCGGGGTTTGCCAGCGGTCACCGGGGTTGAGGATGTGGCAGACCAGGCTGACGCTGGCCATGGAAGGCATCCGCCGCACTTTCCTGAAACATCTGCGGACCTCGCAGATGAGTGCCAGGACCCGGCGCGTGGTCGAGCGGCTCGGGATGATCGGGACGACTGCCCGGGGCGTGGTGCTCGCGCTCGCCACCGGCCGGGCGGCGCTGGGCGCCGCCCGGCCGTCACCTCACGCCGCGACCTGGGCGGCGGGCGCCGACGCGGCCGGCTCCAGTGCCAGCGCCAGCACGTCGCGGACGTCACCCACCGGGTGCACATCCAGCTTGGCGAGCACCTCGGCCGGCACGTCGTCCAGGTCGGGCTCGTTGCGCTGCGGGATGAGCACGGTGGTGACGCCGGCCCGGTGTGCGGCGAGCAGCTTCTGCTTCACACCGCCGATCGGCAGCACCCGCCCGGTCAGCGACACCTCACCGGTCATCGCGACGTCCGGGCGCACCGGCCGGCCTGAGAGCAGCGAGGCCAGCGCCGTTGTCATCGTTATGCCCGCGCTCGGGCCGTCTTTGGGGACCGCACCGGCGGGGACGTGCACGTGGACACCGCGGTCCTTCAGGTCCGAGACCGGCAGCTCCAGCTCGGCGCCGTGCGAGCGCAGGTAGGACAGCGCGATCTGGGCCGACTCCTTCATCACGTCCCCGAGCTGGCCGGTGAGCGTGACCCCGGTGGATCCGGTCTCCGGGTCGGCCAGGGATGCCTCGATGTAGAGCACGTCCCCGCCCGCGCCGGTCACGGCCAGCCCGGTCGCCACCCCGGGCGCGGCGGTCCGCCGGGTGTCAGCCGCCAGGTGAGTCTCCGGCGTGAACCGCGGCCGCCCCAGGTAGTCGCGCAGGCTGGCGGCGGCGACCCGCACCGGCAGCGTGACCGAGCCGAGCGCGGCCTGGGCCGCGACCTTGCGCAGTACCCGGGCGACCGAGCGCTCCAGCGACCTGACCCCCGCTTCCCGGGTGTAGTCCGACGCCATCAGCCGCAGCGCGTCCTCGTCGAAGCCCACCTCGGCCGGCTCCAGCCCGGCCTTGGACAGCTGCCTGGGCAGCAGGTGGTCGCGGGCGATGAGAACCTTCTCATCCTGCGTGTACCCGTCCAGCTGGACCAGCTCCATCCGGTCGAGCAGCGGGCCGGGAATGGCCTCCAGCACGTTCGCGGTGGCCAGGAACACCACGTCGGACAGGTCGAGGTCCACTTCCAGGTAGTGGTCGCGGAAGGTGTGGTTCTGCGCCGGGTCGAGGACCTCGAGCAGCGCCGCCGCGGGGTCACCGCGGTAGTCGGCGCCGATCTTGTCCACCTCGTCGAGCAGCACGACCGGGTTCATCGTGCCGGCCTCGCGGACGGCCCGGACAATCCGGCCGGGCAGCGCGCCGACGTAGGTCCGCCGGTGCCCACGGATCTCTGCCTCATCCCTGATCCCGCCCAGCGCGACCCGGACGAACCTGCGGCCCATCGCCCGGGCCACCGACTCGCCCAGCGAGGTCTTGCCGACGCCCGGCGGCCCGACCAGCGCGAGCACCGCACCGGACCGGCGGCCGCCGACGACGCCGAGCCCGCGGTCCTCGCGCCGCTTGCGGACGGCCAGGTACTCGACGATCCGCTCCTTCACGTCGTCGAGCCCGGTGTGGTCCTCGTCCAGGATCTGCCGCGCCCCGGCGATGTCGTAGGCATCCTGCGTCCGCTCGTTCCAGGGCATCTCCAGGATGGTGTCCAGCCAGGTCCGGATCCACCCGGTCTCGGGCGAGGCGTCGGGGGTCCGCTCCAGCCTGCCGACCTCCTTCAGCGCCGCCTCGCGCACGTTCTCCGGCAGGCCAGCCGCCTCGACCCGGGCCCGGTAGTCGTCCTCCTCGGTCGAGCCGTCACCGGTCAGCTCGCTGAGCTCCTTGCGCACCGCGGCGAGCTGCTGGCGGAGCAGGAACTCCTTCTGCTGCTTCTCCATGCCCTCGGTGACGTCCTTGCGGATGGTCTCGGCGACGTCGAGCTCGGCCAGATGGTCGCGCGTCCAGCCGATGACCAGCTCCAGCCGCTTGACCAGGTCGGCGGTCTCCAGCAGCGTGAGCTTCTGCTCGGCGGTCAGGTAGCTGCCGTAACCAGCCTGGTCAGCCATCACCGCCGGGTCGTCGATCTGGCCGATCATGTCGATGACCTGCCACGCGCCGCGCTTGCCGAGCACGCCGATCACCAGGGACCTGTACTGGCCGGCCAGCTCCTGCGCGCGGGCACCGCGGCCGGTCTCCTCGACCACGCTGCCTTCCACCCACAGCGCCGCGCCCGGGCCGGTGGTGCCCGAGCCGATCCGGACCCGGGCCACGCCGCGGACGACCGCGGCCGGCTCGCCGCCGGGTGTCCGGCCGACCTGCTCGATCACGGCCAGCGTGCCCACGGCCGCCAGCCCGCGCTCACCAAGCCGCGGCACCAGCAGGACGCGGGCCTTCTCCTCGGAACCGACGCCGGGGCCCCGCCCGGGCCCGCTGTTGCGCGCGGCGTCGATGGCGCCGCGGACCTCCGCGTCCGACAGCTCGATCGGGACCACCATGCCGGGCAGCACGACCTCGTTGTCGAGGGGCAGCACCGGCAGTGTGAGCGTCTCGCTCATGAGCGCCTCCAAACTTGAGTCACTCACACTCAAGAAAGAGGAGCCGCCCGATATTTCCCTGGCGTGTTCGTCCAGAGCGATCAGGCGCATACCGGGGATTCCGGCCATGCCGGGTCAGGCGGCCTGGAGGGCCCGGCCGTCAGGCGCGCCCACCCGACCGGGAAGATCCCCCCGCCGAGCATCCCGGGGCGGGGAGATGCACGCCGTCGTCCGCGCCGGCTGGGATCCCGCAGGACTGGCAGCAGTCATGAGCCATAATATTGCGCTCTTACATTCGCCTGCCACTTGAGAAATACGTCGTTGAGGCCATCGTTGCTTCCGTCCGCCGGCATGGGGTGGATGAAGACATCCGTCACGCCGATGTCAAAGATTCCGCCTGAAATCCCCGACTCCCGGAAGATAAGCAACGGCAGGCCGAGGCCAAAGAGTATGCCCGCCTCCAGATGGTTCCAGGGGGTGGGGAACGGAGCTGCGGAACGCTGGCGCTCCTCTTCCGGCGTCCCGGGCTTATTGATGCCATCCAGGCTCCGGAACTGCTCGAATCCCAGAATGATGCCGCCGGCGCAGTGCTTCGCTATGACGAGGACCTCGCGGAGGGGAAGCTCGGTTGGGTAGTCGGAGCGGCCCAGCGAGCGTGGCGACAGCCGGTATCGCCTTAGCTGGCGCAGGACAACCGTGCGTGCTTTATCTTGATCAGGGCTCAGGCTGGTCGGGCATGACACGAAAACTGGGATGTCCATCTGCGCCGTCCCCCCAACGAACAGCCCGCGCCCGCGAGCCGGGCTGGCCCGGCCAAAACCCGGCCATTCATCACCGAGCGGCTCGCCGACAAGCGTAACCCGGGAAACGGGCCACCCGGCACGGCTCACGCTGGCGACAAAGACGTGGTTACGGTGCGCAGCTAGCCTGGCCGGGAATTCCGGCAGCGATGGCCGCAGCCAGCCGGGTGAGCAGCGGACCGGGCTGCGCCAGGCATTTCTCCAGGTCCGGCTCCACATCGGTGAGGGCATACGCGCGGCGGATGCCGGCGGCGGCGAGCGTCTCCTGATCGAGGTCGCACCGTCCGCAGACGGCGATCACGGGCACCCCGGCCTCACGTGCGGCGGCCGCCACACCGGCGGGGGCCTTGCCGCGCAGGGTCTGCCGGTCCAGCGCGCCCTCGCCCGTGATCACCAGGTCCGCCGCTTGCAGGCGCTGGCGGAAGCCGGCCAGCTCCAGGATCACCTCGATGCCCGGACGGCGGGCCGCCCCGAGCACGGCCAGGGCGGCGTACCCGACGCCGCCCGCAGCCCCGGCACCCGGCATGCCTGCGGCTGCCAGGCCGACAGCGCCCGCCCAGCGGGCCAGGGCCGATTCCAGGACGGCCACATCCGCGCTGGACGCGCCCTTCTGCGGCGCGTAGACAGCGGCAGCGCCCTGCGGCCCGAGCAGCGGATTGTCGACATCGCTGGCAAGGACGAAGCGTGTCCGGGTGAGCCGCGCGTCCAGCCCCATGAGGTTCACCGTGTGCAGGCCGGCGAGTGCGGCCCCGCCCGGCCCCAGCTCACGTCCATGACGGCCGGCCAGGCGGGCGCCCAGTGCCTGGAGCATTCCCGCGCCGCCGTCGGTGCAGGCGCTGCCGCCAACCCCCAGGATGATCTGCCGGCATCCCTGGTCAAGTGCGGCCCGGATCAGCTCACCTGTTCCGTAGCTGGTGGCGGTGAGCGGGGCTGGCCGGCCGGCGGGAAGGAGCGTCAGCCCGGACGCGGCGGCGAGCTCGACCACCGCCACCCGGCCACGGACCGCGATCGCCGAGCCGGCCGGGTCACCCGCCGGCCCGGTGACGGTGACCGGCACCCTGCGGAA
>DATKRG010000351.1:0-1311 GCA_035532275.1 Streptosporangiaceae bacterium | reverse complement strand
ACCGCTGCCCGCGAGGAGCGGCGGCGTGACGTGGCCGGGGAGGACGGCGTCGTGCGGACGCGGGCTGAGCGGGGCCGGGGCCGGCCGCTGATGACGGTGTTCGGGCAGGTCACGGTGTCGCGGATCGCGTACCGGTCGCCGGGCCGGAGCAATGTGCACCCGGTGGACGCGGCGCTGAACCTGCCGGAGGAGAAGCAGTCGCACGGGCTGCGGAAGCTCGCCGCGGTCGAGACGGCGCGCGGCTCGGTGGAGGCCGCGGGCGCCGCGATCACCCGCGCGGCCGGCGTGAAGATCGGGAAACGGCAGCTGGAGGAGCTGGCGCGCCGCGCTGCCGCGCACGTGGAGGCGTTCTACCTGCAGCGCGTCATCGGGGCGGCGCCGCGGGACTGGCCGCTGATCCTGACCTTCGACGGGAAGGGCATCGTGATGCTGCCGGACGCGCTGCGCCCGGCGACCGCGAAGGCCGCGGCATCCGCGGAGGGCAAGCTGGCCACCCGGCTGTCGCCCGGGGAGAAACGCGGCCGGAAAAGGATGGCGGAGCTGGCCTGCGCCTGCGACGCGGTTCCCGTCCCGCGCACGCCACAGGACGTCATCAGCAGCCCGGCGCAGAAGCGGAAGAAGAAGAAGAAAGCGCAGGCCGCAGCCCCGAAGAAGGGGAAGGGGAAGCCGCGCGAGCCGCAGGCGCGGGGCAAGTGGCTGACCGCCTCGGTCACCGATGACATCCCCGCCGTCATCGCCGCCGCGTTCGATGAGGCCGACCGCCGCGACCCTGCTCACCAGCGGGAATGGGTGGTCCTGATCGATGGCAACAACACCCAGATCGAGGCCGTGACCGCCGAGGCCAAGCGCCGCGGCGTCACCGTGACGATCATCATCGACTTCATCCACATCCTGGAGTACATCTGGAAGGCCGCCTGGACTTTTTTCGGTAAAGGCGAGCCAGCTGCCGAGGAATGGGTTGCTGACCAGGCCAGCAAGATCCTGCGCGGCAACTCAGCGCAGGTCGCCGCCGGGATCCGCCGCCGCGCCACCACTTACGGCTACTCCCGCACCGAGCGCGCCGGCGCCGACGAGTGCGCCCGCTACCTGGACAACAAGCGCGGCTACCTCGACTACGCCACCGCGCTGAGGAAAGGCTGGCCCATCGCCACCGGGATAATCGAGGGCGCATGCAGGCACATACCTGTTAACTGAACTAGCCGAGGCTGGCGGGCTGATCGCCGACGGATCGGGCGGTGTTATGCCTAGATTCGCTCCTCGTGACAGTAGATGACGATGATGCGCAGGGCGACCTGGCCCGGCTCCGGGTGC
>DATKRG010000350.1:0-1800 GCA_035532275.1 Streptosporangiaceae bacterium | reverse complement strand
GTCGGCTGAGGTGCGTGAGGTGGCGCGGGCGGTGAACACGCAGGCCGATGAGAGTGACCGGTTGCGGCAGCAGGAGGCCGAGAGCAACCGGCTGCGGGCGATGGCCCGGGCCGGGGGGATCCGTATCCGCGAGCACCTGGCAGCCGACGATGTCATCCACGAAGCGCACGCCGCCCTCGCCGAATGCGTCGAGGCCGACCTGACGTACGTGATCCTGGAGAACGACGGGCAGCTCACCCCGTCGGTCGGCCACGAGAACGCCTGGCGGCTCCCGGAGATCTTCTACACCGAGCTGCCGCCGGACGGCATGAAGCGGCTGCATGGCCTCTTCCGCAAGCATGTCAGCGACGTGATGCAGGACGTTGCGGGTGAGGAGGGCGAGCACCTTCCGCCGTGGGTCCGGGACCAGCTGCGTGCGGCCGGCATTGGCTCCTATGTGCTCACCCCGTTCGGGGTGGGTGAGCAGATGCTCGGGTTCGTGGTCGTGGACCGGCTGGGTTCTGGCCGCCCGTGGCCGGCGGCTGAGGTGGACGCGGTGGAGTCGATCGCGGCCGATGTCGGCCGGGGGCTGTATCACGCCCGGCTGTATGAGGCGGAGAACCGCCTGGTCGAAGAACTCAAGTCACTCGACCGGGCCAAGTCGGACTTCTTCGCCACCGTGTCCCACGAACTGCGCGCGCCGCTGACCAGCATCGAGGGATACGTCGAGACGTTCGCGGCCGCGAAGGCGGGGCCGGTCACCGACGGTCAGCGCCGGATGCTGGAGGCGGTGGACCGCGGTGCGGTCCGGCTGCGGGGCCTGATCGACGACGTGTTCACCCTGTCCAAGCTGGAATCGGGGGCGTTCACGACGGTGCTGCGGCCGGTCGACATGACGCAGGTCATCGCCGAGGCCGCCGAGGCGGTGCAGCCGTCGGTGGCTGCCAGGGGACTCGACTTCACCGCCGACTGTCCCGCCGGGGGGCTGATGGTCGAGGGCGACGCCGGGCAGCTGGACCGGGTCCTGGTCAACCTGCTGTCCAACGCGGTGAAGTTCACCCCTGGCGGCGGCCGCATCGCGGTGACCGGCGCCGTCAAAGACGGCTCGGCGGTGGTCGCGGTCAGCGACACCGGCATCGGCATCCCCGCCAGCGACCAGCAGGAGCTGTTCGCCCGGTTCTTCCGCGCGTCGAACGCCCGGGAGCGCTCCATCCCTGGCACCGGCCTGGGCCTGGCCATCGTCCGCACCATCGTGGACAACCATGGCGGGGACGTTGGCCTGCGATCGCAGGAGAACAAGGGAACCACCGTCACCGTCAGGCTGCCACTGCTGCCCGGGGGGGACGCGGGCCGCGGGCCGCCCGAGATGGCGCACGCCGGGCCGGCGGCACCGCTCACCGCGGAAGGCCCTGGCGCCGAATGGAACCGGGCGGTGGCGGATTCCCCGGTCCGTCCACGAGGCGGGCCGTCATGAGGCGCCGGGGTTCGCTGCTGAGCCAGCTGCTGATCGCGTTCTCGGTGTTCGCTGTCGTCATCGGGGCCGCGGCGGTGGTCGGCTATATCGCTGTCGTCCATCAGCATCAGACGGCCAGGCGGCTCACCGGCCACTACACCATCTTGCAGCTGGCCGACGGCGACCTGAGCGGGGCCTTCACCACCGCCCAGCTCTCTGTGCAGAGCTATTCGCTGACGGGTGAGCGGGGGTTCTTGCTGCCGCTGGGTGCGGCGCGGGTGCAGTATGAGCGGCGGCTGGCCACGCTGGAGCGGCGGACGCCGCGTGGCCTGCGTGGCCTGGTGCGGGACCAGGCGCGGGCGGGGGGT
>DATKRG010000349.1:0-1158 GCA_035532275.1 Streptosporangiaceae bacterium | reverse complement strand
GCGTGCAGGTCACGGGAACTGCCCGCTGCGTCGAGGACCCGGCCGGCGTGCTGGAGATCGGCCGGCATGTCGCCGCCGGGCTGGCCGGCGTGCCCGCTGACGCGCTGGACGAGTACGTGGCGCACGCCGCCCGCAAGCGGGCCGGCTACTACGTCGAGCCGGCCCGGATCGTCTCCTGGGACCACCGCAAGCTCGCGCCACCCGGGTGACTGGCGCAGCCAGTGCTTCCTTATGCCAGCTCGAGGTCGGTCTGGCGAAAATCGTCACCGGTGAAAAGCAGGGGTTCGTTTGCCAGCCGCGCGACCGCGTAGGTCAGGCAATCGCCGAAGTTCAGCCGGGCCTTGTGCCGCCCCTTGCCGAACCGCAGGTAGGCGTCAACAGCTTCCCGCCAGTGCTGGCCACCGAACGGGATCTCCTCGATGCTGAACTCGTCGAGCAGTCGGATGACAAGATCACGCGAGTCTCGTCCGAGCCTGGACGCCAGCACCAGTCCGGTCTCGGCAAGGGTCGGGGTGCCGATCCCCGCCGAGGGCGCGCCCGCCAGCTTGGCGATGAGCTCCTGGTGCCCAGGTTCGGCGAAGGTCACGGCGACCAGCGCCGAGGTATCGACGATCACACCCCCTCCGGTCCGTAGCCGAGGATCTCGTCCTCGTCGCTCCTGCTGAGACGGCGGCCAAGCTGGTCTGCCGGTATCCGCGGCCAGACCTCGCGCTCAAGGAACCGCAGCGCGTGTGCTTCCCGGTCGCCGGGGCTGATCCGGTAAGCGAGACGCTGACGCCGCTCGGCGAGCGCGCGCCGGATCGCCTCTGTCTTGGACTCCCCGGTCATGCGTGCCACCTCGGTGGCAAGCCGCTCAACTTCGTCGTTCTTGATGTTCAGCGCCACGTCAACAGGTTACACCTAATTTCTACCATGGTGTAACGGCTGATGGCCCCGTGCCCGCTCACCGGCCCTCACCGGCTCACAAACAGCTTCAGGGGACTGAACGGATCTTCCACACGAATGCCGAGCCGAGCACGGTCATCACCGCCACCGACAAGTACAGGGTCGGGTACCCGCCGAGCTGGCTGACCAACGGCGCGGCGATCGCCGGGGCGAGCACCTGCGGCCCGGAGTTGGCGATGTTGATGATGCCGAGGTCCTTGGCCCGGCCCGCCG
>DATKRG010000348.1:0-1700 GCA_035532275.1 Streptosporangiaceae bacterium | reverse complement strand
TACGTCATCCGCAACGCCGGCGGGGCCGTCACCGACGACGTGATCCGCTCCCTCACGATCAGCCAGCGCCTGCTCGGCACCCACGAGATCATCCTCATCCACCACACCGAGTGCGGCATGCAGACCTTCACCGACGACACGCTCAAGGCCGCCATCGAAGCCGACACAGGCATCCGGCCCGCCTGGGCCGCCGAGGCGTTCGGCGACCTGGACGCCGATGTCCGCCAGTCGATCGCCCGGGTCAAGGCCAGCCCATTCCTGCCGCACACCGACCAGGTCCGGGGTTTCGTCTTCGACGTGGCGACCGGCAAGCTGCGCGAGGTCGCTTAGGCCCTTTCGTTCAGCCGTTCGGGTTTGTGTCCCTATAGGGGCAGAAAACCGAACGGGGAATCATGCCGGGGCCTGGCAGGTGGGGCCGCAGCGGCGCAGGGGTCCGTGCCAGCCGCGGCGCCGCAGCGCCCGGCCGACGACGGTGGCGCAGAGGCAGGCGCATTCGGTCACATCCACCCAGCCCAGCCGGAGGGTGACCTGCCCGTCGGCGGCGTTGGCGTTGTCGCGGCGGGTGTCCCGCCAGCGCGATTCCAGCGGGTGGGCGGCCTGGCCGTCGAGTTCGACGATCATGTCGTAGTCCTCGTAGCGGACGTCCTGGTACTGATGGCGGCCGTCCCGGCTGACCGGGCGCTGCCGGGCACCGCGTGGCAGGCCGTGCGGGCGCTCGACCCGGGTGATGTAGCGGTATTCGAGCAGCGAATGAGCGCCTTGCTCCGCGAAGTCCAGGGCGCGGACGATGTCGGTGCGCCAGCGCATCCGCGGCCGCTGGGCGAGCGCCGCCAGCAGCCGCCGCGTGGTGGTGCGCCGCCTGCCCACCGCCCGCAATAACAGGCTGATCGCCTCGTCCAGGGTGGCCGCCCCGGCAACCAGGTCGAGCACGCTGTCTTCAACGCGGGTGCGTGGCGGAGCCAGCGCCGGATGCCTGGCCTGGCTGAGCCGCCCGGAGTAGTGGACCACGGCTCCTTCGGGGCGGCTGATCTGGCTGCCGTTGGGCACGCTCACGTGAATCAAGGCCGCAGGCGTATCGAGTAGACCGTAGAGTTCGGCCGCGCTCTGGTGGCTGAGCACCGCGCCGGGGCCGGCCCGCAGGACCGCTGCCCACATCCTCGCGACCCGCGGCGGCTCGCCGCTGAACGTGGCGTACACGCCGGTCTGCAGCCGCTGCCAGCGGCCACTGTTCACCCTGACCACGATGGCCTTCTCGGTCAGGCCGGCGGCAAGCGCCTGGCGGCGGGTGATGACACCCCGCTGCAGAGCGAGCAGCTCGCGCTGGCAGTCAAGAAAAGGGTCGGCCATGGGCAGCAGCCTCGGCGACCAGTCCCCGGCACGCCAGGTGGCCTGCAAATCTGTGGATAACCGGGCCGACTGGGCGGCGCAGCCTGTGGACAGCCGTCGCCCGTTCGGTTCTGTGCCCTCCTGGGGGCAGAGAACCGAACGGGGAATGAGATGGCTAGGCGTCGGGGGAGTCGGGGCGGGCCTGCTGCTCGGCGAGGAAGCGCTCGAACTGGGCGCCGAGCTCATCGGCTGTCGGCATGTCCGCCACCTGGTCGGCCAGCAGGCCTTCCCGGCCCGCGGCTTCGACGAAGGCGTCGTACTGGTGCTCCAGCGCCTGGACGAGTTCGGCGATCTCCTCTGACGCCTCCACCTGG
>DATKRG010000347.1:0-6191 GCA_035532275.1 Streptosporangiaceae bacterium | reverse complement strand
GCGCCGAGCTCATCGGCTGTCGGCATGTCCGCCACCTGGTCGGCCAGCAGGCCTTCCCGGCCCGCGGCTTCGACGAAGGCGTCGTACTGGTGCTCCAGCGCCTGGACGAGTTCGGCGATCTCCTCTGACGCCTCCACCTGGCGGCCGATCTCCTCGTCGGTCTGGCGGGCCGCCTCCCGTAGCGCCTCGTCGGGCAGGGACAGGCCGGTGGCCCGGGTCACCGAGCCGAGCAGGGCGACCGCCGCCGCCGGGTAGGCCGCCTGCGCGAGGTAGTGGGGGACGTGGACGGCGAAACCGACCGCCGCCCGGTCCTCCTCGCCGAGCCGGAACTCCAGCAGCGAGGCCACGCTGCCGGGCACCTGCAGCCGGTCCACGATCGGCCGGGAGCCCGCGACCAGGTCGGCCCTGGTCCCGTGCGCGGTCAGGCCGAGCGGGCGGGTGTGCGGGACCCCCATGGGGATGCCGTGGAAGCCGACGGTCAGCTCCGCGCCGAGGCGGGTGGTCACCGACCGGACGGCCGTGGTGAACCGCTCCCACTCATGGTCGGGCTCGGGGCCGGTCAGCAGCAGGAAGGGTGTCCCGGCGGCGTCGCGGGCCAGGTGGATGGCCAGTTCCGGGGCCTCGTACTCCTCCCAGTGGTCCTTGTCGAAGGTCATCGGGGGGCGGCGGGACCGGTAGTCGATGAGCCGGTCCACGTCGAAGGTCACCACCGGCTCGTGCTCCAGGCTGCCCAGCAGATGCGCTGTCAGCAGCCGGCCGGCCGCGCCCGCGTCGATGAACCCGTCCAGGTAGTGGAGGAGCACCGCCCCATCCAGCTCCGGCGCGCCCGGGCCCACCTCATAGAGGTCTCCCGCATCTCGCACCATGCTCACAGCCTCCTACCACGTCGCCGCCCTTACGTGGTAGTAACCAGCATATGGCGGCCATCCATCCCGCAAGTGCGGGAACTGTGCGCCACACGGTACCTGGGCGGGCTGGGCTGGTGCGAACGGGTGGGGCGCGGCCGGGCCGTGACCTGGCCGCGCCCAAGGGGCTCAGGAGCCGCCGCCGCCGCTGAAGCCACCGGTGAAGCCGGCGGGGTCCGGCCGAGTTACCGCGCGGGCTGCCGGGCGATCGCGGCCCGCGCCTTGGCGGCCCTGACTGCCGTGGACAGCACCTCGATGTCGTAGGCGCCGTGGTGGCGCTGGCCGTTGATGAAGAAGGTCGGCGTGCCGGACACGCCGGACAGGTCGGCCGAGTCGACGTCTTCGGCGACCCGCCCGGCGCCGGCGTGCTTGCGCAGATCGGCGGTGAACCGCGGCACGTCAAGCCCGAGCTGCCCGGCGTAACGGATCAGGTCGGCGGGCTTCAGCGCACCCTGGTGCCCGAAGAGCACATCATGCATCTCCCAGAACGCGCCCTGCCCGGCCGCGGCTTCGGCCGCCTCGGCCGCGAGCTGGGCGTGCGGGTGGACGTCGCTGAGCGGCAGGTGCCGCCAGACGTAGCGGACGTCGCCGTAGTCGGCGAGCAGCTCGCGGACCGCGGGCTCGGCCCGGCCGCAGAAGGGGCACTCGAAGTCGCCGTACTCGACCACGGTCACCAGCGAGGTGTGCGGGCCGCGGATGTGGTCGCGGCGCGGGTCGACCGGCACCGCGAGGTCGAGGATCACCGCCGAGGTGCCCAGCATCGCCCGCAGCCGTGCCCGCGTCGGCAGCAGCGCGGTCAGCTGGAACACGGCCCAGGTGAGCAGCGCCGCGCACAGGGCGGCGGCCAGCACCCCGGCCTTGGCTTCGGCCAGCTGCGGGCCGGTGAAAGCGAGCGAGGCGATCAGCAGCGAGACGGTGAACCCGATGCCGGCGATGGTGCCAGCCCCGGTCACGGCGGCCCAGCCGGCCGGTGGCCGCAGGCGGCCCTTGCTCACCACCGTGACCAGCCAGGACATGCCGGCGACGCCGACCGGCTTGCCCACCACGTAGGCGGTCAGGATGCCGAGGGTGATCGGTGAGGTGAACGCGCGGGCCAGGAACGGGCCGTTGATCGCCACGCCCGCGTTGGCGAGGGCGAACAGCGGCACGATCAGGTAGCTGGTCCAGGGGTGGTAGACCTCCTGCAGCCGCTCGTTGGGGGAGATCGAGGCGGACAGCTCGATGCTCGCCTCCCGGGCCAGTCCCGGTGTCGGCTGCTCGCGGAACCGCCGGAACCGGTCGCTGGCGCGCTCCAGGTCGCCGCGCGCGGCCGGGTAGGCCTGCGTGAGCAGGCCCATCACCAGGCCGACCACGACCGGGTCCACACCGGAGCGCATGAACGCGCCCCAGGCGACCAGCCCGAGCCCCGCGTACACCAGGCCCCGCCGGACCCCGGCCGCCCGCACACCCAGCACCACGGCGAACGTGCCCAGCCCCGCCAGCAGCGCGGGCAGCCTGATGTCGTGGCTGTAGAAGATGGCGATGATCGCCAGCGCGGTCAGGTCGTCCACCACGGCGAAGGTGAGCAGGAAGGTCCGCATCCGGTCCGGGGCGCGCGGGCCGACCAGGGCCAGCAGGCCGAGGGCGAACGCGGTGTCGGTGGACATGGCGGTGCCCCAGCCATGCGCCGACGGCTGGCCCGCGTTGACGGCCAGGAAGATGGCGACCGGCACGATCATCCCGCCCAGGCCCGCCAGCAGCGGCATCGCCAGCCGGCGCCGCTCGCGCAGCTCGCCCATGTCGAACTCGCGCCGGGCCTCCAGCCCGACCACGAAGAAGAAGAACGTCATGAGGCCGCTGTTCACCCAGCCACGCAGGTCCTGGCTGAGGCTCGCCCCGTCCAGGTGAACCGACAGCTGCGCGCCCCACACCGCCTGGTAGGAGGCCGGTCCCAGGTTCGCCCAGACCAGCGCGGCAATGGTCGCACCGAGCAGCACGGCGGCGCTGCCGGTCTGGGTGCGCAGGAACCTGCGCAGGGGCGTCTGCAGGTTCCGCGCCCACGCGGTACGGCCGGGTGCGGCGGCGGCCGGGCGGGATTCCGTCACCCCCGGATTCTCGCCTACTCCGGGCGGATTCTGTTATCCGCGGCCGGCTTGCGGACGGTGCGCCAGCGGTCCAGCAAGGCGGGCAGCTCCTCCTGGAGGAACTGGAAGAAGTCGAGTGAGTCGGCCATCCGCTTCCCGGCCAGCGTCCGCTGGCCGAGGATCTCCACCCCGTCCCGGGCGGCGCCGACCCAGCGGGCGAGCACCTGGTCCTGGCGGACCGACATCTCGTACCAGAGGTCATCGAGCACGAGGTAGACGCCGCGGCGGCTGCCGGGCTCCCGCTCGCGGCTGATCATGCCGACCTGGCTCAGGTAGCGCACGGCGCCGGAGATCGCCGCCGGGCTGGCCTCCAGCAGGGCCGCCAGCTCGGCGGCGGTCAGCCGTCCCGAGTCGGTGACCAGCAGGGCGGCGAACACCCGGGCCGGCATGGGCGGCACGCCGGCCTCCACGAGCACCGAGGCGAAGCGCTCGATGAACGGGCGGACCGCCTGCTCGTCGCGTTCTGCCTGCTGCTGGCTCATGGTCACGGCACCTTATCTTGCCCGGTATCGTTCTGAATCTTCATGAATTTATGAATCTAGTGTAGGGTCTGAACCATGACGGTGGCAATCGAGGTAACCGGCCTGGTGAAGAACTTCGGCCGGACGCGCGCGCTGGACGGGCTCGACCTGACCGTCGCCCGCGGTGAGGTGCACGGGTTCCTGGGGCCGAACGGGGCCGGGAAAACGACCACACTGCGGATCCTGCTCGGCCTGCTGCGGGCGGACGCCGGCACGGTGCGCCTGCTCGGCGGCGACCCGTGGCACGACGCGACCGCCCTGCACCGGCGGCTCGCCTATGTGCCCGGCGACGTCACGCTCTGGCCGAACCTGTCCGGCGGCGAGGTGATCGACCTGCTCGCCCGGCTGCGCGGCGGGCTGGACAGCGAGCGCAGGGACATGCTCCTCAAGCGCTTCGACCTCGACCCGACCCGCAAGACCCGCGCCTACTCCAAGGGGAACCGGCAGAAGGTGGCGCTGATCGCCGCGCTGGCGTCCGGCGCGGAGCTGCTGATCCTGGACGAGCCGACGGCGGGACTGGATCCGCTGATGGAGGCCGCTTTCCGGGAGGTCATCGAAGATCTTCGGCATAACGGAACCACGGTGCTGCTGTCCAGTCACATCCTCAGCGAGGTGGAAGCGCTCTGCGATCGGGTGACCATCATCCGGTCCGGCCGGGTGGTGGAGACCGGGGCGCTAGCCGACCTGCGGCACCTGACCCGCACCTCCATCGACGCCGACCTGGCCGGTGACCCGCCCGCCCTGGCCGGGCTGGCTGGCGTGCACGACCTCGACGTCACCGGCAGCCGGGTGCGCTGCCAGGTGGACGGCGACGCGCTGGCGCAGGTGCTGAAGCTGCTGACCACCGCCGGGGTGCGCAGCCTGGTCAGCCGGCCGCCGACGCTGGAGGAGCTGTTCCTCATGCACTACGGGCCGCAGGAGGCGCGGCCGTGACCGGCGAGGCCGGCACGGGGCTGGCCGGCCGGGGGGGCGAGCCCAGCACGGGGCTGGCTGGCACGGGGCTGGCTGGCACGGGGCTGGCTGGCACGGGGCTGGCTGGCACGGGGCTGGCTGGCACGGGGCTAGCTGGCACGGGCATCCTGACCCGGCTGGCGTTGCGCCGGGACCGGATCATGATCGCGTCCTGGATCTATGCCCTGACGGCGTTCGCGTACGTCAGCGTGGCCAGCACGAAGAAGCTGTATCCCACGGCCGCGTCCCGGCTGGCGTTCGCGGCCGGGGCGGGCACGGACAAGGTCACCCGCGCGCTCTACGGGCCAGCCAACGACCTGCACACCCTCGGCGGGCTGGCCACCTGGAAGCTGAGCGTCTACGGTGCCGTCGCCGCCGCCGTGATGAGCATGTTCATCGTGGTCAGGCACACCAGGGGAGACGAGGACGCTGGCCGCCTCGAACTGGTGGGCGCGGGCGCCGTCGGCAGGTCGGCGGCGATGACGGCGGGGCTGCTGACCGCGCTGCTGGCCAACCTGGGCCTGGCGCTGCTGGTGGCGCTGGGCCTCGGGGTCGGGGGACTGCCCTGGGTCGACTCGCTGGGGTTCGGGCTGGGGATGGCCGCCGCCGGCTGCGTCTTCGCGGCGATCACGGCGCTGGCGGCCCAGCTCGCCGGGACCGCGCGCACCACCATCGGCATCGTGACCAGCGTGATCGGGCTGGCCTACCTGCTGCGGGCGGTCGGCGACGCGGCATCTCCCGGCAGCTGGGCCACCAGCCTGTCCTGGTTCTCGCCGGTCGGGTGGACCCAGGAACTGCGCCCGTTCGGCCCGCTGCACTGGTGGGTGCTGGCCATCCCGGTGCTGGTCGCGATCGCGGTGGGCGCTGCCGCCTATGCCTTCGCCGGGCGCCGTGACCTGGGCACCGGCCTGCTGCCGGTGCGGCCGGGCCCGCCGGTGGCTGGCGCGAGCCTGCGCAGCCCGCTCGGGCTGGCGTGGCGCCTGCAGCGCGGCCCGCTGCTGGCCTGGGCCGCCGGTTACGCGGTCTATGGCCTGGTCATCGGGGGACTGGCGACCGGGATCGGGCCCCTGGTCGGCGACAATTCAGCCGCCAGGGAGATGTTCGTCAAGCTGGGCGGCCAGGCCGGGCTGGTCAACGCGCTGCTCGCCGCCATGATGGGCTTCATGGGGGTCGGCGCCTCGGTCTATGCCGTGCAGGCGGCGCTGCGGCTGCGCGCCGAGGAGTCCGGCCAGCGCGCCGAACCGGTGCTCGCCGCCGCCGTGGGCCGGATCCGCTGGGCATGGAGCCACCTGGTGTTCGCGGTGCTCGGCCCGGTCGTGCTGCTCCTGCTGGTCGGACTGACCACCGGGCTGGTCTACGGCGCGCAGACCGGGGACACGGGCAAGACTCTGGGCCGGCTGGTCGGCGCCGCGCTGGTGCAGCTGCCGGCCGTGTGGGTGCTGGCCGGGATCACCGTGACGCTGTTTGGCCTGGCACCGCGGCTGGCGGCCGTGGCGTGGGGAGCCCTGGTCGGCTTCCTGATACTCACCGAACTCGGCGCGTTCGTGAATCTGAGCAAGTGGCTTGTCGACATCTCCCCGTTCACCCATGTGCCCAAGCTGCCCGGCGGGGCTTTCGCGGCGACCCCGATGCTCTGGCTGACGTGCGTCGCGGTAGCGCTGACCGCACTCGGCCTGGCCGCCCTCCGCCGC
>DATKRG010000346.1:0-9689 GCA_035532275.1 Streptosporangiaceae bacterium | reverse complement strand
CCTCCGGCGATGTGTGCCACCTGGATCAGTGCCCCAGGTTCCCGCATGCCAGCAATGCAATCACGATTAGTAATTGTTCAGGAGCATAGTGTTACTGAACGGCTACGTGCGGCACCTCGGCACTGTCCGGGCGTGCCGGGTGGTTGCCCGCCGGCGCCGCGCGTTCCTGGGACCCCGTCCGAGTTCGCACGAACCTGCCGGACCCACCCAACCCAGCTCACATAACGAGCCGGATCCAGCACGAGACTGGTCCCAGCCAAGGACACGGCAGCACCCGGCGGGCATTGACCACCGCCCATAACGATCAATCTGCACGCGGCGCCGGCTATGTCGTCACGCTCAAGTCGGCATGCAGATCGGCGGATATCGCACGGTTCGTGGTGGCCAGCCTGTGACCGTCTGTGATGAACGTCGGCCCGGGCAGGCACACCGGGTGCCCCGCAGGCCCCGGTCCCGGTCAAGCAGAAGCGTCACAACGAGCATGACAGGGTCATCGTGACCATCGCCGAAGGGTTTCGGTCAGCCTCATCCGATCGCCCCATATCCATCAGGACGACGTTCGGCACTCATAACGAGTGACGGCAACGTGGCCTCGCCCGGACGCTCCCCGCCGGCTGATGTCATCCTCCGGCAGGGGAGCGTTTTCTCGGTTATCCGCGTTCGCCGTTGTCCACAGCGGCCTGCTGGCCTCCCGGCAGCCGCTCGTTCGCCGCTATGAGCAGCGGCACCATAGAGATCACATCGTCCCGGCCCTGCCGGCAGCCAGCGGCCCAGGTCTGTGCCTCCTGGGCCACCCGGGCGGCCTCGGACGCCGCCCTCGCGGCGGCATCCTGCCAGTGCCGGATTTCGCGGGCCATGGCCGCGCGGGAGCGGGCGATGGCGTCAGCCGCGCGCGCCTGCCCGCACCACCAGCCGATGGCGGCGCCGATGCCGCCCCCGATGATCAAGGCAATGACAATCATCCGCGCTCACCTCGTCCGCTGCCGGGACCTGGCTGCCGTTCCCGGGAAGTTGCCGCAGGTGGGTCTCTTGCGTTGTGGTAGAGCAGAGGTAATGTAAAGGATCATGCCGGGCTCCTCGTCCAGCGCCTATGGGATGGAGTTCGGTGCGACAAGCTGGGCTGGCGGGATCCGACCGCTGGCCCAGCATCCTGTCGGGATCAGCTGGTGCCGCTGGAATGGCGACGGCCGCGTTATCGCCGCCGCGGCCAGGAATGGCCGCCAACGGCGGGGCCCGCTGGGCGGCGTCATGATGGCAGGCGTCGTGAACCGACCAGGGTCCTGCGCCGCCTCCGGTGTGCCCAGCGAGCCGTTGCCCCCGGCTGACGGCACACGGTGGGAGCGCTACCCGGTTCTGCCCCCTGCCGATCATGGTCGTCCTCTGAACGTGCGGCCTCGTTTCCATTGAACGATCCCTTTCGCCAATCTGCAAGCTGCGTTGCAGATTGCACCACCGTTGGAAGCGTAAACTTCACGTTCGCATGCCGAACTACTACGCTACGGATCAGCCGCATCCCCTGTGGAGACGCGCATGAGGAAAAGAAAGGGCCTGCCGGTTGCCTGACCGCGGCAGCCCATCGGTGCGCGGCCGTCGCCTGGCCGCCGAGCTCCGGCGCCTGCGCGAGCTGACAGGCATGACCGGAGAAGAAGTGGCGCGCTTGCTCGGCTGGTCGGGATCCAAGGTCAGCCGGATCGAACTCCGCCGTACCGGCCTGAAGCAGGCCGACCTGACCAGGCTCCTGGACCTGTACCAGGTGGACGAGCCACACCGGACAGACCTGCTCGCGCTCGCCCGCGAGTCCAGCCAGCGTGGCTGGCTTGAGGTAGTGACGGCTGACTTCGCGGTCGGATACGCGGAATACGTCCAGGCGGAGGCTGAAGCCCGCTCAGTGTGGAACTGGGAGCCCCAGGTCGTCCCAGGCCTGCTCCAGTCGCCGGAATATGCCAGGGCGGTGATGCAGGGCTGGCGCTCGATGTTCGCCCTGCCGCCGGGAGACGTCGATCGGCGGGTCCAGACCCGCCTGGTACGGCAGCAACGCCTGACCAGTGACCCACCGCTGGAGCTGTCCGTCGTCGTGGACGAGTCAGTGCTCCATCGCAAGTTCGGGGACGCGGGCGTCATGCGGCGGCAGCTGAACAGCCTCGTGGAGGCCTCGCGGCAGGCAAACCTTGATCTGAGAGTGCTGCCGCTGGACGGCAGTCACCCAATGGCGACCGGTGCGTTCACCTATATGCAGTTCGCGCAAGTCCACGACGTCGCGGCGCCCGACCTGGTGTCGGTGGAACACCTCGATGGCAGTTACTACCTGGAGAACGAAGACGACACGCACCGGTATCGCGTTACATTCGAGCACCTTCAGACGCACGCGCTCGACCGGGAGCAGTCCCGCAACCTGATTTCGCAGACCGCAAGCGGGAGATGGTCATAGAGAAGCCTGCGTCGTGCTGAGTGCCGCGCTCAGGCCCGGAAATCGCCGTTCTTCACACCCGCCACGAACGAATCCCAGGCAGCCCGGCCGAAGCCGAGGACCGGTCCCGCGCCATTCGCCTTGCTGTCCCGGACAGCGACCAGCTCGCCGCCGAGCCCGGCTACCTCAAGGCAGTTCCCGTTGTAGGTGCTCCAGGAACTCTTTCGCCAGCTGGTCATCGGGGCCATGCCGGGACATTCCGCCTGAGCCTCATCCATGCCCACGGCGGGCCGACGAGCACGAACTCCCTGCACACGCTCCCCTGAACCAGTCACCCTGACCTCGCGAGCCTCAGACTACTAATTGGAATTGAATGATAACTCCGTGTTATCGCCGTCCCAGAACTGCCCTCAGTCCCAGGAGGTTTGCCGCACGCTTTGCAGGCATTCACCCGGCTATAACGTCACGTTCCGGCGAGGTCCACCGGAAACGCCAAACGCCTGGCCACGGGTGGCCGCGCCAGACCTGGACCACCTTAACGATCACGCCTTGGGCGGGTGCGGGATTCCGCCACATCCGGCGTCCCGCGAGTCGCGGGCTGCTGGCGAGCTGAACATTCTTCGCTCTGCGCAACGAAGTGCCACCGACCATGACATGATGACCGACGGATACGTGGTGAGCGCGGGGGCTTTCCGGGTGCCCGGGCCTCTCGGCCCAGGACCGGGCAACTGACCAGCGACGGGCCACGGCTCGCCGTAGCCGGACGGCGATGTGAGGGGCGAGATGCCAGCCCGCAGATCCATCCGCCAGCAGGCGATACGCAGGCACCAGCGCCGGAGGCTGGTGCTGGGCGTAGCCGCCGCTGGCGTTGCCGCAGCCGCCGTGGCGTTCCTGACCACCACCACCGCGGCCAGGTTCCTGCGGGCCAGCGGCGCCGAGACACTGGCGGGTGTGACCTGCCCGGCCACCGGCTCCGCGTCCCCCTCCGCCTGCCCGCGGCCGGTGCACAAGCCAAGCCCGGACGGCTCCGCCAGCCGGGCCCCCGCCTCCATGAGCAGCACTCCCGCCGGATCAGGCTCGCCAACGGCGTCCCCGACCCCGTCCGCCGCCCCCACCACCTCCGCGACACCGGGCAGTGCCGCCACCACGACGGTGGTGCACCAGGTGCTGGCGCAGATCAACAAGGCACGCGTGCGGGAAGGCCTTCCCCGCTACACCCTCACCACCGGCCTGCACCACAGCGCACAGCGCCATACCTCGGTGATGGCCGGCGGCGGCGGCCTGTCCCATCAGTGCCCCGGCGAGCCATCGCTGGGCGCCAGGGAAACGGCGGCCGGCGTGCCGTGGACAACCGCCGGGGAGAACATCGGCGAAGGCGGCCCGGTGGCCGGAACGTCAGCCGCGATCGCACAGATGGCGCTGACGCTCACCCAGGACATGCTGAACGAGAAGCCGCCGAACGACGGGCACCGCCAGAACCTGCTCAGCAAGGCGTTCCACCACATCGGGATCGCCATCGTCAGGGACAAGTCCGGGACGGTGTGGATGACCCAGGACTTCTCGAACTGACCGGCCCGGGGTCACAGCCTCATCGCTGACGGCAGCACGTACCAGTAGAACAGGCCGATCAGGATGAGCCAGAGCAGGATCACCAGCGTCCAGCCCATGTTGTGCCTGATCACCTCGCCTTCCCGGCGGACGTAGCTGCTCGTCGAGACCCCGACGCTGGTGGTCTGCGGGGCCACCGGCTTGCCGACCTCGGCGCCGGCCGAGTTGAGGGACGGCAGCAGCAGCAGCGGCATGCGCAGCAGCCCGCCCACCGCGTACTGGAAGCCACCGAACAGCGCATTCGTCGAGGTGTTGCTGCCCGACAGCGCGACACCGATCCAGCCGAGCACGGGCGCGAGCAGGATGAACCAGGTACCGACCCGCGAGAAACCGTACGCGAGCGTGCTGGCCATCCCCGAGTAGTTGAACACCTGCGCCAGCCCGAACACGATCGGCGCCACCAGCAGGGCGCCCCACATCTGCGAGAAGCTGCGCTTCAGCGCGGCCGTGAACTGCGCGCCCCGTACTCGCAGCGCCAGCAGGATGACCAGCAGGGAGATCAGAATCCAGGTGCCCGCGATGGCGGGCGCGAACTTCCACACGATCGCGACCGGGTCATGCGACAGCGAGCTGACCGCGTCGACCTCCGGCTTGATGAAGGTGTAGTCGCCCAGGTGGGACCACGGCCCGGTACCGGCGACCACGACCACGATGAGGATGCCGAACGCGGTGAAACCCGGGATGGCCTCCCGGATCCCGCCGCTGGCCGGCCCGCCGCCGGCAGGCACGCCGCCAGCAGGCACGGGCGCCGCAGGGACGGGATCGGCTGGCACGCCGTCCGCGGCGACCGGGACCCCTCCGTAGCCCAGGGTTTCCGCGGGCCGCCAGTACCGCAGCAGCAACAGCAGCGCGCCGAACGAGACCAGCGAACCGATGATGTCGGGCAGATACGGCCCGAGGAACTGGGACGTCGGGAACTGGCCGAGGATGTACGACAGCGAGCCCACGATCGGCAGCGGCCAGATGCCCCGCAGCCCGCGGCGGCCGGTGACAAGCCAGACGAGGATCCATGGCGGGAGAAGGGCGAGCAGGGCCACGATCCGGCCCACCGACGCGGACAGGCTGAGCAGCGGCGCGTTGGTGACGGCGGCTAACGCGATGATCGGGGCGCCGAGGGCGCCATAGGAGACGGGGGCGTTGTTGCCGATGGCGGCCACCCTGATCGCGTCGATCTCCGCCACCCCCAGGCCCACCAGGATCGGCGCGATCACCGCCCACGGGTAGCCGAACCCGACCAGGCCTTCCAGCAGGGCGCCCAGCGCCCAGGCCAGCAAGATGGCCTGTACCCGCACGTCGGCGGTGGCCTGGGTGACGAGCCAGTGCCGGAAGTGCGCGAACGCGCCGGTCTCGGTCAGGGTGTTGTAGATCACCACGCCCCAGAAGACGATCCAGTCGATGGACCAGATCCCGGTGGCCGCCCCGATCCCCCAGGCGCCGGACACCTGCCCGGCCGGGGCATGCCAGATGGCGATGGCCATGACGATGGTGATGACGGCGCCGATGGTCACCGCCAGCCAGGCGGTCACCCGCATGACGGCCAGTAAGACCAGCAATAAGGCCAGCGGCAGCAGCGCCACCAGGGTGCTGCCCAGGGTCGAGTCCAGGGGATTGAGGTGCTGGGTGAAGCCCGACGCGGCGAGAAACATGGACGGCAACCTTCCGCTGTGCTGGCCTGCGCTTCCAGTCCCCGCTGCCCGGCTGTAGAACCGATCGTCACCCACATCCAGGATGTATTCAATACGCAATGTTGCCCCCGGAAGTGCCGCGGAAGTTCCCGGGCCATGCTCACGTCACGGCCTGGCCGCCCGGAGCGGGCGGGGACCGCACTAAGATCCAGACGATGACAGCACGAGCCACGGCCCCGGCCGGACTGCGCCAGCGGGCGGACCTGACGGTCCTGACCTGGCCGGTTTTCGACCCGCTGCCGGTGGACGTGATCGTCACGACCCGCCACGGCGGGGTGTCGCCCGGCGGGTACGCCAGCCTCAACCTCAGCTTCGGGGTCGGCGACGACCCTGCGAACGTGACCGAGAACCGGCGCCGGCTCGCCGCGGCCCTGGACACCGACCCCGGTTCCTTCGTCTTCGCCGGCCAGGTCCACGGCGCCGACACCGCGATCGTGTCCGCCGCCGACCGGGGCCGGGGCGCGCTGGCCGCGACCGGCGCGATCGGGCCCGCCGACGCGCTGGTCACCGCCGAGCCAGCCACCGTGCTCGCGATCCTGGTCGCCGACTGCGTGCCGGTCGTCCTGTACGACCCAGCCAGGCATGTGCTCGCCTGCGCGCACGCGGGCTGGCGGGGCACGGTCGCCCACGTGGCGCAGTCGGCGCTGACCGCGATGGGCTCACTCGGCACCCGGCCGCGCGATGTCATCGCCGGGATCGGCCCGGCGGTCGGCCCGGACGCCTACCAGGTGGGCGAGCAGGTGGCCAGCGCCGCCAAGGCAGCCTTCGGCGAGCACACACGGGCACTGCTCCGGCCCGCCGGAGCTGGCCAGTGGCTGTTCGACCTGTGGGCCGCCAACCGCCTCACGCTGACCTTGGCCGGTGTGCCGGACACCCAGATCCACGTCGCGGGCACGCCCACCGGGCCCGGCCCCGGCCTGTTCTTCAGCCACCGGGCGCAGCGCCCCTGCGGGCGGTTTGCGCTGGCCGCCCGGCTAGAGCCACGGGGGCAGGCGTGATGGCCGAGCATCCGTTCCGCTATCAGGGTTTTGACCTTGATCCCAGCCAGGGGGTGGTCACCTGCCGCTACTCGCTCGGCGGGTGGGCGTTCGCGGAGAAGGTCAGCTTCGATCCGGCCGGGCGGTGGGACGCGCCGGGGGTGGCGCAGGCCGCCCGGCTGATCTGCCTGCTGGCGGGTGTGTCCTACTACAAGACGGCGGCGCCGCCCATCGTCGACCTCGGCCCGATCCCGGTCAGCATGACCGAGCTCGAGTTCCTGCGCACCTTCTACCTCGACGGCCTGGGCGAGTACGCCTACCGCAACGACCTGGACCTGTCCGCCCTGCGGTTCACCGGCGGGATCATCGGCGAGCCGGCCGCCAGCGGGGCGCCCCCCGGCCGGCCCGGCCGGCCGCTGATCCCCTTCGGCGGGGGCATCGACTCGATCGTCACCGTGGAACTGATGCGCGAGCGCGCTGACGTGGCGCTGTTCGTCATGAACCGGCCCGGTGACCGTTTCGCCGCGATCGAGCGCCCGGCCGCGGTCACCGGCCTGCCCGTCGTCCGGGCTGGCCGCGAGATCGACCCGCAGCTGCTGCGGTCGGCCGAGCTCGGGTTCCGGAACGGGCACGTGCCGGTCACCGGGATCCTGTCCGCGATCGCGGTGATGGCCGCCCTGCTGGACGGCCGGGACGCGGTTGTGATGTCCAACGAATGGTCGGCGTCGATCGCCACCCTGGAGGCACGCGGGCGCGCCATCAACCACCAGTACTCCAAGAGCGCGGAGTTCGAAGCGGGTTTCCGGCGGGTCCTGGCGGATGCGCTCGGCGGCCAGGTCAGCTACTTCTCCGCGCTGCGGCCCTTCAGCGAACTGTGGGTAGCGCGCAAGTTCGCCGCCCTGACCCAGTACCACGGCACCTTCCGCAGCTGCAACCGGGCCTTCCACATCGACCCGGCGCACCGCCTCGACCACTGGTGCGGCCACTGCGACAAGTGCTGCTTCATCGACCTGATCCTGGCCCCGTTCCTGCCCGCCGCCGACCTGGCCGCTATCTTCGGCGGCGCCGAGCCGCTGGCCGACCCCGCCCTGGCCGAGCGGTTCCGTGCCCTGCTCGGGACGTCGGTGGCCAGCAAGCCCTTCGAATGCGTCGGCGAGGTGGGCGAATGCCGGGCGGCCGCGGTGCTGGCGGCCGCGCGGCCGGACCGGGCCACAGCCTCCCTCCTGCAGGACCTGGCCGGGCAGTTCCCGCCGCCAGCCCCCACCACGGTCCAGGCGCTGCTCCGCCCGGCCGGTGAGCACTGGATCCCTGATGCGTACGCGGCCGACGATCTCCTGGTCTGACCTGCGCGAGGCCCGCGCCGGCGTGTGGGGCATCGGCATGGAAGGGCTCGCCAGCCTGCGCAAGCTCGCCACCCTCGGCGCCGCAGCGGTGCTGGTGGACGACCATCCCCCGGCGGAGGGCCCCGGCGGGCAGCCGGTCCTGGCGACCGGCGACGGCGGGCTCGCCGCGCTGGCCGGCTGCGACGTGGTGGTCAAGAGCCCGGGGATCAGCCGGTACCGCCCCGAGGTCGCGCACCTGGCGGCCAGCGGCATCCCGGTCGTGGGCGGGCTCGGCCTGTGGCTGGCCGAGGCCGACCGCGGCCGGGTGGTGTGCGTCACCGGCACCAAAGGCAAGAGCAGCACAACGGCTGTCGCGGGGCATCTGCTGAACCGGTGGGGCTACCGCTGCCTGGTCGGCGGGAACATCGGCCAGCCGCCCTGGGACCCCGCCGCGCAAGGTGACGGCTACGACTACTGGGTCATCGAGACATCCAGCTACCAGGCCACCGACCTGCCCTGCTCACCGCCGGTGGTCGCGGTCACCTCGCTGCACCCCGACCACCTGGACTGGCACGGCGACGTGGAGACCTACTACGCCGACAAGCTGTCGGCCTGCTCCCAGCCGGGCGCTGACCTGACCGTCGCGAACGGCGACAGCGACCTGCTGCGGGAACGAACGGCCCTGCTCGGGCCACGGGTGGAGTGGGTGCGGGCCACCGACGATCCGGGCACCCACTGGATGGAGCCGCTCGGCCTGCTCGGGACGCACAACCGGCGCAACGCGCTGATCGCCCGCGCCTGCCTGCGCGCGCTGGGCGTGCCGGAGGCCGGGGACGACGGCGCCCTGGCGGAAGCGGCGGCCGGCTTCGTCCCGCTGCCGAGCCGGCTGACCGTCATCGGCGAGGTGGCCGGGGTCGTGTTCGTCGACGACGGCCTGTCCACCAACGTGCTGCCGACACTGGCCGCGATGGACGCCTTCCCCGGCCGCCGGGTCGCGCTCATCGCCGGCGGGCACGACCGGGGCATCGACTACGCCCCGCTCGCCGCCGCGCTCGCCACCAGACAGGCCCCCACCCTGGTGCTGGCCGTGCCCGACAGCGGGCCCCGGATCCAGGCCGCCATCGAGGCGGGCAGTCCCGGCAAGGTGGAGGTAACCGCCTGCGCCGACCTGAACGCGGCGGTCGAGCGCGGCTTCCGCTGGGCACGGCCGGACGGGGTGGTGCTGCTGTCGCCGGCCGCGCCGAGTTTCGGCCGGTTCCGTGACTACCGGGACCGCAGCGACGCATTCGCCCGCGCCATGCGCGCCTGCCGGCCCGGCTGAGCGTGGGCGTAGATTCGGGACAGTGAAGAAGCTTGTCCGGCTCGTCCCGCTGGTGCCGTTCCGCTACGCCCTCACCGGCGGCGACCTGTGGTGACAGCCGCCGGTCACGGACCGGGCGGGCGCGCGTCTACCCACACACCGAGGGCCAGCACCTGCCGGCCTATCCACCGGCCACGGCCAGCACCGGCCGCTGGAGGTGGGAGCATGGCGCTATGCGGTGGCGAGAGCTGGCTGATCTGCCGTTCGCCGCTGCGCTGGAGCCGCATCCGGGGCCGCTGGCACCCGCGGAGCTGTATGACTGCGCCCATTTCGACCGGCTGGACCTCGACGCCCCTGACGCCACCGGCAGCCGGTTCCTGGAATGTGCCA
>DATKRG010000345.1:0-1071 GCA_035532275.1 Streptosporangiaceae bacterium | reverse complement strand
ACAGCCAGCCGAACAAGATCGTGATCGGATCGACCGGCGGCTGCGACCGGCCCGTGCTGCGCCCCTTGCCCTTGCCAGGCCTGCGGCCGCCGCCCTTCCGGCCCGAGCCACTCCCCCAGCCCGAGCCACCCCGGCCCGAGCTACCCCGGCCGGAACTCCCCCGGCCACTCCCACCGCCCTTTCGGGCCGGCGCGCGGGCGGGCTGCGGCATGCTCGTGCGGGTGCGCGGCGGCCCGGGTGGGCTGGCCGGGCGGGTACGCGCGGCTGTCCCGCTCCGGGTCCGGGCAGTGCCGGAGCCCGCGGAGCCCTTGGGGACACGGGTAGCCATGCTGACCACGGTAACCAGAAAGCCCCAGCCGCCCAAGGAACCGCCAAGCGTGTCGGCCCCGTTTCGCCCGGGGATGAACCGCGGCACGGCCAACGCCCTGCGTTGCCCGGCCCGGCGGCTGGCCAGCCGCTGACCAGCCGTCGCCAGGGTGAACACCGGCAGGCAGGCCCGTGGCGGTGCCAGGAAGTCTCGACCAACCCCGTTGGCAACGTTCCACCTGGGCATTCACCATGGAATTGAGCTGTAGCCCGGGGTGTGGCGGGACCACCTGGCCGACTGCACCGAACTTCCCAATGGTGAGGCACCCCATGGGGGCCGACGGGGACGGAGTGATCGTGTGACCAGCCTTGCCAGCGGCCCTCGGGGGGGTCACCAGCGGGTGTCCCGGCGCCGGGCCACCCGTACGCCAGCGCCGGAGCCAGGCGATCCCGGGGATCAGGCCCTGGCGGGATTGCCCGCCGTGTGGCTGCGTGCCAACTGCCGCTGCCCGGTCTGCCGGGACCCCGGGACCGGCCAGCGGCTCGTCGGGATCACCGACCTGCCGGCCAGCCCGGTCGTGGCGGAGGTGCGGGGCGGCCGACGGGGGCGGCGGCTCCACGTTGGTGGACGGTTTCGGTGCCGCCGCGGCGCTGCGCGCCGAGGATCCCGCTGCCTTCGCCTGCCTCACGACGACGCCGGTGACCTTCGGGTATGAGGATGAGAGCACCGTGCTGCGCGCCACCGGGCCGATGATCGCCCTCGAT
>DATKRG010000344.1:0-4104 GCA_035532275.1 Streptosporangiaceae bacterium | reverse complement strand
AGACCGCGATCCTGGGGCTGAAACCGGCCTGCTCGCACAGCCAGAGCAGATGGCCGCGGCTGTGCTCACAGCCGGCGATCCAGGGGTCGTGCGCGTGGGCGGCCAGGTCGGTCAGGCCAGCACTGGACTGGCCAGCACTGGACTGGCCAGCACTGGGATTGCCGCCGCCGGGCCTGCCGCCATCGGGCCTGCCACCACCGGCTGACCGGGTCACCAGGTAGACCGGCTCGTCGAGGATCAGCCGCGCCCGCGTCCCCTCCTCCTCCGGCGAGGGATCGACCGGGTGCCCATCGCGTGCGTCCTGGAACACCAGCGCGACGTCGGCCTGTCCCGCCCGCAGCATCCGCATCGCCTCCGGTGGCTCGGCCTCGGCCAGCGAGATGTCGACGCCGGGATGCGCGGCCGCCAGGCGGGCCAGTGCGGCCGGCACGATGGTCGCCAGCGAGGCGGGAAACCCGGCCAGCCGGACCCGTTCCTCCCGCCGCTCCACGTACGCGGCCAGCTCCCGCTCGGCCGAGTCCAGCCTGCCCAGGATCTCCTCGGCCCGCCCGGCGAGCAGCCGGCCGGCGTCGGTGAGCCGGATGCCCCGTCCCGACCGCTGGGTGAGCCGGGCGCCGGTCTCGGCCTCGAGCCGGGCCAGATGGTGGCTGACCGAAGGCTGGGCGTAGTTGAGCGCCCGGGCCGCGGCTGTCACCGATCCATGCCGGGCCACCGCGACCAGGACGCGCAGCCGGGTCACGTCCAGCATGCCTCAATGATAGATCGTCTCTATTTTTCGGCTGATAGCCCGCACGGGTGCCTATCTGAGCCGGTCAGAGCGGCCCTCCAGCAGCGGGTCGCCGGGCTGGCGTACCGGCTTCCCGGCCTCCCGCCGCCGCTGCCAGGCAAGGCCGGACAGTGCCTCCAGCACGACCCGGCCCGCCAGGAAGGCGGTGATCTCGGCGTGGTCGTAGGGAGGCGAGACCTCGACCACATCGATCCCCGCCAGCGGCAGCTCCATCGCGATCCGGCGAACCGCGTCGAGCAGCTGGCGGCCGGTCAGCCCGCCCGGTTCCGGGGTGCCGGTGCCCGGCGCCATACCGGGATCGACCACGTCCACGTCGACCGACAGGAACACGGCGTCACAGTCGTCGGTGGCGATGGCGAACGCCTCGGTCAGGCAGGTGTCCAGGCCGCGTGCCACCACCTCGGTCATCTCATAACTGCGCATCCCACGTGCGGCCATCCAGTCCAGGGTCTCGGGTTCGGGCCAGTAGCCGCGCAGGCCGATCTGCAGGAACCTGTCGCCGCGGACGGCACCGGACTCGATCAGCCGCCGCATCGGCGTGCCGTGCCCGTACAGCGAGCCGAACTGGGTGTCGCCGGTGTCGGCGTGGGCGTCGAAATGGATGACCGAGACCCGGCCCCAGCCCACGTGGCGGGCCACCCCGGTCGCGTCGGGGAACGCGATGGTGTGGTCGCCGCCGAGGATCACCGGCAGCGCTCCCGCCTGGCAGGCGGCCAGGACGGCCTCCTCCAGCCTGCGGAGCGAGAGCTCGGTGTCCCCGGACGGCATCTCCACGTCGCCGGCGTCGGCCACCCGCAGCTCCACCAGCGGGTCCACGCCCAGCGCCAGGTGCGGGCGGGAACCGTCATGCGGCAGGTAGTCGGTGAAGCGGATCGCCTGCGGGCCGAACCTGGCACCTGGCCGGTGTGAGGTGCCGCCATCGAACGGGGCCCCGATGATCAGCACGTCCGTCCCGGCCCACGAGGCTGGGTCCGCCAGGTCGGCCGGTGGCACGCCGAGGAACGTCGCGTCCGGTCCGTACATCCCGCCGAGCCGCGCCATTGCGCCTCCCTATGGCCGTGATAGTGCCCTGATCAGGCAAGTATGCCGTGCCCCGCCAGCGGCGAGCTGGCGGGCGGCGGCCGGGGATCGCCCCACGATGGCGGCGATCTCGTCGAAGGGCACGGCGAACATGTCGTGCAGCACGAACGCGAGCCGCTCGGCGGGGGCCAGTGTTTCCAGCACCACCAGCAGCGCGAGCCCGACCGAGTCGGCCAGCAGCGCTTCGTGCTCCGGGCCGGTCCCGTCCGGGTGGCTCACGGAGGTGAAGCCATGCCTCCTGGACGGCGTCGTCCGCTTCGCTCAGCGAGCCGAGCATCCGGTAGGCGACCGCCCGCAGGTGGCCGGGGCGTTGTACGCAGGGAGGCTCTTGGCCGGGCTGGGTACTCGGCCGGAGTACTACCGGCGGAGTACTCCGGCGGTGTGCCGCCCTCCGGTCAGAAGCGCTGTGCCAGGCCGAACGGCTGCCGATCCTGCTGGCACACCGTCCCGGTCGGCGGCAGTGCCCCGGTCAGGAAGTAGCCGGCCTCGTAACTGTTGACGCACGCGCTCGGGTTCAGCAGGGCGGTGTGGCCATACCCGTGCAGGGTGAGCAGCCGCGCCCGGGCCAGTTCCTTGGTCATGGTCAGCGCGTCCACATAGGGAGTGGACGGGTCGTAGGTGTTGCCCACTACCAGGATCGGGCTGGCGGTCCAGCGGTCCCACGGCCCGAAGTAGCCGTCGGCGTCGGTCGCGAGCCAGCTGGCGCACGGCTCGTCGCCCCAGGCCGCCGCGGTGCCGAACGCTCCGGAACGGGCGAATCCGAAGGCCGCCCCGGCCTCGTAGCTGGCCGGGCTGCGCGGGTTGGGGCTGTCCGCGCACACGATGGCGAGGAACTGCTCCTGTCCCGGGTAGTGGGGGCCGGCCGCCGCCGCTGCGTCGCCGGGTGCGGGCAGCGGGGGAGCCGCCGGGATCGGCCGGGCCGGCGCTCCGGCCCGGCCGGCGGCCAGGTGCCGCTGCCCGCCACGGCCGCTGGCCCGCCAGGCCGTCTGCAGCAGACCTGCCGCGTACGCCCAGCCGGGGAATGACCCGGCGGGCAGTGGTGTGAAGAGCAGGGTGGCCAGGTTGGACACCAGTCCGGCGTAGGTGACCGGGACCGGCCCTTTCCCTGCGATCGTGATGATGACCGGGCGGCGCCGGAGCCGCCGCAGCAGGGCCGCGTACTTGGCGCGGGTGGCGTCCGGGGTCCCGGCGGAGAAAGCGCACCGGCGGGTGCTGGCCTGGCCGCACAGGTCGAGGAACTGCCGCAGGGTTGCCTTCTGGCCGGTGTCGGACCCAATCCGCAGGGTGGTGCTCAGCCGGACCGTGCCCACCCGGCGCGGCCGGGCCCAGGCGGTCGGGGCGACGATGCCATCGAGCACCATGGCGTGGACCTCGCCGGGGAACAGGCTGGCGTAGGTGGCGCCCAGGTAGCTGCCGTAGGAAACGCCGAGGTAGTTGAGCGAGGGGTCGCCGACGGCCTGGCGCAGCAGGTCCATATCCCGGGCGACGTCGGCGGTGGCCAGGTGCGGCAGGAGGGCGGCGTTGCGCTGCTGGCACACCTGGGCGAACCGCGCGTACCGGCTGACCCACCGGTGCTGCTGGGCCGCGCCGACCGGGAACCCGGCGGGCAGCGTGGCGAAGAACCTCGTCTCCGCCGCGCTGCTGGGGAAGCACTGGACCGCGGTGCTCTGGCCAACGCCGCGCGGGTCGAACCCGATGATGTCGAAGCGCTGGCGCAGCGCGGCCGGGAAGAAGCTGTAGTACCTGGGCAGGTCCGTGGTGCCCGCACCGCCTGGCCCGCCGGAGTTGAAGAAGAGCGAGCCGATGCGGTGCCCGGGGCTGGTCGCCCGGTGCCTGATGACGGCTATCTCGATGGTGGGGCCGGTGGGAGCGCGGTAGTCCAGCGGGACACGCGCGGTGGCACATTCGAAACCATGGGCGGCCGGGGCGTCGCAGGGGTGCCAGTTCAGTACCGGCACCAGTGCGCCGCCGCCCGCGGGTGTTGCGGCGGCGGGCAGGGCAGATGTGGGCAGGGCAGCGGCAAGCAGCCCGGTGACCGCCGCCGCGGCCACGACCGCGGCCCGCCGCCCGGTGGGCCGGTGCTGGCCAGGAGCCCGGTGTCGGCCGGGAGCGCGGTCCCGCCGGCCGGCCGCCGCGCGCGACGTGCTGACGTGCCTGTGCCCGGCATCACTCATGGCTCCCCCGAAACTGTTCCCCGACGTGAAGGACGCGCCGCAGGTGCGGCCGGTTGCCTGGCA
>DATKRG010000343.1:0-10245 GCA_035532275.1 Streptosporangiaceae bacterium | reverse complement strand
GTCGCCTCCGAGCGCAACAGCACCCTGGTCATGCCGGTCCCGGTCGAGCTGCTGCGGTTCTTCGAGCGGATGGCGCCCGCCTCGGCGCCCGCCGCGCCGCCGCCGGAGGACACCGGAGACGCCGAGGTGGCCGAGGCCGAGGCGGAGATCTCCGGCGCGGCCGCCCCGGAGATCGCGGCGACCGGCACCCCACAGGTCCCGCCCGCCCCGGTGCCCGAGCTCGACGACTCCGCCATCCCGCCCGTCCCGGACGAGGTCGCCAACCCGGGGCCGCCGCCCGCCGCCACCGACAAGACCGATTCGTAACGAGGATCCGGCCGGCTCACCGCCCGCCCGCAGCCGGCTGGCCCCGGGGTGCATGCTCTAGGGTGGCGCCATGCAGAAGTGGGAGTACGCGACCGTGCCGCTGCTGGTGCATGCGACCAAGCAGATCCTCGACAACTGGGGAGACGACGGCTGGGAACTGGTGGCCCTGGTGCCCGGCCCGAATTCCGAGCAACTGGTCGCCTACCTGAAACGGCCCAAGGAGTGAGCGAGGGGCCGGAGGCCAGGCTGGCGGCGCTGGGGCTCACCCTGCCGCCGGTGGCACCCCCGCTGGCCGCGTACGTGCCCGCGGTCCGGACAGGTGCGTATGTGTACACCGCCGGGCAGCTGCCGCTGGTGGCGGGCAAGCTGCTCCAGACCGGCAAGGTCGGCGCCGAGGTGAGCGTCGAGGAGGCGGCCGTGCTGGCCCGGACCTGTGCCCTGAACGCACTCGCCGCGGTCGCCTCGGTCACCGGCGGGCTCGCCTCGGTGACCCGGGTGGTCAAGGTGGTCGGCTATGTGGCCAGCGACCCCGGCTTCACCGGGCAGGCACAGGTGGTGAACGGTGCCAGCGAACTGCTGCTGGAGGTGTTCGGCGAGGCGGGCAGGCATGCCCGCAGCGCGGTCGGGATGGCGGTCCTGCCGCTGGACGCGCCGGTCGAGATCGAGCTGATCGCCGAGGTAGGGAACTAGGCGCCGATGAGCCCGCCAGCCCGCCCCGGCATTCAGCTGCCCAGCAGCCTCGCCGACCGTGCCCGGGAGGTGCTGGAGGGGCGGATCCCGCCGGTCACCCCCCGCGACGCGGCCACCGTCATGCTGCTGCGGCCGGCCGCCGGGCAGGCCCGCATGCAGGTCTACATGCTGCGGCGCCGGTCCACCATGGCGTTCGCGCCCGGCGCGTTCGTGTTTCCCGGCGGGTCGGTGGATCCCCGCGACGCCGAGATCGAGGTCGGCTGGGCGGGCCCGGACGCGGCCGCGTGGGGGCGGATGATCGGCGCCCCGGCCGACCTGGCGCGGACACTGGTCTGCGCCGCCGTGCGGGAGACCTTCGAGGAGTCCGGGGTGCTGCTGGCGGGGCCGACCGCGGCCACCGTGGTGGCCGACACCCGGGGCGAGGACTGGGAGGCCGACCGCGCCGCGCTGCTGGCGCGCTCGGTCTCGCTGGCCGGGCTGCTCCGCCGCCGGGGACTGGTCCTGCGCAGCGACCTGCTGCGGCCCTGGGCGCGCTGGGTCACCCCGGTCACCGAGGAACGCCGTTACGACACCAGGTTCTTCGCCGCCGCCCTGCCCGCCGGCCAGCGCGCCAGGGATGTCAGCGGGGAAGCCGACGAGGCGGACTGGGTGGAGCCCGGGGAGGCGCTGGCGGCGGCCCGCCGCAAGGAGATCGTCCTGCTCCCGCCCACCGCCGTCACCCTGGGCGAGCTGCGCGCCCGCGGGGACGTGCCCGCCGCGCTGGCCGCCCGCCGCCGCATCACGGCCCTGATCCCGGAGATCGTCGTGGCCGACGGGGCGGTCTGGCTGACCGTCCCGCCCGGCCTGGAGTACCCGCTGTGAGCGGGCCCATCGACGGCTCGGGCACCGCCCGGGCCCGCTGCCTGCTCGCCCCCAACCCGTCCCTGATGACCCTGGACGGCACCAACACCTGGCTGATCGCCGAACCCGGTTCGTCGTCGGCCGTCGTCGTCGACCCGGGGCCTGACGACGAGGGGCACCTGCGCCGGGTGCGGGACCAGGTGGCCGCGGCCGGCCGGCGGGTGGCGGTGATCCTGCTCACCCACGGGCACGCCGACCACTCCGGGGGAGCGGCCGCGTTCGCGGCCATGACCGGGGCGCCGGTGCGCGCGGCCGACCCCGCGCACCGGCTCGGCGACGGGGGGCTGGCCTCCGGGGACACGATCACCGCGGCCGGCTGTGAGCTGCGGGTGGTCGCCACCCCGGGTCACTCGCCCGACTCGGTGAGCCTGCTGCTGCCCGCCGACGGGGCGCTGCTGACCGGCGACACCGTGCTCGGGCGCGGGACCACCGTGATCGCGGGAGACGGCAGCCTGGCCGACTACCTGGGCTCGCTGGAGCGGCTGCGGGCGCTGGCCGACGAGGCCGCGCTGCGGGTGCTGCTGCCCGGCCACGGCCCGCTGCTGGCTGACCCGGCGGGCACGCTCGACTGCTACCTGGCCCACCGCCGGGAGCGGCTGGCCGAGGTGAGCGCCGCGCTGGCGGCCGGGGACCGCACGCTGGCGCAGATCGTGGCCCGCGTCTACGCCGACGTGGACCGGGCGCTGTGGCCGTTCGCGGAGTGGTCGGTCCGCGCCCAACTGGACTACCTGGCGGCCGGCGGCGGCCTGCCCCCCGGCATGACCTACTGACCAGCCGGGGCACCAGGTGCATCAAACCGCGGTTTGATGCTGTGCCAGCGACATCAAACCGCTGTTTGGTGTCGTAAGGTCAGCCGGGTCAGGCGTGGCCGCCTAATCTGGCCCGCTTCGCGAGGCGCTCGCGGTCCAGGATCAGCACCGACTTGGCGGACAGCTGGAGCCAGCCGCGGGTGGCGAAGTCGGCGAGCGCCTTGTTGACCGTCTCCCGCGAGGCGCCCACCAGCTGGGCCAGCTCTTCCTGGGTGAGGTCGTGGTGGACCTGCAGGCCCTCCTCCTGCTCCTCGCCGAACCTGTCCGCGAGGTCGAGCAGGGCCTTGGCGACCCGGCCGGGGACGTCGGTGAACACCAGGTCGGCCATGACGTCGTTGGCGCGGCGCAGCCGCTGGGCGAGCGCGCTGAGCAGGTGCAGGGCCACGTCGGGCCGGCCGGTCAGCCAGTGCCGCAGGTAGTCGTGGCCCAGCGCGGCCAGCCGGGTGTCGGTGACGGCCACCGCCGCGGCTGTCCGCGGGCGCGGGTCGAACAGCGACAGCTCGCCGAACATCTCGCCCGGCCCGAGCACGCTGAGCAGGTTCTCGCGCCCGTCGGCGGCGGTCCGGGTCAGCTTGATCTTGCCGTCCAGGACGACGTAGAGCCGGTCACCGGCGTCGCCCTCGCCGAACAGCCGGTCACCCCGGGTCAGCTGGACATCGACGACCCCTGCCCGCAGAGCCCGCGCGCCCTCCTCGTCGAGCGCCTCGAACAGTGGCGCCCGGCTGAGCACATCCTCAGCGTGAGCCACGGGTGCCTCCTCGCACATGTTCTCTGATTTCAGTGTCGCGCATCCGGTGACGTGGGTGCGACCAGAGGGCTCAGCCGGCTGGATGTGCCTGCGCCCCGGCCCGCCGGCGGCAGTTCCCGATCTCCTTCTCTGCCGCCGCCCGGTCCACCCAGCTGAAGCCCTCGACCGCCTTGCCGGGCTCCAGGGCCTTGTAGACCTCGAAGAAGTGCTGGATCTCCAGCCGGTCGAACTCGGACACATCATCAATATCGGACAAGTGCGCCATCCGGGGGTCGGTCGCGGCCACGCACAGCACCTTGTCGTCGGCGCCCTTCTCGTCGGCCATCCGGAACATGCCGATCGCGCGGCAGCGGATGATGCAGCCGGGGAAGGTGGGCTCGTCCAGGATCACCAGCGCGTCGAGCGGGTCGCCGTCGTCGGCCAGCGTGTCCTCCACGAAGCCGTAGTCGGAGGGGTAGCGGGTAGCCGTGAACAGCATCCGGTCGAGCCTGATCCGGCCGGTCTCGTGATCCATCTCGTACTTGTTGCGCTGGCCCTTGGGGATCTCGATGACCACATCGAATTCCACGATCTCGCTCCCTGTGCGCGAAGATGGTTGACTGGCGTGCCCGCAGTCTCCTGCCCCAAGCATCTCGTGAGAGGACAGGTGGTGGCGAACCGCCTCCGGCTGACCGTGCTGCTCGCGCTCGCGATGCTGAACGTGTTCACCCTCGGCGCCGGCGTGGCCGTCGCCGGGCTGCTGCCTGCCCGGCTGGCGCTGTGGCAGATCCCCTGGGTGAAGGCCGCCCCGCTCGCCGCCACAGGCACGGTGCTGGCCCCCGCGGACCCGGCCGGCGCGCTCCCGACCAGGGCGGGCCTGGCGTCGGTGCTGACGCCGCTGATCGCCTCCCGGTCCCTCGGCACTCACGTCGGGGTGGTGGTCACCGACCTGGCGTCAGGCAGCGTGCTCTACTCGCTGGCGGCCACCACCCCGGCCACCCCCGCCTCCAGTGCCAAGGTCGCCACCGCGGTGGCCGCGCTGAGCGTGCTCGGCCCCGGTGCGCGCTTCACCACCCGCGTCGTGAGCGGCCCCACCCACGGCTCGGTCGTCCTGGTCGGTGGTGGCGACCCCACCCTCGCGGCGGGCCGGCCACCGGCGGCGGACTACCCGCGGCCGGCCACCCTGGCGTCGCTGGCCGCCCAGACAGCCCGCTGGCTGCGCGCCAGCGGGCTGCAGACGGTGCGGCTGCGCTACGACGACTCGCTGTTCACCGGCCCGGCCACGGCGCCGGGCTGGACCACCAGCTACATCACGACCGGCAACGTGACCCCGATCAGCTCGCTCGAGGTCGACCAGGGGCGGCTGACCGCCGCCGGGAAGCCGGAGGACGCGGACAATCCCGGCAACTTCCGGCCGCGGTCGTTCACCCCGGCTGCCGACGCGGCCACCGCCTTCGCCGGTCTCCTGCGCGGCCAGGGCATCCGGGTGCTGGGCGGGGTCACGCCGGGCCGGGCGCCGGCGGGTGCCGCCACCGTCGCCAGTGTCCGCTCCCCCTGCCTGTCCGCCATCGTGGGCTGGATGCTCCGGGAGAGCAACAACGTCATCGCCGAGGACCTGGCCCGCCAGGTGGCGCTGGCCACCGGCCGGCCGGGCTCGTTCAGCGGCGCGGCGGCGGCGGTCACCGCCGCCGCCGTACGGCTGGGCATCAGCGGTATCCACCTGGTGGACGGCAGCGGCCTGTCCCCCCTGGACAAGATCAGCCCGGCGGCGCTGGCCGGGCTGGTCCGGGTGGCCGCCGGCGGCCGCCAGGCCGCGCTGCGGGCGGCCATCACCGGCATGCCGGTGGCCGGCTTCTCGGGCACGCTGGCCGCGGGCCAGAGCGTGTTCGGCGGTTTCTTCGGCCCGGCGGCGCTGGGGATGGTCCAGGCCAAGACCGGCAATCTCACCACGGTGGTCAGCCTGACCGGGATCGTCACCACCACCGCCGGCCGCCTGCTGGCCTTCGCCTTCATGGCGGACCAGCTGCCGGCCGGCCAGCTGGTGCACGCGGCCGGGGTGATCGACCAGATGGCCACGGCGCTGGCCGGCTGCGGCTGCCACTGACCGCCGGCTGCCCTTCACCGGCCCGCCGCGTCCACTGCCGCCCTCCGAGCACGTACCGTGGGGGGGTGAGCAGCGGGCAGATGATCGACTGGGATGTCGCGACCGCGACCGGCGTGCGCTGGGTTCGACCGGGGCCGCAGGTGAGCCTGTCTGAGGCGAGGGCGGTGGTCACGGAGCTGCGTGAGCTGGCGGTCACCGTTGCCGAGCCGGTCCAGCAGGTGACCGGGATGATCAGCGCCGAGGACGCCGGGCGGGTGGCCGTGGTGGACCGGCCCGGGTGGATCCGGGCGAACGTGGACGGGTTCCGGATGGTCCTCGACCCGCTGGCCCAGCACCTGCGTGAGCACGGCCGGGCACCCGACCCGGGCTCGGTGATCGCATCGGTCGGGTCACGGGTCACCGGGATGCAGGCCGGGCTCATCCTCGCCTACCTGGCAGGCCGGGTGCTCGGGCAGTACGAGCTGTTCCTGCCGCCCGACCCGGCCGCGCCCGACGGCGCGGCACCGGCGGGCCGGCTGACCCTGGTAGCGCCCAACATCGTCATGGTGGAACGCGAACTGGATGTGGACCCGCACGACTTCCGGCGCTGGGTGTGCCTGCACGAGGAGACCCACCGCACCCAGTTCACCTCCGTCGCCTGGCTGCGCGGCTACGTGCAGCGTCAGATGACCGAGTTCCTGCTCGCCTCCGACCTCGACCCGGCGACGATCCTGGACCGGCTGCGCGCGGCCGCCGACGCGGTGGCCGGCGCGGTGCGCGGCGGCGACGGCGGCGGCGACAGCCTCATCGAGGCCATCCAGACTCCCCGCCAGCGGGAGATCCTGGACCGCCTGTCCTGCGTCATGACTCTGGTCGAAGGACACGGCGACTACGTGATGGACGCGGTGGGACCGCAGGTCGTGCCTTCGGTGGCCAAGATCAGGGCCGCGTTCAACGCCCGCCGCGGGGCGGCGGGCAGGCTGGAGCAGACCATCCGCCGGATCCTCGGCATCGACCTGAAGATGAAGCAGTACGCCCAGGGCTCCCGGTTCGTGGACACGGTGGTGCGCGAAGCCGGCATGGACACCTTCAACCGGGTCTGGACCTCACCGGAGACGCTCCCGACCAAGGACGAGATCACCACTCCGGCCCGCTGGCTGGAGCGGGTCGGCGGGGGCAGTGCGCAGGCCCTGGGCAGCTGACCCGCGATGGGTCCCCATCCCGCGGTAGCCGAGGTCCGCCGCGGTGTCCGCGGCGGCCTGGCCGGGCTCGCTCCCGGCGGCCTGGTGCTGGCCGCGTGCTCGGGCGGGGCCGACTCGCTCGCGCTGGCTGCCGCGCTGGCGCACGAGGCGCCGCGCCAGCGGCTGCGGGCGGGCGGGGTCACCGTCGACCATGGGCTACAGCCGGGTTCGGCGGAGCGGGCCCAGGCGGTGGCAGCGATCCTGGCCGGGCTCGGGCTCGACCCGGTGGAGACCGCGGTGGTGACGGTCGCCGCCGGGGGTACCGGAGCCGGTTGTGGCGGCCCGGAAGCCGCTGCCCGCAGCGCCAGGTACCAGGCGCTTGACGAGGCAGCCGCGCGCACCGGCGCCAGCGCCATCCTGCTCGGCCATTCGGAGGACGACCAGGCGGAGACGGTGCTGCTGGGCCTGGCCCGGGGCTCGGGCAGCAGGTCGCTGGGCGGGATGCCGGACCGGCGTGGCCTGTACCGGCGGCCGCTGCTCGGCGTGCGGCGGGCCACCCTGCGGACCGCCTGCGAGCAGCTGGGCCTGCAGCCCTGGGACGACCCGCACAATACCGACCCCGCCTTCACCCGTGCCCGGGTGCGGCACCAGGCGCTGCCGGCGCTGGAGGTGGCACTCGGCCCAGGGGTGACGCAGGCGCTGGCCCGCACCGCCCGGCAGCTGCGCGCCGACGCCGACGCACTCGACGAGCTGGCGGCCGGCCAGGAGCAGTGGCTGCGGGACGGCGACGGGGCCTGGCGGGCCGACGCGCTGGCGGCCGCCCACCCGGCGGTCAGGAGCCGGGTGCTGCGGCGGGCGGCCATCGCTGCCGGAGCCCCGCCGGGCGCGCTCACCGCCGCCCACATCGACGCACTCGACGCCCTGCTCACCCGCTGGCACGGGCAGCGCTGGGCCGACCTGCCCGGGGGGGTACGGGCCGTCCGCCGGTATGGCAAGCTGATCTTCACCGACCAGGCGGAGGCCGTGGGTGGACGCGAATGACGTGGGAGCCGACCTCAAGCAGGTGCTGATCCCGGCTGAGCGGGTGCGGGAGCGGGTCGCCGAGCTCGCCGCCCAGATCGACGCCGATTACGCCGGCCGCGAACTGCTGCTCGTGGGTGTGCTCAAAGGGGCGGTCATGGTCATGGCCGACCTGGCGCGGGCGATCCGGCTGCCGGTGCAGATGGACTGGATGGCCATCTCCTCTTACGGGTCGGGGACCAGGTCGTCGGGGGTGGTGCGGATCCTCAAGGACCTCGACGCCGACATCTGCGGCCGCCACGTGCTGGTGGTGGAGGACATCGTCGACTCCGGGCTCACATTGTCCTGGCTGATGGGCAACCTGCGCTCGCGCGAGCCAGCCTCGCTCCAGGTCTGCGTGCTGCTCCGCAAGCCAGCGGCGGTCCAGATGGACGTCGAGGTGGCCTACACCGGGTTCGACATCGCCGACGAGTTCGTCATCGGGTACGGGCTCGACTATGCCGAGCGATACCGGAATCTCCCGTTCATCGGGACCCTCGCGCCCCACGTGTACGGTGGGGAGCGTACCGGGCCGTCAGGCGGGGAACACGATCAGCGATGACGAGCGTTGATGGCAGGAGAGGTCCACCGGCCATCGCGTGGCGCCTCTTGCGCCCAAGGGGTCCCGGGCGCGGTGTACCGTCAAATATCCCCGCACCACAGCCGGGAATGACAAGGAAGCCGGGCATGGTCACTGGGACACATGGAAGTCCCGCCGGGGGTCGGCGGGCCACGACGCTGGTCAGGAGGGACCCGCCCCGAACAGGCGGGGTCGTTCATCGATGGATCTGAAGCGTTATTTCCGCGGGCCGTTTGTCGCGGTCCTAGTGATGCTGCTGCTGTTCTTCATCGTGTTCACGTACGCGAACCGCGGCACCACATACGCACCGAGGGACACCTCGGAAATCGTCTCCCTCATCAACCAGGGCAAGGTCAGCTCGGCGACCATCACCGACAAGAACCAGACGATCCAGATCACCACCGACAACGGGCAGCGTTACCAGGCGTCGTGGGTGTCCGGCCAGGGCCACTCCCTTCAGCAGGCCCTCCAGACCCAGGTCCAGCGGCACAAGCTGCCCAAGGGCTACAACGTGGTCGTTCCCAGCGGCAACTCGGTGCTGGGCCTGATCATCGGCTTCCTGCCCTATGTGCTGATCATCCTGTTCTTCTTCTTCCTGATGAACCAGATGCAGGGCGGCGGGTCGCGGGTGATGAACTTCGGCAAGTCGAAGGCCAAGCTCATCACCAAGGACACGCCCAAGACCACGTTCGCCGACGTGGCCGGCGCCGACGAGGCGATCGAGGAGCTGCAGGAGATCAAGGAGTTCCTGCAGAGCCCGGGCAAGTTCCAGGCGATCGGGGCCAAGATCCCCAAGGGCGTCCTGCTCTACGGGCCGCCCGGGACCGGCAAGACCCTGCTCGCGCGGGCGGTCGCCGGCGAGGCGGGTGTCCCCTTCTACTCCATCTCCGGCTCCGACTTCGTGGAGATGTTCGTCGGCGTCGGCGCCTCCCGGGTCCGCGACCTGTTCGAGCAGGCGAAGGCCAACGCGCCCGCGATCGTGTTCGTGGACGAGATCGACGCCGTCGGCCGGCACCGCGGTGCGGGCTTCGGCGGCGGCCACGACGAGCGGGAGCAGACCCTCAACCAGCTGCTTGTCGAGCTCGACGGGTTCGACGTCAAGGGTGGGGTCATCGTCATCGCGGCCACCAACCGGCCCGACATCCTCGACCCGGCGCTGCTGCGTCCCGGCCGCTTCGACCGCCAGATCGTCGTCGACCGCCCCGACCGCGTCGGGCGCAAGAAGATCCTCGAGGTTCACACCCGCGGCAAGCCGCTCGCGCGCGAGATTGACATCGACGCACTGGCCGGGCAGACGCCGGGCTTCACCGGCGCCGACCTCTCGAACCTGGTCAACGAGGCAGCGCTGCTCGCGGCCCGCAGCGGCAAGCGCGAGATCACCCAGATTGAGCTCGAAGAGGGGATCATGCGCGTGATCGCAGGCCCCGAGAAGAAGACCCGCGTGATGGGCGAGAAGGAACGCCGGATCACGGCCTACCACGAAATGGGCCACGCGATCGTCGGCCACTACCTGCCCTACAGCGATCCGATCCACAAGATCTCGGTGATCTCACGCGGTCAGGCGCTGGGGTACACGATCTCCCTGCCGGGCGAGGACAAGTTCCTGACGACGCGCTCGGAGCTGCTGGACACGATGGCGATGACGCTCGGCGGCCGGGCGGCCGAGGAGCTCGTGTTCGGCGAGATCACCACCGGCGCGTCCAACGACCTCGAGAAGGTCACCGCGACCGCCAAGCAGATGGTGATGCGCTTCGGCATGTCCGAGAAGCTCGGGCCGCGTGTCTTCGGGCACGACCATGGCCAGCCGTTCCTCGGCCGCGAGTTCAGCTCCGAGCCCGATTACTCGGATGAGATCGCGCGCGAGATCGACCTCGAGATCCGGCGCATCGTCGAGTCGGCCCACACCGTCG
>DATKRG010000342.1:0-14976 GCA_035532275.1 Streptosporangiaceae bacterium | reverse complement strand
GGGCGGCACCGGCAACACCGGCCTGGACTGGGCCAGCGAGTACAACACCATGCAGTCCTACGCGATCAGCCATTCGCGGCTGCACATCCCGGTCATCTTCGGGGTCGACGCGGTGCACGGCTTCGGCCATCCCTACCAGGCGCCGCTGTTCCCGCAGTCGATCGGGATGGGTGCCACCTGGGATCCCGCGCTGGCCAAGGCCGGCGGCCAGGTCACCGCGAACGCCCTGCGGGCGACCGGCTGGACCTGGGACTTCGCTCCTGTCCAGGACCTGGCGCGGGACAACCGCTGGGGCCGCTACTACGAGACCTGGGCCGAGGAGCCGGCCCTGGCCGCCGCCATGGGCGCGGCCAACGTCAGCGGCTTGCAGAGCCCAGGCGCCGCCGGCTCGCTGACCGTCACCGCGACCGTCAAGCACTTCGCCGGCTACTCCGAGTCCATCAACGGGCATGACCGGGTCGGCGCGGAACTGCCGCTGCGCTACCTGCAGGACACCCTGCTGCCCTCCTACGCGGCCGCGATCAGGGCGGGCGCGGGCACGGTCATGGTCGACTCCGGTTCGGTCAACGGCATCCCGGCCACCGCGTCCCACTACCTGCTCACCACGCTGCTGCGGGACCGGCTCGGCTTCAAGGGCGTGGTCATCAGCGACTACGCCGACGTGCCGGCGCTGGCCAGCACGTATCACATGGCCAGCGACCTCGCGGGCGCGGCCGCCCTCGCCATCAACGCCGGCGTCGACATGGCCATGCTGCCGTTCAACGCCGACCAGTGGCAGAGCGCCGTCCAGCAGGACGTGACCAGCGGGCGGATCTCCGTCGCCCGGATCAACCAGGCCGTGATCCGGATCCTGACCCTGAAGTTCCAGCTCGGCCTGTTCGATCACCCGACGGTGGACGCCGGCAAGGCCGACGCCGCCGTCCAGGCCGGCCGGGACGCCACCTTGCAGGCGGCGCAGGAGTCGATCACCTTGCTGCGCAACCGGGGCAACGTGCTCCCGCTGTCGCCGAGCGCGCACCTGGTCGTCACCGGGCCGAGCGCCGACTCGATGACCAACCAGCTCGGCGGCTGGAGCGTCAGCTGGCAGGGTGTGTTCGGCGCGGGCCATGTCTGCTGCATGGGGCCGCCCAACCAGATCCCGCCCGGCACGACCGTGCTCAAGGGCCTGCAGGCGCAGGACCCCAACGTCACGTACGCGCCGGACCAGCAGACGGCGGTCAGCGACGCCGCGTCGGCGGACGCGGTGGTGGCGGCGGTCGGTGAGAAGGCGTACGCCGAAGGGCTCGGGGACAACCCTGCCCCACAGCTGGCACCCGGCCAGCAGAGCCTGATCAGTGCCCTGGAGGCGACCGGCAAGCCGGTGATCGTGGTGGTGATCGCGGGCAGGCCGCTCGGCCTCGGCCCGGCCGAGAACGCCGACGGCCTGCTGATGGCCTACCAGGGCAGCACCGAGGCGGGCGCTGCGGTGGCCGATGCCGTCTTCGGCAAGGTGGATCCGAGCGGCCACCTGCCGGTCACCTGGCCATCGGACGCGGCCGCGCCCGGCGGCGACTTCAACACCGGAGCCCCGTCGCCGCTCGGCGATCAGCCGAAGGTCTTCGACCAGCTGGCCGGCACCAACTCCGGGCAGGGCAGCGGCTACAACCCGCTCTACCCGTTCGGCTACGGGCTGTCGTACACCACCTTCGCTACCAGCGGGCTGTCGGCGACCAGCAGCGTGTCCACCAGCGGCACGGTGACCGCCACCTTCACGGTGGCCAACACCGGCAGCCGGGCGGGCACCGACGTGGTGCCCGTGTACGTGCACCAGCCGGTCAGCGCCGTCCTCGTCCCGGATCAGCGGCTGGCCGGGTTCACCCGGGTGACGCTGGATCCGGGGCAGTCCAAGACCGTCCAGGTCACCTTCCCCGTGTCCGAACTCGCCGTCACCCCCGGCGACGTCGACGGCTCCGGCGTCCCCCAGGTGGAGACGGGTTCCTACCAGGTGCAGCTCGGCACTCCCGCCACGCTGAGCGCCGCCTTCACCGTCCACGCCTGACCCGCGTGGGCCCGGCCGCCCGGGTTGCCCGGGCGGCCGGGCCCACCGGCAGGATGGTGCTGTGCCCCGCTGGACGTGTCCCCGCTGCGACCGGGAGTTCGGCCGCGCTCGCGGGACGTGTCGCTGGCGCTCTACCTGCCCCGAAGCATTCCTGCACCCGTCCGGGTGACGCGCCCCGAGATGACCCGCCTCAGCCGGCTGTCTGCTGACTGGTGAGGACCACGCCGGAATGGGACCAGGGGCGGGTGAAGCCGACCGCACCCCGGCTGCCGTACGGGGCGATCCGGATCGGGAAGCCGGCCCCGAACGCCTCGATCATCAGCCCGTGCCCGATCACCAGGCCTACGTGCCCCGGGGAGGTGGTGGTGCCGTCGGCCCCGGCGAAGAACACCAGGTCGCCGGGCTGCTCGTGGCTGGCCGCGACCCGGGGCCCCCATATCCACTGGTCCTGCGACGTGCGCGGGACGTTGATGCCGGCCGCCCGGTAGGCCATCATCACCAGCCCCGAGCAGTCGAACGCGTCCGGCCCGGTGCCGCCCCACAAGTACGGCTTGCCGAGCTGCGCCTGAGCGAACGCGATGACGTTGGCGACCGCCTGGTTCGGGATCTGGGCGGTGCCGGGCCCACCGCCGGGCCCACCGCCGGCCGCGCTGGTCAGGCACTGGGCCGTGGTGACCGCCCCGGTGCCGCTGGCAGCGCTGACCGCGAAGCCGCCCCGTGCGTAGAGGGCCGCCCAGTGGAGCACCGACTGGACATAGGAGGTCAGGTGGTTGTAGGCGAAGATGGCGCCGCTGACGTTGCTCTGCACCCCATGCGCGAGCAGGTATTTGGCGGCGCCGTCGATCGCGTCGGCCGGCTGGTACACGCTGGCGACCCCGTCGCCGTTGCCATCGGCCGCCACCCCGGCCACGTGCTGGCCGGCGGGGTGAACTGGCGCGCCGCCCCAGGTGTCGCCCGCCGCACCGCCGATGCCGATCTGCATCGGCCCGGCCGCGCCGAACGCGTTCGCCCCGCTGTGGACCCCGGGCAAAGTGGTGCGGCCATGGTTGCTCTCCACCTCCCCGATCCCGGCCAGCAGCACCCACGGGATGCCGAACGTGCGCCCGGCCTGCTGGTACAGCCGCAGGTAGTCGGCGGGGATGGAGGCCTGCCCGGCGACGCTCGCCGCTGGCTGCACGGCGGTGGTGACGGCCGACCCGGTCGTGCTGCCGCCCTGCTGGCAGCCCTGGCCGGCCGCGAACAGCAGGCTGCCGCCGCCGATCATCCCCGCCCCGACCACGGCCAGCCCGAACACCAGCACCATCACCAGGCCGGCCGCCAGCACCACCCCGGCCCGGCCGGTCCGCGGCACCCCCAGCCGCCAGTTCACGAGTTACCTGCCGAGGCGAGCTGGATGTCGTTCACCTGCCAGCCGCTACCGGACCGGGCGACCGTGACCGCATAACCGGTCTGGCTCATGCTGGCGGTGGTCTTGCCCGTCTTCGCCGTGCTGTAGGTCTTCTGGGTCACCGTGACCAGGAAGATCAAATCCGAGGGGCCGAACGCGCGCAGCGCGGTGATCACGCCGCCGCCAGAGGCGGTCTGCTTCTGCTGTGCTCTTTGCTGGGCCACTCCGGGGGTGGCGTAGCCGCGGGCCAGGGTCGCCGCCAGGGCCGGGGTGACCAGGCCCTGCATCCGGCTCACGTAGGTGCCCGTGCTCTCGGTGTAGCTGTAGGTCGCATAGTCAGCGCAGAACCGCTGCGTGACCGTGGCTGCGGTGGCCAGGTCCGGCTGGCTGAACGGCAGCCAGGAGTAGATGTTCACCGCCGATGCGGACGGCACCGGCGCCGGCGCCGGGGTGGTGGCGCCGGGCGGAGTGGGAGCGGCCGATGACGCACGCGGTGTCGGCCCGGTGCTGGCCGCCGCCCGGTCCCGGGCGGCCGGTGTGCCCGGCCACAGCAGGAATGCGCCCAGCCCGGCCAGGGCCAGGACGATAACGGCGAAGGCCAGCTTGCGCTGCGCCGGCGTCAGTTCCATGACGGCGGCGGGCTACTTGCGGCGCCTGATCGGGCGCAGCCAGAACGGGCCTGCTTGGCCAGCCTGGCCGGATGACCCGGGCGCCGCCGCTGGCGGCCCGCCATCCGCGCCGTCCCTGGCGGCGGCCCGCTCGCCGGCGGCGCCGTCCCGACGGGCGGCCGCGCCGGACGAGCGGGCCAGCGGCCCGGCCTGGCCTCGCCCGGCCGGTGAGCCATGCCCGGTGGACGGTGGTGCGGCGGGGGCGCTGGGCGCCTGCCGCGGTGGCGCGCCCTCGGGTGCCGACCGGGGCGCCGTGCCCGGCCAGCGCGGCCGCGCCGGGTCGGAGCCGCCGCGGGCCCAGCCGGACAGCGGCGGTGGCCCGCTGTCCGGCTGGCGGGGCGGCAGGTCGAGGGGCGGCGGGGTCCGGCCGGCCCCGGTGCCGCCGGACCCGTCGCCGCCGGACCCGTCGCCGCTGACCCGCACCCGGCCCCGGCTGGCCGGCCCGCCACGGCCGCCGGAACCGTCGGACGGGCCGCCATCGCGGGCCGGGCCGCCGCTGGCCGCCTGCCCGCCGGGCCCGCCGGATCCGGCTGCGGCTGCTCCGGCCAGCACGCTGGTCGCGCCGCCGGTGGTGACCTGGGCGGCCAGGCTGGCCGCCTGTGCCGGGTTGCGGCGCGCCCACCGGGCCACCCGGTAGGCGGCAAAACCAGGAACGCCGACAGTCGCGGCGTCGACCGTGTTGCGGCCCGCGGTGCTCCCGGCCCGGGCCAGGCTCGCATCCGCCCGGTCCCGCGACCCGATCACCCCGTACCCGACCGCCGAGAACAGATGGCCGAACGGCTTGCGGTAGATGAACACCGCCACCGTGACCAGCGAGATCATCAGGATTTTCAGCGCCCAGGGCAGTACCGCGTCACTGGCGCCCATGATCAGCGAGTAGGCGTACAGCAGCACGCTGAGCACCAGCGCGATCGCCGCCTGCTTGAGCAGCACGCCGATCAGCATCTCGACCCAGCGCAGGGCGATGACCCGGCCGAAGCCGGGATGGGTGCCGACGATGAGGAAGAACGGGCCCGCCACCAGCAGCAGCAGGAAGCCGAGCTTGAGCAGGATGAGCGTGATCGCGATGAGCAGCACCAGCACGCCGGCGATCAGCGCGGCGAACAGGGCCGCAAAGGCGATCTCCAGCCGGGTGGTCCACTGCTTGCCCTGGAACAGCGGGTAGACGCCGGGATCGTTCTGCTTGATCGAGGACGCGATGCCGGCGAACGCGTCCTGCTTGGCGGTGATCATCGCGGAGGTGGGTTTCTCGTTGGCCGCGATGGCCTGCGCCCACAGCAGCTGCCGGCCGTAGCTGTTGACCACGGTCGGCTGGCCGCCCTTGGCCGTATAGGTCGTGGTGCCGAACTCGCCGTCCAGCCATGGCTTGCAGACCAGCACCGTCCACAGCTCGTTGGCGTTGGCGTCCACCACCCCGTTGCCGGAGGTGTAGGCGAAGTTGGCGCCCGCCGGTGTCTGCGGGTCGCCCTTCTGCAGCGGGACGCAGCTGGCCTGGCGCGGGGCGGGAAGCTTGGCGAAGGCGAGGTTGAGCGTCTGGGTGATGCCGTCGGACACGGTCTTGCCGACGCCGGTGAAATCGGCCGGGCGGCCGATGAGCCAGATCGCCGCCGCGCACGCGATCACCATCCACACCGTGCCCTCGATGGTGCGGGTCGCCCGCTTGCGGATCAGCCCCTGCCAGGCCAGCCAGATCGCCCCGAGGATGACCACCGGTGCCAGGTACGGGAAGTAGACGGCATTGCCCAGGCTGGTGATCAGCTTGTCCACGGCGCCGCTCAGCCAGGACAGGATGCCCTCCCCGGCCGCCGACTGGTACACCGTGATCGTCACCCGGTCGAGCGCCTTCGCCGCGTCGAAGACCACTCCCGCGACGTTGTTGCCGATCAGCGACGTCATATCGGAGCACTGGAGGTCGTAGGCGGCCCACGACTGCCCGGCCACGCCGTAGCTGTCGTAGAGCGTGGCCGGCGTCCGCACCGTCCCGGCGGGCGGCGTGATCAGCGCGTCGATGCCGCCGGTTGCGGGCTCTGGCGCGGGCACGGACGGCTGGCAGATGTTGTCCAGCGCGCCGATGAGGCCACTCGACCCGGCCGCGCAGAACCCGAGCAGGCCGCCGATGTCACCGACACCGGGCACCTGGCAGACGCCGCCGGGCTGGGCCGGGCGCGCCGCGTGCGCGGGCGCCGAGGCGGCCAGCGCGCGGATGGGCACCGCCAGCGCCCGCACGGTCATGATGACCGGGGCGGCCGGGTTCACCGCCGCCTGCGCGGTGCCGGGCATGCCAGTCAGCGCGGCCAGCGCGGCGAGCAGCAACAGGACCCGGCGCACGGGGAGCGGCAACCGGGAAGGGCGTCTGGGCATCAGGGGGACTCCGGAAGTCGTTGGGGGGGATGACTTCGGCCTGGCTAAGCGGGCAGATCTGAGCATTCGGGGCCTTCTCGATCAGGGCGCCGGCTCACCTGCGTAGGGGCGGTCCGGCGGGCGTTCGGGCGGGGAATCATTGCCCGGCGCAGGCTGGCCACTGGGGCTGGGCCTGGCACGGGTTGGGTTGGTGTCCAGCCACTGCCGCATCTCGTCGGAGATCAGGTCGATGCCTATCCGGCCCGCCCTTCCCTCCAGGTCGCGGAAGATGCATTCACCATTGCCGAGCCCCCTCAGCGCTATCTGATGCTCGTCCGAGTTCTCCACCCCCAGCAGCGCCATCACGTTGGCCACCTCGACCCGCTCGGAGGAGCGGAACGCGAAGACCCCCGAGATGCAGTTCGTCACCTGCTCGGACAGCAGGTCGCCTGCGTTCTGCGAGACCAGGATCAAGGCGGTGTTGCGCGAGCGCCCCATCCGCGACACTTCAGGCACCAGCTTGGCGCCCTCGGGCGTCGACGTGATCGCCCACGCCTCATCCAGGAAGATCGCCTTGGGCAGCCGGCGATCCATTCCGTTCAGCAATCTGCGGGCGAACTGGGAAACCAGGTACAGCAGGGCGACCGACAGCCGCTGCTCGTAGGAGAAGTCATCGCGGCCCACCGCGGTGTCGGGCAGCGTCAGGCCGGCCAGGGTGAACACCGTGGTCCAGCCCGCCGCGTCGATCCGCTGGCCGCCAGAGGGCGCGAAGCACAGCCGGGCCAGCCGCATCTCCGACATCGAGCGCAGCACCGCGCCCAGGTTGCGGGACGCGGGATCCTCGGCCTGCTCCAGGTGCCGCACGACCTTGCCCAGGCTGGGCCGCTCCCGGCCGGCCACCGCGGCCACGGCCTGGATCATCGCGCTCTCGCGCTCCTCGCTCATCCGCGGCAGCAGCAGCCGCAGCGTCTCGGTCGCCATGGTGCGCTTCTCGGACAGGTCGTCGCCGAACGAGAACGGGTCCAGCAGCCCCGGCGCCGCCGAGCCGAGCGGGAGCACCCGGGCCCTGCGGCCGCGCGCCGCCAGCACGTCCACCAGCGACTCGGCGTCCCCCTTGGGGTCGATGACCGCGACCGTCACGCCCCGCAGCGCGAGCTGGAGGATGAGCAGCAGCGCCAGGGTGGTCTTGCCGCCGCCAGGCTCACCGGTGATGGCGACCGCGGTGGGGCGGTTGCGGGCCGCCGCGAGCAGCGGGTCGAAATGCACGATGGACCGGGCCCGGCCCAGGGACTCACCGATGTAGGGGCCGATCCAGCCGCCGTCCACGCCGGCGCCGTCCAGGCCCCCATCGGCCCGGTCGCCCAGGTCCACGGTCGCGGTGGGCACCCCGCCGGCGATGGTGTACAGCGGCTGGCGCTGAACATACGACGGCAGCCGCACCCGGTCGCCCGGCAGCGACTCGCATAGCAGCGAGAACTGGTCGCCAGTGGAGTTGACCACGTCGATGCCGATGTCCCGGTAATGCTCGACCAGCGCCTCGACCCGGCGCTGGCACAGATCACGGGACGGCGCGCTCACGCACAGCCGGTGCCACCCGTACACGAACGGCAGCCGCTCCTTGGTGATCCCGTGCTCAAGCATCCGGGCGGCCTCGATCTGCTCGGCCAGCGCCAGCGGCAGGTCGACCCCGGCCTCGCGGATGTGCGCGTCCATGTCCCTGGCGTGGGCAAGCCGCCGGCCCACGTCCTTGCTCGCCTTCGCCGGGGGGATCAGCCTCATCCGGGAGCTGACCTCCACCGGGAACGGCAGCGAGTCAGCGAAATGCAGCCAGGGCTCGCCGTCGGGGAAGGACATCACGTCGGGGAAGCGGGAGAAGGACAGGAACGCCACGCACGACTCCCCGGCCGGGTGTTCCAGCTGGAGCATCGTGCGGCCGTTCAGCACCTGGCCCTCCAGCAGGGCCTCGATCTCGCCGGTCCCCCAGGTGCGGCGGCGGACCGCCGACGGCGGCGGCTCCCCCACGGTGCCGGCCAGGGCGTGCTGGAACAGCCAGGCGATCTCGTCGCTGGTCGCGTGCCGGGCATGCAGCGCGCTGGCCGACAGCGCCCGGCCGAGCCGCTCGGCCTGGTCGGTCCAGCGCGCGAGCTCAGAGTCGGAGACCGCGTCGTCGCTCAGCCCGAGCGCCTGCTCACTGGCCCGGTAGGTGTTGATGAACTGGGAGAACGCCCCGCCGGAGAGCTGGGCCCGCATACCCCGCGCACCCAGCCGGACGCCGAGGTAGACCTCCTTGGTCCAGAAGTCCTTCGCCCACACGTGCCGGTACATCTCGTCCAGGTAGTCCCGCCAGCCCGGGCCGCCGTCGGAGGTGGCATCCAGCCGGGCCGCCCACTCCGCCGCCGGGTAGGACCGGTGCGCCACCCGCAGGTGCACCTCGGCATCGGGCAGCCTGATGGCGGCCAGCGCCACCGTGATGTTGACCGCCAGCGCCTCCCGCTCGGGCGGGGTGGTGAACTCGTAGGCGTGGGTCGGCAGGCGGTAGTAGGCCCAGGCGTGGGTCTCGGTGAGCAGGATCCGGTCATCGAAGTACCGGACGCTGAGCCGGCTCCGGCCTCTCGTGCGCCCGCTCACTGGGCGGCCCTCCGCTGCTGCGGGCTGGTGGCGAGCGCTGCGACCAGCACCCCGGCCAGCGCGGTGTAGGCCTGCAGGACCGGTGGCCGCAGCTGCCCGAGCCGGGACGGCGTCGCCGAGGGGTCGAGGCTGTCCCGGACTCCCCGCTCGGACTGCGGCTCGGCCAGGTGGTCGTCCCAGGGCACCCGCACGATGGCCCGGCACCTGCCCCTGACGACCAGTTCTGCCTGCCCGGCGTGCGGCATGCTGCGCTTGGACAGGCCGTTCAGCACAGTGATCGAGTTCGCGGTCAGCGCCTGGTAGCCGTGGCTGCCGAGCCATTCCTGGGTCATGGCCAGGGCGCGGGCCGCGTCCGGGCTGGCGGGCGCCACCAGCACCAGCTGGTCGGCGGCGGTGAGTATCCTGGCCACCGCCGACGCGCCGGGGTCGGCGAACGCGAGCTGGTAGCGGCCGGCCACCGCGTCCAGCATCCGGCGGTACTCCAGGTCGCCCAAGGCCAGGGAGCCGTCGCCACGGACCTCCGGGGCGATCACGTCCAGCCGCCCCTGGCCACGGGGCAGGGAGGCGGGCTGAGGCGGGCGTCCCTTCGCGGTGGCGTGCCGGGGCGACCCGGGCTGGCCGGGCAGCCCATCCAGATCGGCCGGGCCGGGCACCGCCGAGCCGGCGAGCAGCTCGCTGAGCGGCATGGGTGGCCGTGGCTCGGCCAGCTCGGCGAGCGAGGCCGGGCCGGGGTTGAGGTCGAGTGCCGCCACCGATTCGCCGCGCAGGCTGGCCAGCAGATCGGCGACGATCAGCGTGGTCACGGTCTGGCCGGCCCCGACGGTGCAGCCCAGGACGGCCACCAGCCGGGAGCCGCCGACCGGCAGCACTGCCCGTGCCCGGTCGCGCTTGTCGTGGTCGGGACGGCCGGGACCGAGCCCGCCCGGGACCACGACGACGTGGTCACGCCAGCTGGCGCTGCGCTGGCCGGCGGGACCGCTCAGTGCCCGCTCGACCCCGCGGCGCCGCACGGTGGGCGGCCCGGCCGCCGCGCGCTGAGCCGGCACGATCACCACCGGCGGCGACGGCGCTGGCGCCGCTGCCGGGACTGGACTGCTGGCGGCGGGGCTGTGCTGGGCGGGGCTGTGCTGGGCGGGCGCCACCGGGCCGGGGACTCCGAAGGAGGCGGGCACCGGCCCTGGCGCGGCCGGGACGGCCGGGGCTCTTGCGGCGGCGGGGGCCGGGCCGGGACGCTGACCAGGACGTGGTGGGGCCGGCGGCGCGGGCGCAGCAGGCACGGCTTGCCCGGCGGGCATGTGGCCGCGGGTGCTGCCCGCCGCGGCTCGCGGGCCGGCCGGAGTGGCACCAGCCGGCACCCGCAGCAGGGCCGCGGCCTGGCCGGGAGCGGGCGCCGGAATGGCCGGGCGGGCGGCCCGCGCGGCGGCCCGGGCGATGCCAGGAGCGGCCGGGTGGGCGATGGCCTGCGCGGTGGCAGCAGCCGTGACAGGCCGGCCACGCCGCCAGACCCGGGCGACCACGACGATCTCTTCCTTCTCGGCCAGTGGCGCCATCCGGCACCAGCTCGCCGGCTCGCCGAGATAGCGCATCTGGGAAATGATCAGTTCCGGCAGGCGCTTGCTTTCCAGCACCGGACGGGTGGCCAGCCAGGTCAGGACTCCGGGTGGCAGCACATACAGCCAGAAAAGGGTGTGGTTGAAGGGCAGCCCAAGCAGCGTCAGAAGGATGACATAAGGCACCGTGATAGCGACGAAGACGGCTATCTGGCCCACCGGCAGTGGCATCGGCAGCCGGAAATCGTACAGCTTGTACAGCCGTTTCTCGATCCGCCAGATGCTGGTATAGGTGGGCAGCTCCACCAGGTGGTCTCCTTCCGCGCGGGCGGAGGTCAGTGGACGCCCAAGGCCTTAGCGATGCCCTGAGCCAGGGTCTGGACAATGCTCGGCGTGTAGAAGACCACGGCGATCGCGACCGCTAGGACAATGAACTGCACGAACCGGATGATCTCACGCGTGAACAGGAAGAAAAGCGCGACGATCCCGACGATCCCCAGGAACAGCGGCCCAAAAAGACCCTGCAGGTATGAGACGAGACCGGACGTGCTCAGCGACTGGGGGACCGCCGCGATCAGTGAATGGGACAGCATCGGCCTACTCCGGGATATCGGGGGACTGCGGGGCGCTGGGTGGCCCGCGCGGCTGCCGGGGTCATGGTCACGGCGACCCCGCAGCCTGGAGCGACGGACCGATATTGCTGATATACCAGTTCCCGCTGCGCTTCACGATCGTGAGGGCGTAGCTCATTTCCAGCCCGGCCGTCGGCGGCGGGCCCCTGACCCCTTTGACCACCGGCCCTGCCTGGCCCGGCACGTTCCACACGACCGTGGCGACGACGTGCCGGGTCCGCCCGCCGGCCGGGACGGTCACCGCGGTCAGCGAGCCGAACGTCACCTGGCCGCCCAGGCCGGTCACCGTGGTGCCGGGGGCGAGGAACCGGGCCAGGGTGACCTGGTTCCCGCTGGCGTAGGCCTGGAAGAAAGCGGGCAGCTGGCTCATCAGCGCCGACTGCGTGCCGGTATCGGTACTGGCCTGCGATGGCGACGGCACCGCGGCCCGCGGCGGCGCGGCGAGCCAGGCGGGCTCACCGGAGACCGCCAGCGTGCCGCCGGCGTAGTAGACCGGTACGCCCAGTTCCATCAGCTGGCCGTTGACGCGGGCCAGCAGCGTCACCAGCGCGTGATGGGAGTCGCGCACCACAACGCTGGCAACCTGTTCCGACTGCAGTTGCAGCGATCCCGTCCCGTTCCAGCCCAGCTGCGAATCGGTGCCGGCCGGCAGGAACGCGGCGAGCTGGCTGGCGCGCTGCCCGGCCGTGGCCGGGTTGGCGTTCAGGTACACCTGGCCGAACTGGAGCGCATAGGCGCTGGCCAGGGCGGTCGGGAAGCTGCTGGTGGGCGAGGGCGCCGCGGCCGGAGCGCGGCTGGGACTGGTCTCCCCCTGCACGATCGCGGTCACCCCGCGGTAGCCGATGAGGAGCAGCACGAGCCAGACCACGACCCGGAACACCCAGACCAGCCAGCGCCCGCCAGCGCCACGCCAGCCCTGGGCGGCACGGCCCCTGCTGCCGCCGCTTGGCGCCAGGTCCCCGGTCCCCGCGCCGTAGTCCGCACCGTATACATCTGATTGCGGACTGCGATCAACGGTTGACCTGCGAACCATCGCACCTCCGCCCCGCTCCTGCGCACGCGCAGCAATGAGTTGCGGCGCTCTCCGTGTCCGTCTGTGGACCATTCTGCGCCATAACGCGCTGCTCGGGGAGTCCTTTGGCCCCTGCGGGCGCGTGTCGCGCCGGCCACCGGACCTGCGGTGACTCGCTGTGTTCGGTCCGAATACGCTTCGGACATCGAGGCTGACCTGGGCATATTTCGCCCCAACCGGGAACCGGGAATGCCAGCCGCCGCCCATACGCAGACCGCTCGCGTGACTACATTGTGATTACCCTGCGAGGGGACCATTGATCGGGCCGTCCGGCCCTGGCCCGGCCCAGGGGGCCGCGGTGGACTGGGGGCGTGACCGCCGCAACCCGCCCATCACCGTCCTCCGCCTCCCGGACCGGATCCGCCCCGCGGCGCTGGCTCGCGCTGGCCGTGCTCTGCATCTCGCTCCTGATGGTCAACCTGGACAGCACGGTCCTGAACGTCGCGCTCCCCACCCTGGTGCGTGACCTGCACGCGGGCGACAGCCAACTGCAGTGGATCGTCGATGCCTACGTCATGGTTTTCGCAGGCCTGCTGCTTGTCATGGGCAGTCTGGCGGACCGGGTTGGCCGTAAACGGGTATTCCTGGCCGGCCTGGCGGCGTTCGCCGCCGGATCGGCCTGGGCCGCCTTTTCCGGCTCGGTGGGCATGCTCATTGCCGCCCGCGCGAGTATGGGCATCGGGGCTGCCATGATGATGCCCTCCACGCTGTCGATCATCACTGACGCCTTCCGGGACCCCGGTGAAAGGCAGCGCGCCATCGGCATGTGGGCGGCGACCAGCGGCGTGGGGGTCGCGCTCGGCCCGATCGTGGGTGGCCTGCTGCTCGCCCATTTCTGGTGGGGCTCGGTCTTCCTGATCAACGTCCCGATCGCCGTCATCGGCCTGGTGCTGGCGGTGCCGTTGGTCCCGGACTCCAGGAACCCGGCCGCACGCCGCCCCGACCTGCCCGGCGCCCTGCTGTCGATCGCCGGTCTCGGGCTGGTCCTGTGGGCGATCATCGAGGCCCCGGTCAAGGGCTGGTCGTCCGGCCTGGTGCTCGGCGCCGGGCTGGCCGGGGTGGGCGTGCTCGGGCTGTTCGCAGGCTGGGAGTTCGTCACCGCCGAGCCCATGCTGGACCTGGGCTTCTTCCGCAACAGGCGCTTCTCGGGTGCGATCGCATCGGTCGGCCTGGTCACGTTCGGCCTGTTCGGCTCGCTCTTCGTGCTCACGCAGTATCTGCAGTTCGAGCTGGGCTACACGGCGCTGCAGGCGGGGGTGCGGGTCATCCCGGCGGCGGCCGCGATCGCGGTCATCGCCGCCATCTCCCCGTTCGCGGTGCGCCTGGCAGGACCCAAGATCACCCTTGCCGCCGGGTTGCTCACCATCGCCGGCGGGCTCTGGCAGATGTCGGGGGCGACAATCGCGTCCACCTATCTCAGCACCCTCCCCGGGATGATCATGCTGGGGATCGGCGCCGGCCTGGCCATCCCCTGCGCGACCGCGTCGGTGATGGGAACGCTGCCGCAGGAACACACCGGGGTCGGGTCCGCCACCAACGGGACCTTCCTCCAGGTGGGCGGCGCGCTCGGGGTCGCGGTCATCGGCAGCCTGCTGTCCACCCGTTACCAGTCGTCCATGACCAGTGCCCTGGCCCCGTACCCGGTACCGGCCACGCTGGAGCACGCGATCCTCGGCTCGGTCGGCGGCGCGCTGGTGGTCGCGGCGCATATCGGCGGCCACCTCGGGGCGGTCCTGGCGCACCTGGCCCGCACGGCCTTCATGAGCGGGATGGATCTGGGCCTGGCGGCCGGCGCCATCGTGGCCGCGGCCGGTGGCCTGCTCGCGCTGGTGGTGATGCCGTCCCGGCCCCGCTAGCACCGCGAGAGCGGCCCGGTCCGGTGCGACGGGCCAGCATCAGCGCATCACCCGGCTCAGGTAACCTGACGCTCCCATGCCGGATTCCCCGCCTGCTCCCCCACCGTCGGGCATCGTCGCCAGGCTGCGGGCCGCGGGCTGCGTGTTCGCCGAGGACGAGGCCCGGCTGCTCGTCTCGGCGGCCGGGACGCCCGCCGAACTGGACGCCATGGTGGACCGGCGGGTGGCCGGCCTGCCCATCGAGCATGTCGTCGGCTGGGCTGAGTTCTGCGGGCTGCGGATAGCGGTGGATCCCGGGGTGTTCGTGCCCCGCCGCCGCACCGAGTTCCTGGTCCGCGAGGCCGCCGCACTCACCCGGCGCGCTCCCGATGGGCCGGCGACGGTTGTCGTGGACCTGTGCTGCGGCTCGGGCGCGGTGGGAGTCGCGCTGGCCGCGGCCCTGGGCCGGGTCGAGTTGCATGCCGCCGACCTCGACCCCGCCGCCGTCCGGTGCGCCCGCCGCAACGTCGGCGCGGCCGGGGGCCAGGTGTACGAGGGCGACCTCTTCGAGCCCCTGCCCGCGGCACTGCGCGGCCGGGTGGACGTGCTGGCCGCCAACGTCCCCTACGTGCCGGCCGAAGAGGTCGCGCTGCTGCCCCCCGAAGCCCGCATGCACGAGCCGCGGGTGGCGCTCGACGGCGGCGAGGACGGCCTCGACGTGCTGCGGCGGGTAGCCGCCGAAGCGCCGCGATGGCTGGCGCCGGGCGGCTGCATGCTGACCGAGACCAGCGAGCGCCAGGCGGCGCTGGCTGCCGAGGCGGTCGGC